>NZ_JAYDCK010000003.1:3000000-3300000 GCF_034555965.1 Aquicoccus sp. G2-2
GCCACGCAATCGAGATGGATCACGGTTTTTCCGGGGGCGGGCACGGTATAGCGTTTGGTCGCGATCTCTCCGAGTTTGCAACCTACCACCAGCAGGCAATCGCTTTGCTCTATAAGGTCATTGGCAATCCGGTCATAGCGACCGAACAGGCCCGCCGATAGCGGGTTGGTGCAGGCAATAGCGCCCTTGCCGCTCATGGTGTGGGCGACCGGAATTTGCGCCGCTTCGGCCAACGCGGTCAGATCTCCGGCAGCCTGCGAGATATGCACACCGCCGCCTGCAAGGATCAGCGGGCGTTCGGAAGTGGCCAACAAGGCGACCGCCTCGGCCAGCCCGGCGGCCTCGGGGCGGCAGCGCAAGGCGGGGGCGGATTGGTAGCGCGGGTCGACGTCAAAATCGCTTCCGGTGAACCCAAAGGTGCCGTGGCAAACATCTTCGGGCACGATCAACACGACAGGGCCGGGGCGGCCCGTGGTGGCGACCTGAAACGCGCGGGCCAGCAATTCGGGGATACGATGCACGGCCTCGACGCGGATCACCTCCTTGGTGGCGGGGCGCAGGATTTCGGCCTGATGAGTCTCCTGTGTCATGTTTTTCCACGAATGATCGCGGTGGGTATCACCGACGATGGCGACGATGGGTGAACCCGCGTTCAATGCCTCGACCAGCCCGGTCACAAGGTTCGTCGCCCCCGGCCCCAGCGTTGCATCAACCAGTCCGACACGGCCCGAAACCTTGGCATAGGCATCGGCGGCAAATGTGCCACAACGCTCGTCGTTGATCAGGTGGTGGTTCACCCCCAGACGGCGCGCCGCGTCATAAAACGGCAGAAGCTGAAACCCGCCCATGCCGAAGATCGGCCCGGCGTCATGCGCAAGCAAGGTTCGGGCCAGTGCTTCACCGCCGGTCATTTCATTGGTATCGGTCATGTCAGCCTCATGTGATGCGATAGCCCAGCAGCCGTGGCAGCCAGAGCGAGATTTCAGGAAACGCGATGATCAGGCCCAGCACGATGGCCATGCCCAGCAAGAGCCAGCCAACCCAGCGAAAGGTCGATTCCATAGGAACGCCGGCAATTTTGGCGGTCACCATCAGGTTTACCGCCACTGGCGGGGTAAACTGACCCATGGCGATATTGATCGCGATCACCACCCCGAACCAGACATAGGACCAGCCGAAACTGTCGACGATGGGCATCAACAGCGGCAGGGTGATCAGGTAGATCGACACCCCGTCGAGCACCATCCCCGCCAGCAGCATCAAGATCATTACCAGCGTCAGAATTACCCATTGATTGTTGCTGATGCCAAGCACCCATTCAGCGGCACCGGAAAACGCACCCATGGTTGACCCGGCCCATGCAAACAGGCCCGCAAGCGAGAGGATAATCATCAGAACGCCCGAGATACGCGCGCTTTCGGCCAACACGGCATAGATTTCACGCCATCCCATTGTGCGATAGATTACCGTTCCGACGAAAAGCCCGTAAGCCACGGCAACCACCGCCGTTTCAGTTGGCGTGAACAGGCCTGAGCGCAGGCCGCCAAGGATAATCACCGGTGCCATCAGGCCGGGAAAGGCGCGCCACAGGCTTGACCAGAAGGGTGCGCGCTGCGGCGTCTCTCCGGCACCAAAATCATGGCGGCGGCTCAAAAGAACGGTGGGCACCGCGATGGCCACGCCCAGCAGCAATCCGGGAATCATACCAGCGGCAAAAAGCGCGCGCAGGTCCATTCCCGGCACGATCACCGAATAGATGATCATTGCGATTGAGGGTGGGATCAGGATCGCGGTTGATGCCGATGAGGCGACGACCGAGGCCGTAAATCCGCGCGGATAGCCCGCCTTGACCATTGAGGGCAGCATCACTGTGGCCACGGCCGCCGCATCGGCAGGGCCGGACCCGGACATACCACCCATGATCATGCACACGACGATAGCCACCAGAGCCAGCCCGCCCCGGCGTGGCCCGATCAGCGATTGCGCAAATTCAACCAGCCTTGCCGCAACGCCCGATCGCTCAAAAACCGCCCCGGTCAGAATGAACAGCGGAATCGCGATCAGCGGATATTTGGCAATCCCGGCATAGGTATTGGTCCCGATCATTGCCAGCGCGTTGGCGTCAAGCCCGAACCAAACGCCAAGGGCACCGCCCAACCCCAAGGCCACCGCAATCGGGGTGCCAAGCATCATCAACACAAAAAAAACGCCCAGAAGCGCCAGATTGGCGGCGATCATTGCGCACGCCCCTTACCCCGGATCAGAACCGCCCAGCCACGCCCCAAAACGCGCAGCAGGATTGCCACCGACAGGATCGGCATCCAGATCGTATAGATCCAGGAGGGATTGCCCAGCCCCGGCGTGGTCTCTGACCAATACCATTCGGAATAGGTCACTTTGATACCGTAATAGAGCACCAGTGAAAACATCAGCGTGGTCGCCAGCAAGCTTACCACATCGGCCAGAAAGCGGAGTTTCGGCGGCAGCCGCTTGCGCAGAAAGGTGATGCGGATATGTTCGTTCGCCGCGAACCCGGCCGATGCCCCAACAAATGTCATGAACACCAGAAGAAACACTGAATACTCTTCGGTAAAGGCGAATGAGATATCTGTGGCATAGCGCGCGACCACGTTGCCAAACGAGATCAGGCAGATCAGCGCCATTGCTGCCGCCCCTAGCGCATCTTCGATGCGAACAGATACGATGGTGTGTTCGGTGCCGGTGTCATCTTCCAGCGGCAGGTCTGGGATCTCTGTCATATGTCGCTCCTGCACGACGGTTGCGCCCGAGCCAAAATAGCTCGGGCGCGCGTGGTCAGCGGTTGGCGATGGATTTTTCGGCCATGTCAACCAGATCGGCTCCGATCTTTTCTTTCCATTTGGCATAGACGTCGCGCGTTGCATCGACGAAGGCCTGACGTTCCGTATCGTTCAGGGTGACGATATCGACGCCGTGGCCTTTGATCTCGTCGATCAGGCTTTCGTCATCCTTGGTCAGACCCTTGCGCGCAACTTCAACGCCGTAAGCGCCGGCATCAACTGCGGCTTGACGCAGGATTTTCTGATCCTCGGGTGTGAAACTGTCCCAGACCTGTGGGTTGACCACGAAGATCAGCGGATCGGCCACATAGTGCCACAGGGTGACGTTTTTCTGTCCCAGATCCTGCATGTTCAAGACCGAATAGATCGTCAGCGGGTTTTCCTGCCCATCGACGGCACCGGTTGTCAGCGCGGGTTGCGCGTCTGCCCAGCTCATCTGGGTGGGGTTGGCGCCGAAAGCATCGAACATATCACTGAAGATTGGTGAGCCGACAACCCGCAGTTTCAACCCTTTCATATCGGCGGGCGTATGGATTGGGCGCACCGAATTGGTCACTTCGCGGAAGCCGTTTTCGGCCCAGGCCAGCGGCACCGCGCCATTCTTGCGTACGATTTCAAAAATCTCGTCGCCGACCGGTCCATGGGTCAGGGCGTCAATCGCCTTGTAGTCCGGCATCAGGAACGGCAGCGAAAACAGGTTCAGCTCGGTAATCTGTGGCGACCAGTTGATCGTTGATCCGACCGCCATGTCGATTACGCCTTGCCGGATAGCGGTGAATTCGCGGGTCTGGTCGCCCTGCACAAGTTGAACGCCGGGGTAAACTTTGAGTTTGATGCGCCCGTCTGTGCGTTCCTTGGTCAGTTCGGCCCATTTTTCGGCGGCCAGCCCCCAAGGAAACGGCGCCGGAACAACGGTCGAGACGCGGTATTCATCCTTGTACTCCTGTGCCACTGCGGCGGTCGCGCCGAGTATGGCAAGGGCAGCCCCTGCGGATACTATGGTTTTGACAAAGTTCATTCTGTTTTCTCCCTTCAGTAATTTGGCGGCACTTACCGCCGGTTCAGGCCACGGTTCGGGGCGCAATCAGGCCCTGTACCGCATTGATAATTGCGTCGTCGCTGACTCGCGCGCGGTCTTCCAGCGCGGGCGCATATGCGATGGGAATGCGCGGCGCGCCCAGACGGCGAACCGGCGCCTTGAGGTGGTGATGCAACGCCTCCGCAACGCTGGCGGCGATTTCCGCTCCGAAACCGCCAACGCTGACCGCCTCGTGAACGACCAGCAACCGCCCTGTCCGGCGGACCGAAGCGAACACCGCGTCGCGGTCCCATGGCCAGAGCGTGCGCAAGTCGATTACCTCAACTTCTGTGCCCTTGGTCGCCAATACATCAGCGGCGCGCAAACAGGCGTGGCGCATGGCGGACCATGTCACGATGGTGATCGCATCGCCTTCGCGCGCCACTTCGGCGCGGCCCAGTTCGACAAGATGCTCACCCTCGGGTACATCGCCTTCAAGCGCCCACAGGTTCTTGTGTTCCATATAGACCACCGGATCGTCACAGCGGATCGCGGATTTCAAAAGACCCAGATTGTCAGCCGGGGTTGACGGGGCAACCACGACCAGCCCCGGAATATGAGCATACCACGCCTCAAGCGACTGTGAATGCTGAGCGGCGGAAGAGCGCCACATGCCGATTGGTTCGCGCACCACCATCGGCACGCGCATCTGACCACCGAACATGAACCGCGCCTTGGCCGCTTGGTTTACCAACTCGTCCACCGCGCAGAGCGCGAAATCAGAAAACCGCATCTCGACTATCGGCCTTGTGCCGGTCATCGCAGCGCCAACGGCGGCGCCCATGATGCACGCTTCGGAAATCGGGGTATCGGCGATACGGGCGGGGCCGAACATGTCCTGCAAGCCCTTGTATTGGCCAAAGACACCGCCACGGCCCAGATCTTCGCCCAACGCCCAGACGGCATCGTCGCGTTGCATTTCCTCGATCACCGCGCGGCGGCCCGCATTCAGATAGGTATCGCGCGCCATCAGAATGCCCTTTCGGCGGGGTTGCCCACATCCTGCACATCGGCATAGGCCAACGCGGGGTCGGGCCAGTCGGTTGCCTGCGCCTGTGCTGCGATATCGGTCATTTCGTGCAAAGCCTCGGTGTGCAGGGCCGCAAGACGAGCCGCTTCGACCCCCGCGAGTGTCAGTGCGGATTGCAGCCGTGCGATGGGGCAGTTGGCCTGCTGCGCTTCGACTTCTTCGGCAGGGCGATAGGTGGCCGGATCAACGGCGGTGTGGCCGGTAATCCGATAGGTTTTCGCATGTAGCAGCGTCGGGCCCATGCCTGCGCGGATATCATTGATGGCGGCGCGCGCTGCGGTATCGACCGCCATCAGATCGTTGCCATCGACTTCGATCGCGGGAATGCCAATGCTTTGCGCCCGTGCGCCTGCACCTGCCCCGCCGGTCATGGTGGCGGTTCGTGTGGTGGCGGAAAACCCGTTATCTTCGCAAACGAACAGCACCGGAAGATCAAACACGCGCGCCCAGTTCAGCCCTTCGAGAAATGGCCCGCGGTTGACCGCGCCGTCGCCGAATATGCAGGTGACGATCTGACGGGAGCCTTGCAATTTCAAACCATGCGCCGCCCCTGTCGCGATTGGGATGTTGGCACCGACCACCCCATTCGCCCCCAACATGCCGACGCCGAAATCCGCGATATGCATCGAGCCGCCCTTGCCGCCGCAGGTGCCGCCCGCCCGGCCAAAAAGTTCACGCATCATCGCCAACGGGTCCGCGCCCTTGGCCAGCGTGTGCCCATGCCCGCGGTGGGTTGATAACATCAGGTCGGCTTGCTCCAGATTGGTGCAAATCCCTGCCGCAACCGCCTCTTGTCCGATTGACGGGTGGATTGCGCCCAGAACCAGACCTTCCTTTTGCGCGGCGATTGCCGCCTGCTCAAACGCCCGGATGCGTTGCATCAATTGCAACAACCCGGTCAGCCTTTCAGTGTCAATATTGGCGGCCTGCGTCATTGTATGCCTTCCTTCGCACGGGACCGGGCAGGGGCCGTTCCGCCCCGGCTTCTTTCCTTGAGCAGTCCTTGAAGCGTGGCCGCTTCCTGCTTCAGAAGACGTGCAATCATCTCACGGCGCACCGGGTCCATCCGCTCTTGAATGGCCGCAATCGAAAGGGAGGCGGCAACCCTCCCTTGCATATCCATGACCGGCACGCCGACCGCGTTCATCGCGGTGACGATCCGCCCATCGTTATAGGTGTGCCCATGCTTTCGGGCCGCCGCGATCATTTCATGCAGATCGGTATCGCCAAACCGGTCGAAATCGGTTCGCTCGGCCTTGTTGGCGTTCAGGACCGAGCTTATTTCGGCGTCGTCCTCAAAGGCCAGCAATGCCAGCGATCCGGCCCCCACGCCAAGCGGCCGCCGGTCCCCGACCGAAAGCGTCAGCGTGCGAATGGGATACGAACCTGTGCGCCGGTCAAGGCAATGAGCCATATCGCCATCGCGCACCGACAAGAAGACGGTATCGCCAGTTTCCGCCGCCAGACGGTCAAGGCTGTGGCGCGCCAGTTCGATGATATGAAAGCGCCGCGCGGATTGGCCGAGCAAGAACAGATCATACCCTAACCGGTAAAGCTTGGCCTGCGCGTCGCATTCAACATAGCCGACCTCGACCAACGCCTTGAGCAGTCGCGACACCGTGGCCTTGCCGAGATCCGTGGCCTCGGCCACACGGGCAAGCCGTGTGCCTTCACTGTCGCCAGCGGCCAGCGCACTTAACACGCTTGACGCCCGCCCGACGGTTTGAACCGATACGACCCGCTGTTTTTCCATACGACCCAACATGCCCCGGATGACAAAGAATTTCACTCAGTGGAACATGAGGCACATAAAAATGAAACAAAAATCTTCTGGTTCATGCGCCAAAGCGTTCCGCTTCGCATTTGAGGCGGGGATAAGATGGGTGCTTTAAGCACGATGCAAACCATCATGACTGGTGAGCAACATGGCGAATTTATCGCCACCATGTTGCTGTCTTCTCACAATGAGAATGCCGAAAATGCCGTCAGGCGTGCAGGGTTTGCCCTAGGGCGGCCATCGCTGCCTCTTGCAGCGCCTCGCTCAGGGTCGGGTGGGCGTGGACGGTTGCCGCGACATCCTCCAGCCGGGCCTGCATTTCCAACGCTAGGGAAAATGCTGCCGAAAGTTCCGAAACGCCCTTGCCGACAGCCTGAATTCCCAAAATCACATGATTATCCGCCCGCGCCACCACGCGCACGAAGCCCTGATCGGCCTGCATGGTCATGGCGCGGCCATTGGCGCTGAACGGGAAATTGCCGGACTTGATCTCGTGCCCGGCATCGCGGGCCTGCTCGGGGGACAGGCCGACCGTGACAATCTCGGGATCGGTAAAACACACCGCCGGAATGGCCTGCTTGTCCCATTGCAGTTTTTGCCCGGCAATCACGCGCGCGACCAGATCGCCTTGCGCCATGGCCCGGTGCGCCAGCATTGGCTCCCCGGTGACATCACCGATGGCATAGATACCGCGCATCGCGGTTTGGCATTTCTGGTCAATGCGCAGATAGGGGCCATCCATTTCCAACGCCAGCTCCTCGCGCCCCCAGCCGTCTGTCACAGGTTTGCGCCCAACCGTTACCAACACCTTGTCCGCTTTCAAACGGGCTTCACCGTCGGGGCCGTCAATATGCAACGCGCCCTTGTCATTCAGCCCGATTGCACGTGTATCGTTCAGCACCTTCATGCCGATCTCTTTCAGCCGCTTCATCACCGGGCGGGTCAATTCGGCGTCATATTGCGGCAAAATGCGCGGGGCCGCTTCGATCACCGTGACCTTCGCGCCAAGCTTGGCGAATGCGGTGCCCAGTTCCAGTCCGATATAGCCGCCGCCGACAACAGCAAGGCTTGTCGGCACCTCGGTCAGGGCCAAGGCATCGGTGGACGAAATCACCCGCCCGCCAAACGGCAACGCAGGCAGGGCCACAGGGGCAGAGCCGGTGGCGATTACCACATTGTCGGCATAGATGATCTGTTCGCCGGTATCGGTTTCAACCGCAACCGTGCGGCCATCGCGGAATTCCGCGCGCCCGGCGACGCGCTTTACGCCCGCCTTTTTCAGCAACCCGCTGACGCCAGTGGTCAGGCGCGCCACGATGGCGTCTTTCCATTCCATTGTCTGCGCCAGATTGATCTGTGGGCTTTTCGCGCTGATGCCAAGCATGCTCTCTGTCGCGTGCGCGCTCACCGCCGCGAATTCATCCGCCGCATGGATCAGCGCCTTGGAGGGGATGCACCCGACATTGAGACAGGTTCCACCCGGCCGCGCGGGATCGACAATCACCGTGTCGACGCCAAGTTGCCCAGCGCGGATTGCACAGACGTAACCGCCGGGGCCGGCACCAACCACCAGAAGCTTGCAGGAAATAGCCTTCATCGGTTCACCTTTCGACAAAGATCAGGGCAGGCGTTTCAAGCAATGTCTTGATCTTCTGGACAAATACCGCCGCGTCCCAGCCATCAATCACCCGATGGTCAAAGCTTGACGACAGGTTCATCATCTTGCGCGGCACAAATTGGCTGCCATCCCAGACCGGGCGCGTGGCCATCTTGTTGACCCCGATAATCGCCACTTCGGGGTGATTGATGATTGGCGTGCTGGTGATACCACCCAACGCCCCGAGCGACGTGATCGTAATGGTCGAGCCGGACAATTCATCGCGCGTGGCACTGCCTGCCTTCGCCGCCTCGCTGACGCGGTTCAACTCGCCCGCGCAGCCCCAGAGATCACGTGCCTCGGCGTGGCGCACGACCGGCACCATCAGCCCCGCACCGGTTTGCGCCGCGATACCGATATGCACACCGCCGCTTTGTTCAACAAAGCCAGCCTCATCATCGTAATGTGCATTCAGATGCGGTTGATCGGCAATCGCGCGCACCATTGCCCGCATGAGGAATGGCAACAACGTCAGCTTTGGCTGATCGTCGCGGCGCGCCTTGTTGAGGTTTGCCCGCAAATCTTCCAGCGCGGTCACGTCGATTTCCTCGACATAGGTGATATGGGCAATTCTTGCGTTGGCTTGCGCCATACGTTCCGCGATCTTGCGGCGCAGCCCGATCACCTTGATCCGCTCAACCGAGGTATTGCGCTGATAGCCCGCCGCAGGTGCCATGCCGTCCGGCGCAACCTCCAGCCGATCAATATCCGCATGAACAATCCGCCCGGCCGGGCCGCTGCCGACAACGCGGCGCAAATCTATCCCCGCGTCGCGCGCCCTTGCCCGGACCGACGGGGCCGCCAATGGTTTTTCCCCTCCGGGCGCGGCAGATGCGCATTTCCCGGCGCGGGCGACGCCGCCGGGAGAGGCCGGGTGTCTGGCTCCTTTGGCGTGCCCTTCGGAGGTGTTTCAACAGAAGGCTCAGGCGGCACATCTGTTGGCGTCTCTGCGGCGGGCGCATCGGCATCAGAAACCTCTGCGACGGTTTCGGTGTTTCCTTCCCCTGCCACTTCCAACCGGATCAACGGTGATTTCACGGCCATCTTGTCACCGGGTGCGGCGCCAAGCCAAAGCACGGTGCCATCAGACGGCGACGGGATTTCAACCGTTGCCTTGTCCGTCATCACCGCTGCCAGCACCTGATCCTCGCGCACCACATCGCCAACCGCGACATGCCATTCCGCCAGTTCCACCTCGGCGATCCCTTCACCGACATCCGGCACCTTGATTGTATGCTGGCCCATGGCTCAGGCCTCCATCGTTTCGGTCAGGGCCGCGCCAACACGGGCGGGGCCGGGAAAGTAATCCCATTCTTGCGCATGAGGGTAAGGCGTATCCCAGCCCGCCACACGGCGAACCGGAGCTTCCAGATGATAAAAGCAATGCTCGGCCACCAAGGCGGCCAGTTCCGCGCCAAAGCCGGAGGTCAGCGTTGCCTCATGCACGATCACGCAGCGCCCGGTCTTGCGCACCGAAGTGGTGATCGCGTCCAGATCATAGGGCAGCAGCGTGCGCAGGTCGATTACCTCGGCATCAATGCCGGTGTCATCGGCGGCGGCCAGCGCGACATGCACCATCGTGCCATAGGCAAGAACGGTCACATCGCGGCCCTCTCGCTTGACCTTGGCCTGCCCCAGCGGCACGGTGAAATGCTCCTCGGGCACCTCACCATCCGGGTGCTTGCCCCAGCTGGTTACCGGGCGCTCATAATGGCCATCGAACGGGCCGTTATAAAGCCGCTTGGGTTCCAGAAATATCACCGGGTCGGGGTCTTCGATGGCGGCAATCAACAGCCCCTTGGCGTCATGCGGGTTGCTGGGGACGACCACCTTGAGGCCCGCCACATGGGTGAACAGCGCCTCGGGGCTTTGGCTGTGTGTCTGCCCGCCAAAGATACCGCCGCCGGTTGGCATTCGAACAACCATCGGGCAGGTGAAATCCGCATTCGAGCGGTAGCGGATGCGCGCGGCTTCCTGAGTGATCTGATCATAGGCGGGATACATGTAATCGGCGAACTGAATCTCGACGCAAGGGCGCAGCCCGTTCGCCGCCATACCGATGGCGGTTCCGACGATGCCGCTTTCGCTGATTGGCGCATCGAAGCAGCGGCTGCGGCCATATTTTTCCTGCAACCCTTGTGTGGCGCGAAACACCCCGCCGAAATAACCCACGTCCTCGCCATAAACCACGACCGTCTCATCGCGCCCCATTGCGACATCCATGCCATCGCGGATCGCCTGAATCATCGTCATGCGTGCCATGCCTAAACCCCCGATTCCTGACGCTGCCGTCGCAGGTGTGGCGGCATTTCGGCATAGACCCCTTCGAACATGTCGCGCGCCGAGGGGCGGTTATCGGAATGCATGGTGCCATTGGCCTCTGCCTTCCTTTGCGCTGCAATCACCGTGTCGAGCATCTCTGCTTCAAGCTGCGCATGACGGTCTTCGCTCCAGACCCCCTTGGCAACCAGATGCGCCTTGAGCCGGATCACCGGATCGCCAAGCGGCCACGCGGCGGATTCTTCTTTCGGGCGATAGGCGCTGGGGTCGTCGGAGGTGGAATGCGCCCCGGCGCGATAGGTCACATATTCAATCAGTGTTGGGCCAAGGTTCTGCCGCGCCCGTTCTGCCGCCCACAACCCGACCGCATAAACCGCAAGGTAATCATTGCCATCCACCCTGAGCGACGGAATGCCATAGCCCAGCCCCCGCGCCGCAAAGGTGCCCGCCCCACCGCGCGCGATGCCCTGAAAGGTGGAAATCGCCCATTGGTTGTTGACCACGTTGAGCACC
Organism: Aquicoccus sp. G2-2; assembly: GCF_034555965.1. Lineage (GTDB taxonomy): Bacteria > Pseudomonadota > Alphaproteobacteria > Rhodobacterales > Rhodobacteraceae > JAYDCK01. The sequence continues at coordinate 3,011,155 of NZ_JAYDCK010000003.1, forward strand.
ACAGGTGCCTTGAACGTCGAGGCAAATACCAGCCCGGCGTGAAAATCGCTTTCGGCGGTGGAACCATCGCCGATCCAACCGGCCGCAATGTTGGTCTCGCCTTTGATGGCCGACGCCATGGCCCAGCCAACCGCCTGCGGGAACTGCGTTGCCAGATTGCCCGACAAGGTAAAGAACCCCTTTTCGCGCACCGAATAGAGCGTTGGCAATTGCCGCCCTTTCATCGGGTCTTCGGAATTCGCGTAAATCTGGTTGATCATCGTTTCCAGTGGATAATCATCCGCGATCAGCAACCCCGCCTGCCGGTAGGTTGCGAAATTCATGTCACCTTGTTTCAGCACCTTGCGAAAGGCGGTGCTGACAGCTTCTTCGCCCAGATGCTGAATATAGAACGATGTCTTGCCTTGGCGCTGTGCGATAATCATCCGCGCATCCAGCGCGCGCAGCAGCATCATGTGGTGCATCCCCTCCATCAGCTGCTCATCACTTAACGCACCGGCCCATGGGCCGACGGCCTCTCCCTCGCGGTTCAGAACGCGGATGACGGAAAATGCCATATCCCGGATGTCGCGCGGGTCAACATCTATGGGCGGGCGGGCCACCTCCCCCGCAGGGGCGATATGGACATTGGAGAAATCCGGCACCCCACCGGGGCGGACCTCGGGTTCGGGAACATGCAGGTTGAGTGGCGTGGCCATGGCGGGTTTCCTTGCGATTCTACAGACGAAAGGATGACAGCTTGCGCGGTGGTTTCGCCAAGCTGTGTGCTCAACGGTACGCGCTATGCCAAAGTTATGAAATCACAAACAATATGATACTCTCGAAAGGCTTCCGCAACCCCGGTAAGCTCTCTCGTCGTTGGATATGCCTCGGCCTAGCGTTCAGCCATTCAGCTTTGGTTTTCTGGGGCTAGCTTGGTAAACGCTTGCCCCTTTTTCATATTCCTTTGGCAGGCCGCGCGATGATGCATCGATTCGGGCGCCCCGGAAAATGCCATTCTTGGGCGCAATCACAGCCCAAACAGCGCCTCTGCGGTTTCATGACGCACTTGTCTGGCCTGTTCTGGTGGCAGGGTGTCGATGTTGGCGAGGAACCCTTCGGTATCACCGATGTTGTGCGGAAAGTCCGAACCGAACATGACCCGATCAGCGCCTGCTATCTCGATGCACATGCGCATTGGCGCGGCGGAGTAGGTTTGGGCATCATACCAGACGCGCCGCGCTTGTTCGCCGGGTGGCGTTTCGGTGTCTTCTCGGCAGGCCGGGATTATCTCGAAACAGCGATCAAGACGGCTCATCACATAGGGCAGGGTGCCGCCCGCATGAGGCGAGATCAGCTTGAGATTTGGATAGCGATCGAGAAAGCCATCATAGAAGATCCGCGCGAAGGCCAGCGTTGTATCCATCATGAAGCCGACAGCGGCGGTCAAATCGTGACGCCGCAGGTCCATTTGTGCCGCACCCGGGGGCGGCGGGATGGATCAGCACAGGAAGGGCAGCGGCGTCGATAGCGGCCCAGACCGGAGCGAAGGCAGGGTCGGTCAGGGGGCGGCCGTTGATATTGGCCAACACCATCACCCCGATGGCACCATCGGCGCGGGCGCGAGCCAGTTCGGCCACCGCCGCTTCGGGGTGTTCCCAAGGCAAGGAGGCCAGCCAGCGCAGGCGGTCCGGATGCTGTGCCTGCGCGTCGGCCATATCCTCATTGGAAAGCTGTGCCGCGCGGCGGCTGGTTTCACTATCCCCGAAATAGACATTGGGACAGGTCAACGAGAGGATCGCCAGATCAATCTTCCAACGATCCATGTGTTCGATCCGCAACCCAAGATCGAAATGCCCCGGCATTGGCGTCATGAACGGTGCGCCGTCTTGGGCGATGCAGGTGCGGCCTTGCGAAGTTTTGGTCACGGCAAGGCGGGGGCCGCCGTGGCTGGCCAGAAGGTCCATCCAGCGTTTGCTGAGCATATGGGTGTGCATGTCGATGAGCATTATTCGGGGATCTCCAGAAAAGGATCAGCTGCGCCGTGCAACGGCATCGCCATATTCGGGCGACGCCGACATTGGCACCGATGGATGCCTGCCTTGTTCGCGGGCAGGCCGGTGTTGAAGCGTGCAAACATGCCGGTCCTGGTCCTGCGCAGATTGAAAAGTTAATATAACTTGTCATGTTAATATTCATCAGATAGCGTTTTCTTGCAAGCAGGGGGCTGAGGTTCTTGGGATGAGTAACGACCATCTTGGACTCGATCATGTTCCGCTCGGCGCTAGCGCCGTGGCGGTGGCCACGCAGCGGCTGGCGCAGATGGTGCGTGCGGATCTGGGCGAGGTTTTGGCTGTGCGCGGGGATCTGAGCTTGTTGGAATGGCGGATCTGCGTGGCGCTGGCGGAACGCGGGCCGGTGCCGCAGAAAGAGATCGTGTCGTTTTGCCGGATGCAGCAGGCGCAGGTGAGCCGCGCGCTGGCCGTGTTGCAGAGCCGCCGCTTGATCCATGTAGAGCAAGGCAGCAAGGATCGGCGCTCAAAGCTGTTTCATCTAACCCCTGAGGGGCGGGCGCTGTTTGAGAAAAACCTGCCGGACGTTGAACGGTTCTGCGCTACGATTGATGATGCATTGACGCCGCAGGAGCGCAGCCAATTTATTGACATGTGCGAACGCATCGCCTCAGCATGCCACGATAAGAAGCCTGCCGGTACGTTGCCGCCGACCGCCAGAATCAAGCAGGTCACATAAAAAAGCGGCTACAAAAAAATTTATGGGAGAAAAGAAATGAAACTCAAGACCTTAATCGCCGGTGCCGCCATGGCGGCCACGATGGCATTTAGTGCCACCGCACAGGCGGAAGACTGGGCGCCCTCGGGGCCGCTCAACTTGCAGATCGGCTTTGGTGCCGGTGGTGAAACCGATACGCTTGGCCGGATCGTGGGCAAGGCACTTGCCGAGCAGACCGGTTGGAATGTCGTTGTCGAGAACAAGCCGGGTGGTGGCGGTATCGCGATGTTCACCGGCATTTCCGTAGCCCCGGCGGATGGCTCGGTCATCGGGCTTGGCGTGAATATCCCGGTGATTATCAACCTGATTCAGCGGGGAGATCAGCTGCCTTTCACCGTTGACAGTTTTGACTACCTTGGCACCGTCACCAACGCACAGCTTGCGTTGATCGCGCCCGCCAGCGCACCCTACAACAACGTCGATGAGCTGGTGGCCGCATCGAAGAAGCAGGGCGGTATCAACGTGGCGTTTGATGCAAAGACCCAAGAGTTGATCATGCGCAGCATCAACTCGCAAAGCGACGCTGGTTTGGTGCCTCTGGCGACCAAGAGCAGCTCGGAGCAGATCCAGATGATATTGGGTGGGCAGGCTGGCGCGGCGTTTACCGCAGGAAACCAGATTCCCTATATCGAAAGCGGTGATGTCAAACTGTTGGCCAGCGCCAACGAGACACGCCACAACTATGCCCCCGATGTTCCGACGCTGATTGAACAGGGTTATGATGTTGCGGTTGATCCCTACTTCTATTTTGCGGCGCCTAAGGGGTTGCCGGAGAACGTGAAATCCGCGCTGGTCAAGGCGCTGGATACGGCGATTCAATCAGACGAGGTAAAGACAGCGGTGCAAAACGCGCTGAAGACCGATGTGCGCAATCTCGGCCCGGAAGGGACAAGGGAATCGTTCACGCGCGGCCTTGAGCGGTTCAAGAAGCTTTTGGCGAACTGACCAGAGCGGATGTTGCATAGAATGGCCCACCAGTCGCGATTGGTGGGCCGAATGAGGAGGAGCGCAACGTGACCGGCTTTGCCAAACGCATCGAAGGCCTGCTTTTCGTCGGCTTTGGTCTGTTGCTCTATTTCATCGTCATTCCGCGCCAGACCGATTCATTCGATTATGGCTGGCTGAAGCCTGATACCGTGCCGAACGCCATGGCGGCGGTTCTTTTTCTCTGTGGGATATGGCTTGCCCTGTTTCCGACCGGGCACGAAAGAGAAGACCCGCGGCAAACATTGCAGGCGGCGATGTATATGGGCGTGATTGCGCTGGGCGTCTTTATCGTTTCGCTCTTTGGGTTTCTTTATGTTGCGCCGTTTCTGGCGCTGGTGATCATGGTGCTGATCGGTGAGCGGCGCTGGTTCTGGCTGCTGCTTGGGGTGGCGGGTGTGCCGACGCTGATCTGGTTCGCGGTGGAAGTGTTGCTTCACCGCCCGTTGCCGGGATAGCGGCCATGCTGGACCTTTCAACCATTCTTGCCGGGTTCGGCGATGCATTCAATCTCGTCAATCTTTTCTTCGTTCTGGCCGGTGTCACGCTGGGGCAGTTGATTGGCGCTGTGCCGGGGATCGGCCCGGTTATGGCGATGGCGGTTGCCATTCCGTTTACCTTCGGGATGAACGCCCTGCCCGCGATTGCCTTTCTTGTCGGGGTCAACAAGGGCGGGTTGGTTGGTGGCGCGGTGCCGGCGGTGCTGATCAATACACCGGGCACGCCGGATGCCGCCGCCACCGCACTTGATGGCCACGCGCTTGCCCGGCAGGGCAAACCCGAAAAAGCGATGAAGATGGCGCTGTTTTCGTCTGTTACCGGCGACACGTTCAGCGACATCGTGCTTATCACCGTCTCGCCTTTGCTTGCGGTTCTGGCCCTGAAAATGGGGCCGATCGAGATATTTGCGCTGATGATCTTGGCGTTTTCCGTGCTGGCCGGTTTGATCGGCGATTCGATCCCCAAGGGGATCATCGCGGCGGCGGCTGGCCTGCTTTGTGCAATGGTGGGGTTAGAGCCGGAGCATGGCACGCCGCGTCTTTTCTTCGGCTATTTTGAGCTTTACGACGGTCTGCCGCTGCCTTCGGTCGCCATCGGGATGCTGGCGATTTCCGAGATTCTCCGGCGGCTGGCCACAAGCCGGTCCGGCATGGGGGCGACGATCGAGTTCAAGGAAACCGGCGACCCGGCTGACCGGCGCGTCAGCTTTGTCGAATACTGGGCCTGCCGGTTCACCATGCTGCGCGGCGCGGTTATCGGAACATTTCTGGGCGCCTTGCCGGGGATTGGTTCAACGGCTGCGGCGTTCATGTCTTATGCGTCGGCCAAGCAAACCTCGGACGACCCGGAAAGCTTCGGCAAGGGCAATTTGCACGGGATTGCCGCGGCGGAATCGGCCAACTCTGCGGTGGTGGGTGCCAACCTGATTCCGTTGCTCACCTTGGGTATCCCCGGCAGTGTTAGTGCCGCTCTGATTATCTCGGCGTTTATCATCCACGGAATTCAGCCGGGGCCGCTTCTGTTTCATCAACAAGGGCGGCTGATCTATGGGCTGTTCGGTGCGATGCTGATGGCGAATGTGATGAATCTTCTGGTTGGGCAGTTTGGCCTGCGGCTTTGGACCCGTGTGATCAAGGCGCCGGAATCGGTCATCTTTTCGGCGGCGATCTTGTTGTGCATCGTCGGGGTTTCGATGGCGTCTGGCGGGCTTTTCGGGGTTGCGGTGATGCTGGTTTTTGCCGGGTTGGGCTATGTGATGACGACATATGGGTATCCGGTGGTCGTGTTTATCATCGCTTTTTTCCTCGGGCCGCGGTTCGAGGTTTCGCTGGCTCAGTCGCTCACTCTGACGCGGGGCAACCTGTTTGCGCTACAACACAATCCGATTGCGCTTGTGTTGCTGGTCTGTGCTGTGGCGTCGATCTGGTGGATGGGCGTGGCAGCACCCAAGCGCCAGCAGCGCCGGGCCGCGGCGCGGGCGGCGGAGGCAGAAAAGGACTTTACCGATTGAAAAATGAAACACCCTGCCGAGATCACGCGGTAGCAAGACGCGCGGAAATTGTGGCGGCGGTGTCGAGAATTGCTTGTGTGCAGCGGGCCTGCGCCGTGTCATCCATCCAGTCCGCGACATAAGAGCAGCTGACCGAGGCAACCGGGTTCCCCGCAGGGTCATGCACTGCCGCGCCGATGCCAACCATCCCCGGCAAGATAAGACCGCGATGGTAAGCATGGCCGACTGCGCGGGTTTTCTTTACCCGTGCGCGCAGTTGCGCTTCGGTTTCGGTTTTGAGGAATGGCAGGTTTTTCGCAATCACTGTTTCGATTTGATCATCGGGTAGACCGGCAAGGATCGCCATGCCAGCCGCGCCGCGCCCCAGTGGCCATCGCATTCCAACCTCAAGCAGCAAGGTGCGGACCGGGCCGCGCCCATCGACACGGGCAAGGCAGACAGCTTCATTGCCGCGCCGCCCGAGAAAATAGATGGTTTGTTCGATGTTCTGGCTCAGATCTTCCAGAACTGGCCGGGCGATGCTTTCCAGCGGGTGCCGTTGCTGTGCCGCAAGCCCGAGAATGGCCAGATCCGAGCCAAGGGTGAAGCGGCGTGATTCGGGGTTTCGCTCTAACCAGCCCAGTTCCTGAAGCATTGCGCAGACCCGGTAAACCGTTGGCCGTGCCATACCGCTGCGCGCGACAAGTTCAGCCACGGCGCAGCCTTCTTCGCCCGCCGCCGCAACCTCACGTAGCAACACGGATGCACGATACAGGCTACCGGATGTGTCATTCTTGGTGTCCCGTTGCGCAATGCGTTGCATGGTTGGCCCTTTTTGACTTGTGTCCAATTAATAGACATTGTGGATTGGTTGCAAACCGCTTCGCCATTTTGAAGCTGATAGAGTGTTTACCTTAGCATTTATTGATAACATGTTAAATGAATTATTGACCTACCTTTAGGATTGCCCTAGCATTTTGCATAAGATGCTCGGCGAATGTCTGATAATCGGACAAAGTGGATTGCCCGTATCATCACAATTGGAGGGGCGAATGGGCGATTTCGAAAATACTGATCTGGCCAAGCGGACCTGTGGAAATGCCGTGGTGGAAACGCTTTGCGCGCATGATCTGACAACGCTCTATTGCTTGCCGGGAGTTCAGAACGACTGGTTCTTCAATGCGGTTTATGATGCGGGCGACAATATCCGCGCGATCCATACCCGCCACGAGCAAGGTGCAGCCTACATGGCGCTGGGCGCCGCGATGGCGACGGGCAAGCCTTCGGTTTACAGCGTCGTGCCGGGGCCGGGGGTGTTGAACACCACGGCGGCGCTCGCCACGGCGTATTCGGCCAATGCGCCGGTGTTGTGCCTTTCGGGTCAGCTTCCTTCGGGTGCGATTGGCAAGGGGTTCGGCTTGCTGCATGAAATTCCCGATCAATCCGGCATTCTTGAGCGGCTGACCAAAAGCGCCAAACGTGTCGAGCAGCCAGAACAGGCCGCAGATGATCTTGCCCGCGCCATCCATGCATTGACGGACGGGCGCCCGCGGCCTGTCGCACTGGAAATTCCGCCGGATATTCTTGCCGCCAAGGGAAGCTTCGGCGTGGCGGAACCGCTGCCGCCCGCGCGAGGTGTCGCACCCGATGCCGGCGCAATTGCCGATGCCGCCCGTCTTATCGCGGCGGCAAAGCGGCCGATGATCATTGTCGGTGGCGGGGCATTGGATGCGGCGGAAGACATTACCGCACTGGCCGAGGAGACCGGCGCGCCGGTCTATTCCTACCGCATGGGGCGGGGCGTGATGGATGACCGCAACCCGCTAAGCCTGACGCTGCCGATGGCTTACCGTTACTGGCGCGACTGTGATCTCGTGATCGGGATCGGCACGCGGTTGCAAATGCCGGTGCAGCAATGGGGCGTTGATGCGGCGATGAAATTCATCCGCATCGACGTGGACGCGGTACAGCTTGGGATTATTCAAAAGGCCGATGTGCCGATCCACGGCGATGCCGGGCAAGCGGTGCCGAAACTGCGAGCGGAGCTGGCACGGATCGGGGCCAGGCCGGTTGACCGTGCAGAGGAAATCGCCCGAAGCCGGGAGGGAGGGCGGCAGGATATGGCCTATCTTGAGCCGCAAATTTCCTATCTCGGCGCGATCCGGGATGCGCTGGGCGAAGACGGTGTTCTGGTCGATGACCTGACGCAGGTTGGCTATGTTTCACGCTTTGCGTACCCGGTTTATCACCCGCGCAGCTATATTTGCTCAGGCTATCAGGGCACGCTGGGTTGGGGCTATGCCACCGCACTTGGCGTGCAGGACGCGCGACCGGGCACGCCGGTTGTCTCTATCGCCGGGGACGGTGGATTCATGTTCACCGTGCAGGAACTGGCGACGGCGGCGCAGCATAATATTCCGCTGGTTGGTGTGGTGTTCAACGATGGCGCGTTCGGCAACGTGCAGCGGATGCAGCGCGAGCTTTACGACAACCGGGTGATTGCCACCGATCTGCGCAACCCGGACTTTGGCAAGCTTGCCGAAAGCTTCGGGGTGGCGGCTTATCGGGCCGAGACCCCAGAGGCGCTTCGCCAGGTATTGGAAAAGGCACTGGCCGCCGGTGTTCCGGCGCTGGTGGAGGTTCCAATCGGGCAGGTGCCCGACCCGTTCAAGATAATCATGTCCCCGCGTTTGCGCGGAAAGGCACAGGGGGCCAAGCCATGAGCACGGCTTTTGACACGTCTGTTCTTATCGTCGGGGCCGGGCCGGTCGGGCTGACGCTGGCGATGGATCTGGCTTGGCGCGGTGTTGACGTTGTGGTGGTGGAATCGCGCGAGCGGGGCGAACCGCCAAGCGTGAAGTGCAACCATGTTGCCGCGCGTTCAATGGAAATTTTCCGCCGCCTTGGTGTGGCATCCGCTGTGCGCGATACAGGTTTGCCACCGGATTATCCGCATGATGTGTCTTATCGGCTGACAACAACCGGGCCGGAGCTGACCCGCATCCATATCCCGGCGCGGCAGGACCGCTTTACCGCCACGGACGGCCCCGACACCGGATGGCCGACGCCGGAACCGCCGCACCGGATCAACCAGATTTATCTGGAGCCGGTACTGTTCAGCCATGCCGAGCAAATGCCCGGACTGGAGGTTTTCAACCGCACGGTGGTTGAAGAGGTGTCTCAGGATGGGCAGGGCGCAGCGGCGCGTTTGCGTGATCTCGACACCGGCGAGACCCGCACATTGCGGGCGCGTTTTCTGGTCGGGTGCGACGGTGGGCGCTCGATGGTGCGCAAGACGATCGGCGCGAAATTCGAGGGCGATGCGGTTGTCCAGCGGGTGCAGTCCACGCTGATCCGCGCGCCGCAGTTGATCGGCATGATGCAGGTGCCGCCTGCGTGGTCGATGTTTTCGCTCAATCTACGGCGCAGCGGTAATATCTATTCCATCGACGGCAAGGAGCTTTGGCTGGTCCACAATTATCTGCGCGAAGAGGAGGCGGATTTTGATGCGGTCGATCGCGACCTGTCGATCCGGCAAATCATCGGGGTTGGCCCGGAGTTCGAATACGAAGTTGTCAGCAACGAAGATTGGTTCGGACGCCGGTTAGTGGCCAACCGCTTCCGCAAGGACCGGATATTTGTTTGCGGTGATGCCGCGCATATCTGGGTGCCTTACGCGGGCTATGGCATGAATGCCGGGATTGCCGATGCGGCAAACCTTGCGTGGTTGCTGGCTGCGCATCTGGATGGGTGGGCACCTTACGCCATCCTTGAGGCGCACGAGGCGGAGCGCCAGCCAATTACCGAACAGGTGAGTCATTTTGCGATGAACCACGCGCACCAGATGGCCAGCCAGCGCCGCAGCGTGCCCGGCAACATCGAAGCGGCGGGGCCGGAGGGTGATGCCGCCCGCGCGGAACTGGGGCAGCGGGCTTATGACCTTAACGTGCAGCAATATTGCTGTGCCGGGTTGAACTTTGGCTACTATTACGATGCCAGCCCCCTTATCGCGTATGATGGGGTTGAGGCGCCGGGGTATTCGATGGCGGATTACACGCCTTCCACCGTGCCGGGGTGCCGGGTGCCGCATGTTTGGCTGTCGGATGGCCGCTCGCTCTATGACGTGCTGGGTGCCGGTTACAGTTTGCTGCGGTTTGATCTGGCGATTGATGTGAGCACGCTTGAAAATGCCGCCACCGAACAGGGGGTGCCGTTTGTGGTGCTTGACCTGACGGCAGAGGAGAGCGCGGCGCAATATCCCCACAAGCTGTTGATTGCCCGCCCGGATCAACATGTTGCTTGGCGCGGGGATACGGTGCCCGAAGACCCGGCAAACCTGATTGCGCTATTGCGCGGCAACCGCGTTTTTGAGCGTGACGGAATGGAAAATCGTTTGGAGGCGGCAAAGGCGTGAGCCGCGATATTAAGTCACTTTGGAGGAGGACGAGATATGTCAGAACAGCCACGAGAGAGTGTTTCCGATTTGCCGAGCGTTCAGCGGATCAACCCCAATATCGGGGCTGAGATTGGCAATATCGACCTGCATCACGCGATGAGCGACGCGCAGTTTGATGTCGTCCATGGCGCGCTGACCGAGCACGAGGTTATCGTGCTGAAGAAGCAGGACATCACGACCGAAGAATTCATGGCATTCGGGGAGAGGTTCGGAGAGCTTTCGGTGCATCCGTTTTCCCCCAACATGGAGGAAAAACCGGCGGTTATCGTGTTGGACAACCACGGCAAGAACCCGCCGCGGCTGACCGATGTATGGCACAGCGATGAGACGTTTCGTGACGCCCCGCCGATGGGCACTATTCTGCGTTGCCGGATCGCGCCGGAAATCGGCGGCGACACGATGTTTTCCAGCATGACCTGCGCCTATGAAGGGCTGAGCGACCGGCTACAGCAACTGATTTACGGGTTGGAAGCGGTGCATGATTTCAAGCCGTTTCGCACGCTGTTCGGCAACTCGCCCGAGGACCGCCAAAAGCTGCGCAAAATCGAGGATGAGTTCCCGAACCCGACCCACCCGGTTGTGCGGGTGCATTCGGTGACCGGGCGCAAGATCATAAATGTGAACCCGCAATTCACCACGCGGATTGTCGGCATGTCACCGGCGGAAAGTGACGCGGTGCTGCAATTGCTGTTCGATCAGGCGAAGTTGCCCGAATACCAACTGCGGGTTCGCTGGGAGCCGGATCAGATCGTCTTCTGGGATAACCGGTCGGTGCATCACTATGCGGTGCATGATTACTTCCCCCAACGCCGCCGGATGGAGCGGGTGACGATCACGGGCGACAAACCATTCGGTGTGGAACCGGACAGCTATGAAGCGACGGCGCCGCGCAGCAAGGCGTTGCGTTCAGAGGGGCTGAAACGCGTTGAGGCGGACGTACCCGCGCGGAACTTTGAGCGCGCCTGAAGACCCGGACTGCCTGCCCCGGAGGGGGCGGGCAAAAAGAACCGCGCAGAAAACAATTCATGCGCAAAAAAAACATCCTAGGGAGGATACCAATATGAAACGGATCAAGATATTTGCAGGCGCAGTCGCATTGACCGCGCTGTGTGGTGCAGCACCCGCGTGGGCCGATCTGGGGCGGGTCACCATTGGCACCAACCCGCAAGGCACGATGTATTACGTTGTCGGCGGCGGCGTGGCCAAGATGATTTCGGATCAGTTCAGTGTGAATGCCACTGCACAGCCTTATGGCGGTGCCTCGGTTTATCTGCCGCTGATCCAGACTGGCGAAGTTACCATGGGGCTTAGTTCGTCGCTTGATAGCGGGTTGGCCTATAACGGGGCGGGCGCTTACGAGAAGCTGGGCCGGTTGGACGGGCTGCGCGCGTTGGTACGTGCGTGGCCGCTGCCTTATGCTTACTTCGCGCGCGGCGATTCCGGAATGAAGACGATTGCCGATCTCAAGGGCAAGAAGGTTGCGGTTACTCTGGGCGCCAACCTTTCGTTGAAAAAAGCCAATGAGGTTATGCTGCGTGCAGGCGGGATTGACCCGGATACCGATATCGAGGCGGTCACCGTAAGCGGGTTGCCCGAAGGCTATGCCCTTGTCACCGACAAGAGCATTGCCGCCGCGACCACTGCGCTTGGTATTCCGCTCGCGCGTAAGGCGGATGCAACCTTGCCCGGCGGGCTTGTCATGCTTGGCATCACCGGGGACAACGCGACCACCGATTTCGTGTCGAGCCAAATGAGCGGGCTTTACATCACCGAGACAAAGCCCGGCAAGAACAACCCCGGTGTGGATAAACCAAAGTCGGTCCTTGGGTTCGATGTCTTTATGGTGGCAAGCGACAAGCTTTCGGACGACGACGCTTACAAGCTCACCAAGGCACTTTATAAGCAATGGGACGCGCTGCAAAAAGATTACGGTGTGTTGCGCCGCAATCCGAAAGATGAGCTGAGCAAAGCCACGAACACGGTTCCCTATCATCCCGGTGCGATCCGTTACTTCAAGGAGGCGGGTCTTTGGACCGACAAGAATGCGGCGCATGAGGCCGAGTTGCTCAAGTAACGCAGACTGAGGGTTTTGTCGGGCCGATCTGTCGGCCCGACTGTTCTTTCTCCAGTGTAAGGACAAGGTGGATGTTCGATCCTGTCGTCAGGCACGCCCGCAGCGCCGTTTTGGTTGCCATGCCGGCGCTTGGCATTCTGTGGCTGCTTCATGTTCCCTTTCTGCTGGGGCTTTCTGTCGTTTCGGCCTCTTATCTCTCGGTCATGACCGGGCTGGCTGCTGCTTGCGGGTTGCTGGCCGAACCGGGAAAAGGCGGGCGCGCGGTGTTGAACCTCTGTCTGGCGGCAGTCGCGCTTGGTTGCTGGTCCTGGGGAGGATGGCATCACGAAGAATGGCTTGTCAGCTTTACGCGCGGGCCGGAGAAATGGCTGCCCGGAGCAATCGGGCTGTTGCTGTTGCTTGAAGCGTTGCGGCGGACCTGCGGCATGGCGATCACTGCGGTGGTGTTCGCCTGCGCGGCGTATGCTTTTTTCGGACATCATCTGCCCGGCCTGCTTGAAGGGGCGTATACCGCGTCGCCACGGCTAATCCTTTATCTTTATAATGATACCAATGGCGTACCCGGTGTTGTAATGGGTGTGGCAGCCACCATTGTTTTGGCATTCATCCTGTTGGGGGCGGCGATGAACGAGGTCGGCGCAAGCACCTTCTTCACCGATCTGGCAATGGCGGCAATGGGGCGCCGTCGGGGTGGCCCGGCCAAGGTTGCGGTTGTGGCCTCCAGCCTGTTTGGCACGATCAGCGGCTCAACCATCGCCAATATCATGACCACAGGCGTTATCACCATTCCGCTGATGAAGCGGTCCGGTTTCCCGGCTCACACTGCGGCGGGGATCGAGGCCGTTGCCTCCAACGGCGGGCAACTGGCCCCGCCGGTGATGGGCGCGACGGCGTTTCTCATCGCCGAGTTTCTACAGGTGCCATACCGCGAGGTGGTCTTTGCGGCGGCCTTGCCCGCGCTGATTTACTATATCGTGTTGTTTTTGCAGATTGATGCCATCGCCGCCCGGTTGAAGATCGAAACGGTCGACGCCTCGAAACTTCCAAGGTTTTCGGTTGTCATCCGCAGCGGCTGGCTTTTCATCTTGCCGCTTGCCTATCTCATTTACCTGCTGTTCTGGACTGGCGCATCGCCCGGCACTGCGGCGCTACGGGCGACGGCGGCAATGATCATCGCGGGCAGTCTTGCAACCCGCAAGATACCCGGCCCGCGAATGTTCTGGAACATCCTTCATTCGGCAGGAACCACGCTTATCCCGATCATGTTGATCTGTGCCGCCGCCGGGATCGTGATTGGGGCGCTCAACATTACCGGGCTGGGCTTTTTGCTGACCAATGCGCTTTCGCATGTCGGTGAGTCGATGGGCATATTCGTGATGCTGGTTCTGACGGCGCTTATCGCGATTTTCCTTGGGATGGGGATGCCGACGGCGGCGGTCTATATCGTGCTTTCGATCATCCTTGCCCCGGCTTTGGTGCGGATGGGAATCGCGCCGATGGCGGCGCATCTTTTCATCTTCTATTTTGGTCTTTTGTCGATGATCACGCCGCCGGTTGCCATTGCATCCTATGCCGCCGGGGCGATTGCGAAGGCAAGCCCTTGGGCGACCGGCATGGCCGGGATGCGGCTTGGCATCGCCGCCTATTTCCTGCCGTTCCTGTTCTGCTGGGACCCGGCGCTGGTCGGGCATGGCACGGCGTGGCAGACGGTGACTGTGGTGTTCAATTGTATTGCGGCGGGGTATCTTCTGGCCATCGCAATGAGCCTTTTCGAAGGTTTCCGTGGCACTGAGGACGGTGTGAAGGTCCTTGGGCTTTCCGCAATGGCGTTGATCCTGATTGTCGGGGGGCAGCTTTTGGGGCCTGCACATCCGGCGATGATCCTGCTTGCGTTTGTTGTCCTGTTTAGCGCCAAAGGAATACGGTTTTGGCGCAGTTCGCGGACCAGAGTGACAACCTGAGTCGGGCGACTATCGGAGCGTTTGCAGGTTCATGCATTCCGCCGGTATGTTTGCGACACTCACAACGATGCATAGCCTATGCAAAGAGCGGGGCACCAAGATACGACCCTTCAGGTGCGGCGGGTGGTACGAAAAACAACGCCGAGCCGACATGGGTGATATATTCGTTGAGCGCGTCCGCCGCCCCGAGTTTGGTTTGCAGTGCCTCGAAATTTGCCGGGTCGTTCTGGTAACTGATGAACAGCAATCCGGCATCAAGCCGGGCGACATCATTCAGGCCATCGGTGTAGTTGTATGAGCGGCGCAGAATCTGCGTGCCGTCATTGTGTTCGCGCGCGGCGAGCCGGATATGGGCGTTGACCGGGATCATCGGGTTCCCGTCCGCGTCGCGTTTCGCAAAATCGGGGGTGTCAAATTCCGCCTTGCTGCCCAGCGGTGCGCCGGTGGCCTTGTGGCGACCGAACACTGCGTTCTGATCGCTGACCTGATCGGTATCCCAGTTCTCGATATGCATCTCGATCTTGCGCGCCACCTGATAGGTGCCGCCGCGCTGCCACTCGGGGCCGTCATTGAGCCAGACATGCCGCGCCATCGCGGCGGGTTCACGAATGTTGCGGGTGCCATCGCGGAACCCGAAAAGATTGCGCGGTGTTACCTGTCCCTTGCCCGCAGAGGCGCGGCCAAAGCCCATCACGGTCCAGCGCACGGAGGCGGCGTTCAGCCGCTTGGCGATGCGCGAAAGCACGCGAATGGCGTGATAAGCGACCTGTGGATCTTCGGCGCAGGCTTGCAGGGACAGATCGCCGCCGGTCCATTCCGGGTGCAGCGCGTCCGATGGCAGCGCCTTGAGCGGGCGCATAAGCGGCGGGCGATGCGCCGCCAGCCCGTATTCAGGGCCAAAGACGCGCGGGCCAAGCCCGACCGTCACCGTCAGCCCCGCCGGGCCAAGATCAAGCGCCTCGCCAGTTTCGAGCTTGACCGCATATTCATGATCGGATTCGACCGCGCTGATCGCTTTGCCGCGCATCATCAGCCCGATCGCCGCCGACCAGCGCGCCAGCAGCACCTGAAGATCGCCGCGCTTGTCGGTGGTCAGATCGAAGCTCATGAACATCGCGTGGCGCTGTGGAGGGGTGGCGATACCCGCCTGCCCGCCGGTGCCATAGAACGGGTATTCGGTCTCCATCGGGTCGGGCTTGACCATGTCTTCGGCCTTGGCGGCAGTGGCCGTGTGCGGGAGGGCAGCGCCCACCCCGCCCGCGGCGGCGCCCAGAAGAAGCCCCCGGCGTGACACGGCGAGGCTGTTTGCGGGTGTTTTCTGGCTTTTGGACATGACGATCCCCTCGTGATTAGCTGGCGGTTGCGACCTTTTCCGAAATCTGCGCGAGCGGTTCTTGCAGATTCTGGATCGCCTTGCTCAGCTTCACCGCATCGGACGCGCGCAGCACATTCGTATAGGTGACGTAGCCGCCCAGCGCGTTCGGGTCGCGATACTCTTCGAGCATTCCCAACACGGCGGTGAACTGTGCTTCAATGCGGGCGCTGAGGTCCGGGTCAATCTGCCGAATTCCCGGCTGTAAGAAGGCAAAGGCCTGCTGCGCGCCTTCGACATTGCCTGCGAAATCAACAAGGTCGATATGGCTGAAGGCCTCTTCCTCGCCGGTGATCTTGCCGCTTTGCACCTCCTCAAGCAGCGCCGCCGCGCCATTGGCGAGGTCTTCGGGACGATAGGTCAGCCCTTTGGCAAGCGTGCCAAGCTTGGTGACATTCGCCACCAGTTCAGCGGCCAGTGCCTTGGTATCGTCGGTAATCTTGCCCGCGCCGAACAGATCGCGTTCAACGGCGTGAAAGCCGTGCCAGCCCACTGCTGGATCGAGGTTGGAGGCGCGCATGTCGATCAGGTAATCAAGGTTGCCCGCATTGTCGGTCGGGGCAAAGCCGGGCAGAAAGAAGCCCTCTACATCCGTTTCAATACGCTCATAGAATGGCCGGGCGTTGGCGTAGGCGGCTTTAGCCGCGCCAAGATCGCCGTTGTCGATGTCGTCTTGCAACCGTGTAGCGGCAACAATCATGGCATCAACCATGCCGTCGACATAGCGGGTATAGCCCTCGGTGCCGGTGTTCAACAAATCGGCTGTAGTGCCTTGGGCATGGGTGGCTGTGTTGCCGGTGACGGCGAAGGCCACGGCCTT
This sequence comes from Aquicoccus sp. G2-2, assembly GCF_034555965.1. Taxonomy (GTDB): domain Bacteria; phylum Pseudomonadota; class Alphaproteobacteria; order Rhodobacterales; family Rhodobacteraceae; genus JAYDCK01. Next base: position 3,027,581 of record NZ_JAYDCK010000003.1, read on the forward strand.
CTGCTGGGCTGCGCCGGGGCAATAGATTTGATATTCGCCACCATCGAGCGTCACGGTGAAGGTGGACGCAGGAAGGCCCGGAGCGAGGTTTTCCTTTTCGCCAAAAATGCGGCTGCCGCTTTGCAATTCGAACTCGGAAATTGCGGGGGCTGAAAGATTGGTGATGGTGAAGGTAACAGGCCCGGCAGCCGCGCTGTTATGGTCGAGCACGCATTGCCCGCCATTGTCTCCTGTCAGGGTGACGCTAATTTGCGACGCGCCATTCTTGACCGGGGCGGTATCGGCAATAGCACCTTGCGCCAAGAGAAGGCTTAGCCCGAAGACGGCTTGCGTCGTCGTTGCCCGGAACAATCTGGAACGCAGCATTAAAAACTCCTTCATTCATTCTCTGCTTTGGGGTGCTGGCTGAGTCACGACGACCGGGCTGCGGAAAGATTCGGTTTGCGGGGGAAACGCCATTGCTGCCCTGCACGGATGGCAAGCAGAAGCGCGGCGACCAACAGGACGAGCGGCAGTTGGCGTGCCCAGAATTGATATTCGATCTGGTTGGCATGAAAGGCGCGGGCGGTTTGAATCGCGTGTTCGGCATAGGCCGGGTCGAGATACCAATCATGCAAGGCGGTGCCATCGGGCAAGGTGCTCAGGCGTAGGGTGCGCGGGGTCTGTAATCCGCCGTCCGCGAGCGTCAGGATGACATCCGAACGCCCCTTTGCGTCCAGCATCTCATCCTGCGCGGTCCATAGATCAATCTTGTCGAGCCGTTGCCATTGTGCGGTGAACGGGCCGGGGTTTCGGGCCGGGTTCACGCCCACGGGCAGGCGCCCATGGTTCAGTGTTGCCAGCGTGGCAAGGTCAAGGTCAGCCGGAGCATCCGTCAGGGCGGATTGCGCGGTGAAGTGATGATATTGCGTATTCACACCTTGATGGCGCTGTTCCACGAGAGACGTATCGGCAAGGTTCAGGCGTGTCACCGAACTGGCCTGCGTCAATGTGAGCGTGCCATGCGACAGTGCGAGGCTTGTGCCCGGCAGGGGCGTTTTCTGCCGTTGCGTGATCAACCCGGCGCTTTGGCCCAGCGCCAGCTTCGGGGCGGGCCAGAGTGTGAAAAGCCCGGCAGCCAGCGCAAGCAGACCCACCGTTAGCGCGGCATAAATCTGCCGCGTACGCCGGGCATTCGGGCGATGGTTGCGCGGCCAATAGACATAAAGCGTGATCGGTATCAGGTAAGCGAGCCAGCCCAGCACCTCGATCAGGCGCGGATCGGCGGGGATGCCCAGAACCCCGGTCAAAAGTGTCGATTGAAGCGACCCCGGAGCGATGAGCCACCCCAGATCGGCCAATTGCGCCTGCCCGGCGATTAACCAGCCCGCGCCATGCGCGCTGCGCAAGGATGACATCACCAACCCGCCTGCGACGAGGATCAGGAAGCCGCTGGTCCAGCGGAAGAAACGCGCCAGATTGAGCCGCACGCCGCCCATGTAAATTCCCCAACCGATTGCGACCGAAACCGCCAGCCCAAGGGCCGCGCCGATCGCGGCGAGCGCGCCGGATTGCGCTGCCGAGAACGTGGCGAGCAGGAAGACGCTTGTCTCGAATCCTTCGCGCAGCACGGCAAGGAAGGCCATGACGGTCAGCGCAACGCCGCTGCGCCCGAGCGCCTCGGATAATTCCCCCTGAAGATGATGCTTCAACTCGTGCGCGTGGTGCATCATCCAAACGATCATGCCGGTCACGAAAATCACGGCAACCATGCCGATGACCGCTTCCATCGCTTCTTGTGCGGCTTGCGGCAGGGCGGTTTCGATCAGGCCAAGCCCGACCCCCACGGTGAGCGACAAGGCGATAGCCGCCCCGACCCCAAGCCACATCTGCGACAGCCCTTGGCCGCGCTGCCGCAGGAATGCGGCAATGATGCCGACGATCAGCGCAGCTTCCAGCCCTTCGCGCAGCCCGATAATAAATGTTGGTAGCATTGCCATCCTTGCCCGTTGCGGGCGGGTGTTGCGACAAGTTATCTTACTATTTCTATCGGGATTACGCCTGAGGCAGGGCCGAGCGCAAGTATTAATTTCATCACAAATATTTTAGAGCCCACTTAATGCGCACGACATGCCTACCGGCCCTGGCCCGGCGATGGCGTGGATAAGGCAGTGCCTTCACCGCGTTCAGGCAGGGCGAGATATGTAACCGTCCACATAGACAAACGTTGTACGGATGATTTTATCGAATCCGTCATTCAATAAGAAGGCGCGGGTGATCAAGCCCGAACATGACCAGATAGGAAGCCATGTCTTCAATATGCGCGGCAATATGCAGCGGGCTGTGAGGCCACACCCGCCAAGCAGTTGTAGATATCAATAATCGAAATGATCCGACATTGCGTAAACGCTATGGCGTCGGGTCTCTATCTTCCCGGCCGCGCTATTGAGTGGCGTTGTCGTCTCGGATTTTCCAAGCGGGAACGTGACGCCCACGCGAATCGTGTTTCGCTTGAAAGTCCGTGCTCCTCCCGACGGAGAGATGCGATCTTGCGCTAACTCAAGCGAGAGCACTGCCGGGACATTTGAACCGGCAGGTAGAGCATAGCTCACCCCCAGGCCGTAGGTATCCGACGTCGCAACAACTGGCAAATTATAGGCTTTGTGCGAAATTCCGGCAAAAATGGCCCACTGAGTGTTAATTCGATAGTTGGCGGCCAGATCGAATAGATCGTAATCACCATTCAGCATTCCCGAATTTGATAGGGCTGAACGCATCACGTTGGCCGCGAATGTGAGATGGTCGTTGACCGCAAATCCGGCGGAAAGCCCGTAATCTCGGATCGTGATGCCTGGTCTGTCGTCTGTATTACTTGCCCCGTAAAACCCAAGGATGTGATAGTTTCTTTCGTTATAGCCGCCGATTACACCATAAGATGTCAGCTCATCGTTGAACACGCCTCGGTTGGTGTGTTCGATATACGCACCAACAGTGGCACCAGACCCAAATTGATAGGTCAGGCGCGCCGCAGTGTTGTTGAAATCGTCGTGCCGCGTCGCTGGGTCGTCGACATGCGCAACGCTTGCGTCGAACCCAAGCGTCAGGTTGTTGTCAAAGGCCAGGGTTGAGCGGAAATCGAGCGTGGCCTCCGAAACGTTCCCTGAAATCGGTCCCGACATTTGACCCGCGCCATAGCCAAGGGTGACTGCCCCCCAAAATCCAAAGCCATCGCGAAGGTGGGAACCATCATGGTCAATGCAACGGTACTTAAACCCAGCTTTTTCATGGTGACCACTTTCACTGTATATGAACAAATCTTGATTATATTTATACCTTGCTAATAGGAGGAGTTCCGCCTTTTCGCAAGTTTTTTCGAAGCCAAAGCAGGCCCTCATGATTTGGTGCTTGGTGAACTCGATTATGGAATCTCGGTCACAAATTTCTGGCCAAAAGTTATGGCAGGGCGCGCAAGCCTAATTAAAATCGCATCTAGATTTGCGCCGATTATGCCAAAATACGAAACGAACCGCCCTACATATACATAATAAATACAATGGTGTGCTTAAAACCCTTTGAAGAGCTTCCCGCAATATCGAGACCTGCCAATGCTTTCACGAAAGCTCGGCAAAGCCCTGATAGAAGCGGTTCCATGTGGGGGAGATTAGCACTTCGTTGATGCAGGCGCGCGGCGGCAATTCGGCGACGAAACGCACGGTGGCGCCGAGATCATCAGCCTGTAGCATTTTGGCCAACTCGGCGTCAGATGGCGGATTGGGCCGGGCTTGCATGATCGGGGTGGCCACTTCGCCGGGCATGATCACGGTGGAGCGGATGCCATGGCCGCCGTCTTCATCGTTGATTGATTCAGAGAGCGCGATGACGGCGCGTTTGCTGGCGTTATAGGCGGCCCCGGTAAGCCGGGTGGCATACCGCCCGGCCCAGCTTGAGATCAGAATAACCTGGCCGCCCCCTGCGGCGCGCATGGCGGGCAGCACGGCGCGGCAAGGGTAGAAGACGCCGTTGAGGTTGATGTTGATGACATGATCCCATGCGTCGTCACTCAGGTCTTCCAGCGCACGATCAGGCGTATTGAGTCCGGCGGACGCGACGAGGATATCGACGGTGCCGATTTGCTCGGCAGCGGCGCGCACTTCGGCGGAGTTGGCGACGTCGAGCGTCAGCGCCCGCGCCGTTCCGCCCGCCTCTTTGATGGTGGCGACCACGGTTTCAAGCGGTTCGGCACGGCGGCCAGAGACAATCACATGCGCGCCCGCGTCGGCCAGCGCCGTGGCCGCAGCGGCGCCGATGCCGGTTCCGCCGCCGGTGATCCAGGCGGTCTTTCCGTCAAGCTGGCCCATAGTGTTCCCTTTCAGAGTTTGGTGATTTCAACCCCTGCCCCGGTCAGCAGACGGCGCAACTCACCTGCCATTTCCACCGCTTCGGGGGTGTCAGAATGCAAGCAGATGGTGTTGATCCGTGCCGGGATACGCTTGCCGGATTCGGCGATGATTGCATCTTCACGCAGCATCGCAAGGATACGCGGCGCGGCGACGGCAGCTTCGTGCAGCACGGCACCGGGGAGCGAACGGTCAACCAGCGTGGCATCGTCGTTATAGGCGCGATCGGCGAAAATCTCCCCCACCCATGTGCCGCCGATGGCCTCCATCGCTTTTTGTTGCGCCGTGCCCGCCAACACCATGATGACAAGATCAGGATCAACGCGGAGTGCGGCCTCATAGCAGACCTTTGCCATTGCCGCATCTTCGCTGCACATGTTCGAGAGGGCACCGTGGAGTTTCAAATGCCGGACATGGCCTCCTGCCGCGCGGGCCATCGCCTGTGCGGCGCCCAGTTGATAGGTGACGAGATTTGCAAGCTCCGCATCGCTGCGCTTCATCCGTCGTCGCCCGAAACCGCGCAGATCATCGAACCCCGGATGGGCCCCGATGCCAACACCGTTTTGCACCGCCAGCGCCATGGTTTTCGCCATCCAGTCAGGATCACCGGCGTGCAGCCCGCAGGCGATATTGGCGGAGGTGACGATTTTCAAAAGTGCGGCATCGTCGCCCATTGTCCACGGGCCGAACCCTTCGCCCATGTCGGAATTCAGATCGACTTTTGTGACCATCGGTCAGCCCTCCTCAAGCTCATTGCCGGACGTAACGCCGCTGATCAGTTGATAGCTGAGCAGGTCGGCGATGTCATGCGGGTCGCGGTGCATCGGCTCTGCATTTGCCGTCAGGGTGCGTAGCTGGGAGGATTCGGATTGATAGAGCGCGTCGGCCTCCTCATGGGAGATGAAAGCGAACCGCAGAACGGTGCCGGGGGCACTCTGCGCGATTTTGGGCAGGTCCTGCGGGATCACTGCGCCGATGCGGGGATAGCCGCCGATGGTCTGACATTCCGGGCCAAGCACGAAGGGAATGCCATCGCCAGTCATCTGAATATCGCCCGGCACGATTACGTCAGAAACAATGCCAAGCTGGTCGGTCGCCTGAAACGGCTCCCCGTCAAAGTCGAGCCGCACTCCTTGCCGGTTGCCATGGGTCGAGCGGCGAAAATCTGTTTTGGCAAAACGGGCGCGAGTTTCGCTTGAATAGAGACTGGTTTGCGGGCCTTCGACGACGCGGATCAGGCCGCCCGAAACCCGGTCTTCGGGGCTGAGACGCTGGGGCGCTGCGGCAGGCGAGGTGTCAGGACCGAAGGGCAGGGTATCGCCTGCAGACAACGCATGGCCCAGCCCGGCGCCCAGATGTGCAGACCGCGAACCAAGGATTTCAGGTGTGGCAATCCCGCTGGCGAGGCAGAGATAGCCATAAACTCCGGCAATGGCCGGGCCGATTTCAAGCTGCGCGTCGGGCATCAACAGATGGCTGGCGTTCCAGGTGAGCGGTGTGCCATCCAGTGTGGCGCGCATCGCCGCGCCGGTAAGTGCGAACCGGGTCGGGGTGTCGGCGGTGAAGCTGCCGCCCATACCGGCCATTTCGATGGCGGCGCATGGTGTCGATTGGCCCAGCAGGGCGGCCCCTTCAAGCAAAGCCAGTCGATCCGCCGCCCCGCCGCGCGAAAGGCCCAGCCGCAAGGTGCCGGAACGGCCCAAATCCTGCACCGACAGGGCCGGGCCAGCGCGGTGAATGGAAAGCGTGCTCATGGCGCCTCCTCCAGCCGTGCGCCGCCCAGCCCATCATTATTGCTGCGCGTGATCCGGTCGAATTCTTCCGCCGAGACAGGCGCAAATTGCAGCACATCACCGGGCAGCAGCGGGAAAGGTTGATCGGCGTCTGGGCGGTAGGGGCGAAACGCGGTTTGCCCGATCTGGCGCCAGCCGGTTGGGGCTTCGGCGGTGAAGATGATGAGTTGCCGCACGGCAGCGACCAGCGCGCCGGCAGGGACAGAGGCGGTGATTTCCTGCTGGCGCGGAATGTCCCAGCGTTCGGGCAACATGCCCATATAGGGCTGCCCCGGTGCAAAGCCGATGGCCAGAACGCGCACCGGATGGGCGACGAGATCGGCTACGGTTTTTTCTTCGGTCATTTCGAGAAGGGCGGCGACTTCGGCCAGTTGCGGGCCAAGCGTACCGCCAAAGGCCGCCGGGATATGCCAGCGCCGCGCAGGTGCGGCCTCAGGCAAGGAGCGCCAATCCTGCGCGGAAAGACGGCTTTGTAGTGCTTGGGTGAGTGCCGCGCGCGTGGTTTTGCTTTGGTCGAATCGCACATAGACGGACGCCAGCGCGGTGGAAACCTCGGCGACACCTTCGGGCGGATCGGTATCGAGCGCCGCAGCAAAAGCCAGCACGGCGCGGTTGGCGGCATCATCAAGCGTGGTGGCGAAGCGCACCAGAAGCCCATCGGCACCAAGCGGGGCAATATCGGGACTGTGCTTTGTCATTCATCCGGGCAGATTGCGGCATGTGTTCGGGCTTGAGTGTTGTGCAAACTGGCCGCAATGAAAAGCCCCGACAGTCTGCTGCGCAAATATTGGCTAGCCTACTTGAAACACCCGAGAGGGATGCAACTCTCCGGCCTTATAGCGGCCAACGGCGAGCGCGCGGCCATCAAATGACGCCCAGCATTCATCGCCATACTCCACGTCATGCGCGATCACCATGCCGGGATTGCCGTTGCGCAGCCGCGCCGCCCCTGCGTCGGTCGCCTTCACTTCCGGCAGGTCCATCAGCCCCACTTCCAGCGGGCGCAACCAGTCATCGAGCGCGGGTGTGCGGGCGAGCTCTTCGATCTGCACAAAGGTGATCGCATCGGTGCATTCAAACGGGCCGGACCAGAGCCGCCGCAACCGGGTTACATGACCGTAACAGCCCAGCACTTCGCCGAGATCGCGAGCAAGGCTGCGCACGTAACCACCCTTGCCGCAAGTCATGTCAAGCACCGCATGATCGGCATCGGGCCGGTCGATCAACAAGAGTTCTTCGACCCAGAGCGGGCGCGGCTCGACTTCAAATTCCTCACCGGCACGGGCCAGCTTGTAAGCGCGCTGCCCGTCGATCTTCACTGCGGAAAATTTCGGTGGAATCTGCTCTGTTTCGCCCAAAAATCCGGAAAGTGCGGCTTTGATCTCATCATCCGTAGGGCGCAGGTCGGAGTGCGCGATGACCTCGCCTTCGGCATCGTCGGTATTGGTCGCCTCGCCCAGTTTCACGGTAAAGCGATACGCTTTCAGCGCGTCGGTGACATAAGGCACCGTCTTGGTCGCCTCGCCCAGTGCGATGGCCAATAGGCCCGTCGCGTCAGGGTCGAGCGTGCCGGCGTGGCCTGCCTTTTTCGCGTCAAACGCCCAGCGGACCTTGTTGACTACCGCTGTTGAAGTCATGCCAGCCGGTTTATCGACGATGAGCCAGCCTGAAATATCGCGGCCTTTGCGTTTGCGTGCCATCGTGCGCCTTTTTTTAATGTTGCGCCCGGCGAGGTAATGGATGGGCGGAGCTGCGTCAATCATGTGCAGGCAGAACCTGCGGTGCTTGCCCGATTACTCTACCACGCCGACGATTGGGCCAAGTGCGAAGCCGAGATCATCGCGGCCAATCTCGGGTGCGTAGAGCCGCGAAACCCTGCCATCGAGATAAAGCGCCTGCGGCAGGTGCAGGTAATCGCGGAAAAAGCGGCCGAATTCGTGGAAGGTGACGATCTGGTTCGAGATGGCAAAGACCACGCGGCGACCATCGGCGGAGGTGCCAACACCATTGCGGATATGGCGGCTGTCGCTGTCTTTCAAGAAGCGCGGGTGCAGCTTGCCATCAATCACCAGCATCGGGCCGGATTGGGTGGCATCACGGCAGGCGGGGTTTTCGCGGGCGTAGTGCAGAGTTTCGATCACATCAGCGCGGCCTTCACGGATGCAAAACACCCCGTTGGGCAGCAACCCGAAATTGCCGGGGCCTTCGGATGTGATCAGGCGGTGAAGCTCTTCCCCGTTCTGGATATAAAGCCCGACAGGGGCGCGATCATTGTGGTACATGCCCGCGTTCATCGCGAATTCGAGCTGCTTGCCCTTGGGCGAGAGGGCCGCGCGCACGCCTGAGAACTGGCCGATCACCTCGCCTGCGTCATTGTTGAGGAAAAGCTCGATCCGCTCTGCCGTGGCATCGACCTCGCAGACCGAATAGGAAATGTCCTCGTAACTCACGTCGTTGCAGCTGACGGCCTGGGCCGCCCCGGCCCAGAGTGCGAAAAACACCGCCAGCCAACGCATTACTGCTCCACGTCGCGGCGCACGTCATCCTGACCGAAAAGCCGCCGCGTTTCGTCCATCCGATCAAACGTATCATCCAGACGAAAGCGCAGATCGGGGGCGTATTTCAACCCCAGAGATTTGCCGATCATGCGCCGCAACTCGCCCTTGTTGCGGGCCAGCGCGGGCACGGCCAGATCCTGATGCTGCCCACCGAGCGGCATGACATAGGCGGTTGCGATCTTCAGGTCGGGGGACACACGCACTTCGCCCACGGTGATCGACATGGTGTTCAATTCGGGGTCGTGGACATCGCCACGGCCCAGCACTTCGGCCAGTTTACGCCGGATCAGTTCGCCCACGCGCAATTGCCGCTGGGACGGGCCGGGACCATCATGAAATTTGTTCTTTGCCATGCGCCGCACATAAGCCTTTGCCGGGGCTTTGCCAAGCGCCGGGTGCTGGGCTAAGGAAGGGAAAAGCAGCCTGCGGAGGAATGGACCATGGCGGAATTGCCGGGAATCGTAATCACTGGTGCCTCGGGGCGCATGGGGCAGATGCTGGTGCGCGAGATTGTGACCTCGGACAAAGCGCAGCTTGTCGGCGCAATCGAGCGTGACGGCCATGACTGGCTTGGCCGGGATGTGGGCGAGGCGATGGGAATCGGCGCGCTGGGCGTGCTGGTGCAAAGCGATCCGCTGGAGAGTTTCGCGCGCGCCCATGCGGTGATTGATTTCACCTCGCCGGAGGCGACGCTTGGTTTTGCCAAATACGCGGCACAGGCACGGGTGGTGCATGTAATCGGCACGACCGGCATGACTGAGGCGCAAATCGCCAAGTTAGAGCCTGCTTCGCGCCATGCGGTGATCGTGCGGGCGGGCAATATGAGTCTTGGCGTTAACCTGCTGACGCAATTGACCCGCAAAGTGGCAGAGGCGCTTGATGAAGACTACGACATCGAGGTGATCGAGGCTCATCACAATCAGAAGGTCGATGCGCCGTCTGGCACGGCCTTGATGCTGGGCGAAGCGGCGGCAGAGGGGCGCGGCGTGGCGCTAAGCGATGTGGCAGATCGTGGGCGCGACGGGCATACCGGCAAGCGCGCACGCGGCGATATCGGCTTCACCGCGATTCGCGGCGGCGATATCGTGGGGGAGCATGACGTGATGTTCGCCGCGGCGGGAGAGCGGATTATCCTGCGCCATGTTGCCACGGACCGCTCAATTTATGCCCGTGGCGCGCTCAAAGCCGCGCTTTGGGGGCAAGACAAGGCACCGGGTCAGTATGATATGATTGACGTGCTGGGGTTGTGACACGGTATCGTCATTCGCGCGCGGAGCGGGTCATCCCGCCTTCGGTCTCAGAAATCGACCGCGATGCCTTTTCTTTCCCAATCGCCATAGCGCGCGGGGTCGAGCCCGTCTCGCCCGCCAAGTTCCTTTGGCGTCTGTCGGGCTTCTGTTTCGGCTTTGCGGCGGCGTTCTTCGGCCTCTTGCAAGGCGCGGAGGGCGGCGGGGGGAGGTCTTTCTTCTCGGTCATGCGCTTGATATACGCCGCGCTTGAGACTTTGCCAAGGACAGTTCATGAGCACCGCTTCGGCCCGCCGCACCGCCGTTTACCTGCTGGATCAGGTTCTCGGCGAACACCGTCTTCTGAGTGAACTGGGGGCGGCCTATGACCGGCTCCCCGCCGAGCGCGCCCGCGCGCAGCGGTTGGCCACCGAGACGCTGCGTGGGCTGGAACGCGCTGACCGGCTGCTTGCGCGGCATTTGAACAAAGCGCCGGCCCTGCATGTGCGCAATGTGTTGCGGCTGGCAACGGTTGAGCTGGCCCATGGTGGCGATGCACATGGGGTGGTAAATGAGGCGGTGAATATCGTGGCCAGCCACAAGCGGCATAACCGGCTCAAGGGGTTGGTGAACGCTGTGCTGCGCAAGATCGCGGCAGAGGTGCCCGAGGCGTGGCAGCGGTTACGTGTTCCGCGCCTGCCAAAATGGCTGCGCACGCCGCTGGTTCAGGCTTATGGGCCGGACGTGATGGCGGCAATGGAGGCGGCGCATTTTAACGGTGCGGCGCTCGACATAACGGCAAAAACAGACCCTGATACGGCGCAAAAGGCTCTTGATGGCGTATTGTTACCGACCGGCTCTATCCGGCTTGAAGGCTCTCATCAGGTGACGGGTTTGCCGGGTTATGTGGTTGGCGACTGGTGGGTGCAAGATGCCGCCGCTGCCCTGCCTGCGCGCATTCTCGCGGCGCAACCGGGGGAAAAGGTGCTTGATATGTGTGCGGCTCCGGGCGGCAAGACGCTACAATTGGCGGCGACTGGTGCGGATGTGACGGCGCTTGATATTTCCGAAGCGCGGCTGGAGCGGGTGCATCAGAATCTTGCGCGCACCGGATTGACTGCTGTTGTCGAGGCGGGTGATGCGCTCATTCATCAGGGCCGGTATGACGCGATCTTGCTTGACGCGCCCTGCTCGGCCACCGGCACGCTCCGCCGTCACCCGGATTTGCCTTGGGCCAAGGACGGTGCGGAATTTGCCGGATTGATCGACTTGCAGGCACAGATGCTGGATCACGCCATCAGCCTGTTGAATCCCGGCGGGCGGATCGTGTTTTGCACCTGTAGCCTGCTGCCGGATGAAGGCGAGTGCCAGGTTGAAGAGGCGCTGGGACGGCATAAAGCGTTGAAAGCCGACCGCGCTGCGCTTCGGGTACCGGGAATCAACGCCGAATGGGGCACGCAAGAAGGCGGCCTGCGCCTGCGCCCGGATTACTGGGCTGATTGCGGCGGGATGGACGGATTTTACATTGCCTGCCTGCGGCTGGATTAGGCGGAATCCCCCTGCGCACGGGTTTTCATGGATGACCTGCGCCGAAACCCGCGCTATCATGCCACGAAAAGCCGCCGAAAAGAGCGCATGAGGCAGAAACCGATGCCAGATTCTCAAACGACAGGCACGTGGCGAACACGAGCCTTGAACCGCGCCCATGCGCGCCTGAGCGGGCTTGGCCGGGGCGCAACCGCGTTCGTTTCGCAACCTGAGCCGCGCACTATCGGCATGTTTGCACGTGGGCGGCAGCTTGTGGCTGGCAATTTCCTGTTTGCCGGGCATCTGGTGGAAAACGGCGAGGCGAGCATCTGGGCGCTGGGCGTACAGAGTGCGGCATTTCAGGCCGAGATTCACGGGTTTGCGTGGCTTGATGATCTGGCGGCGGTGGGTGATCTGGCCTCACGCGCACGTGCTCAAGCGTGGACCTGGGACTGGATCGCGCGTTATGGCAGCGGCAAGGGCGCAGGGTGGACGCCGGAGCTGACCGGGCGGCGGCTGATCCGCTGGATCAACCACGCGCTTTTCCTGCTACAGAATCGCGACAAGGCGCTAAGCGACCAGTTCTATCGTTCGCTGGCGCAGCAGACGCATTTTCTTGGCCGTCGCTGGCAGGCGACCCGCCCCGGTTTGCCGCGTTTCGAGGCCTTGACCGGGTTGATCTATGCCGGGTTGTCGCTGGAAGGGATGGAGCGGCATGTGAAACCGGCGGTGAAGGCGCTGGCGCAAGAATGCGAACGTCAGGTCAATGACGAAGGCGGCATTCCGACGCGCAATCCCGAAGAGCTTCTGGAGGTGTTTACCTTGCTCACCTGGGCGGCGGCGGCGCTGGAGGAGGCGGGCAAGTTTGTTCCGCGCGCACATTTTAGCGCCATAGAGCGGATCGCACCGACGCTGCGCACCCTGCGCCATGCCGATGGCGGGCTGGCGCGATTCCATGGCGGCGGGCGCGGGCTTGAAGGACGGCTTGATAACGCGCTGGCGCAATCGGGTGTGAAGGGCCGTTCGCCCGAAGGGCTCTCAATGGGTTATGCGCGGCTATCTGCCGGGCGCACCAGCGTGATTGTCGATGCCGCTGCACCGCCGAAGGGCAACGCAAGCCACGACGCACACGCCAGCACATTGGCGTTTGAACTGACATCGGGGCGGCGGCCACTGATCGTCAATTGTGGGTCGGGCGCCAACTTTGGCGAGGAATGGCGCCGGGCGGGGCGGGCAACGCCGTCGCATTCGGCGCTGTGCATCGAAGGCTATTCCAGCGCGCGACTGGCGGGCGGATTGGGGAGCGGTGCCGAGCTTATTTTCGATGCGCCGCAGCGGGTTCCGATCGAGATGAGCCATGCTTCGGACGGGATTCGGTTTCAGGGCGGGCACGATGGTTGGCTAAAGACGCACGGGCTGACCCATGCACGCACGCTTGAGCTGACCTTCGATGGCCGCGGCATGGTTGGTGAAGATTTGCTGGTCTGCCTTGAGGAGGCGGACAGGAAGCGGTTCGACAAACGCATGGAAGATGCGTTGGAGCCGGGGATTCCGTTCCAGATCCGCTTCCATCTGCACCCGGAGGTGGATGCGGAGGTTGATATGGGCGGTGTTGCCGTCTCTTTGGCGCTCAAAAGCGGGGAGCTTTGGGTGCTCAGGAGTGAGGGCAACATCACGATGAGTGTGGAGCCGTCGGTGTACCTTGAGCGCGGACGGTTGAAGCCGCGCGCCACACGCCAGGTTGTGCTTTCGGGCATGGCTGTGGGCCATGCGACCCAAGTGCGGTGGTCGATCTCAAAGGCGCACGAAACACCAATGGCGATCCGTGATTTGAAACAGGATGAATTGCCGATCTGACCTAAAGTTTTTATGCACCTGCGGCATAACGGTGGTTCAATCCCGGGCCACGATGGACTAAGTCGTTTCGACTTGTTGAATCACGGCAATATGCCGAAATGCTATATGCGGGCGCAAATGCCTGCCATCTTTGCCTCGGGAGACACCGATGACCGATCTTGCCCCGCTTCGCCGTGCCTTGCTGTCCGTATCCGACAAAACCGGGTTGGTCGATCTGGCCAAGGCGCTTGCTGCGCGGGATGTGGAATTGCTCTCGACCGGGGGCAGCGCGAAAATGCTGCGTGATGCAGGGCTTGTCGTGCGTGATGTGGCCGACCTGACCGGATTTCCGGAAATGATGGATGGCCGGGTCAAAACACTGCACCCGCGCGTGCATGGCGGTTTGCTGGCGTTGCGCGACAACGCGGAACATGCGGCGGCAATGGACGAGCATGGGATTGCCGGGATCGACTTGGCTGTTGTCAATCTCTACCCGTTTGAGGAAACAGTCGCCAAGGGCGGCGATTACGCGACCTGCATCGAAAATATCGACATTGGCGGCCCTGCGATGATCCGGGCGGCGGCAAAAAACCATACGTTCGTGACGACGCTGGTGGATGTCGCAGATTATGATGCACTTTTAGCTGAGTTAGAGACGAATAGCGGCCAAACCTCCTATGCGTTCCGGCAGCGGATGGCGCAAATCGCTTATGCCCGCACCGCCGCTTACGATGCGGCGGTCTCAAGCTGGATGGCGGATGCGCTGGAAGAACCGGCACCGCGCCGCCGTGCCTTTGCCGGGACGCTTGGGCAAACGCTGCGCTATGGCGAAAATCCGCATCAGGCGGCAAGTTTCTATACAGATGGCACCGCTCGGCCAGGTGTGGCCACCGCAACGCAGCATCAGGGCAAGGCGCTGAGCTATAACAACATCAACGATACCGACGCGGCGTTTGAACTGGTATCGGAATTCGCCGCCTCAAACGGACCGGCCTGTGCGGTGATCAAGCACGCCAACCCGTCGGGTGCGGCACGTGGCGCGACGTTGAAAGAGGCGTATCAAAAGGCCTTTGATTGTGACCGGACAAGCGCGTTTGGTGGGATTGTCGCGCTTAATCAATCGCTTGATGCGCAAACGGCGGAAGAAATCGTGAAAATCTTCACCGAAGTCGTGATCGCACCGGGAGCATCGGACGAGGCCATGGCGATTTTCGCGGCCAAGAAAAACCTGCGTCTGCTGACCACCGGCGGAATGGCCGATCCGATGGTGGCGTCGCTTACCTTGCGGCAGGTATCGGGCGGGTTTCTGGTGCAGGACAAGGATAACGGCCATGTTCCCGAGCGTGATTTGAAGGTGGTGACCAAGCGCGCGCCAAGCGAGCGCGAAATGGCCGACCTTCTGTTTGCCTGGACCGTGGCGAAGCACGTGAAATCGAATGCGATCGTTTACGTCAAGGACGGGGCAACCGTGGGCGTGGGCGCGGGGCAGATGAGCCGGGTAGACAGCGCCAATATCGCCGCGATCAAGGCGGCCCGGATGGGAGAGGCGCTGAACCTCGCCGAAAGCCCGGCAAAAGGCTCTGTTGTGGCGTCAGACGCGTTCTTTCCATTCGCTGACGGGCTGATGGAAGCCGCGGCGGCAGGGGCGACGGCGGTTATTCAACCGGGTGGCTCGATGCGTGACGATGAAGTTATTCGCGCCGCAGACGATGCAGGGCTTGCAATGGTCTTGACCGGAATGCGTCACTTCCGGCACTAAAGAAGAAACAAAAAAACAATGAGCAGGCAAATGGGGCAATCAGAAACAATCACGCCCCACCCGAGGCGGGAGAACACGATGCACACCGTCTTTTGGGTGGGATTCTGGACATTTCTGGCCGACCAGATCAGCAAATACGCTGTGGTTCACGCGCTCAACCTGCGCGAACTGCACGAGATGACGGTGATTCCGGGCGGCTTCAATCTGCGCATGGCGTGGAATTACGGTGTCAATTTCGGGCTTTTCGCGGAAGACAGCAATCTTACCCGCTGGGTCTTGATTGTCATGGCGCTGATAATCTCGGGCGCGGTGCTTTGGTGGATTCATCACGAGAACGCAGGCTTTGCCGCGCGGGCGTCAGCCGGGCTTCTTGTTGGTGGCGCGCTGGGCAATGTGATTGACCGGCTGCTGTATGGCGCGGTGGCGGATTTTATCAATGTCTCTTGCTGTGGAATCAGAAACCCCTATTCCTTCAACATTGCCGATATTGCAGTGTTTGCAGGGGCGTTAGGGTTGGTGTTATTTACCGGGACGAAAAAGCCCTCGTGACCTCGGGCAAACGATAGTTTAGAACGAGCTTCAAG
Source organism: Aquicoccus sp. G2-2 (assembly GCF_034555965.1). GTDB lineage: Bacteria > Pseudomonadota > Alphaproteobacteria > Rhodobacterales > Rhodobacteraceae > JAYDCK01. The sequence goes on from NZ_JAYDCK010000003.1 coordinate 3,043,240, forward strand.
TGGTTTGGGAGACAGGTATGCGCACGAGCATTGCAATCCTGATGGTAATCTCGGTGGCGGGTCTTGCGGCCTGCGCTACCGATGGAAGGCAGGGCACGGGGCTGCGCGATCTGACGACGTCGCAGGCGGGGCCGGATGAGTTCGGTATTCTGCCGTCCAAACCGTTGCAGCAGCCGGAGAATTATTCGCAGCTGCCAACGCCGACGCCGGGGGCGACAAACCTCACCGATCAAAACCCGCTGGCCGACGGGGTCGCGGCCTTTGGCGGCAATCCGGCGCGCCTTACCCCGCAGGGGGTGCCTGCTTCTGATACGGCGCTGGTCCATTATGCCTCGCGCAATGGGGTTGCGCCCAATATCCGTGAAACACTGGCGACGCAGGATGCGGCCTTCCGCAAGGGTAAATCCCGGTTTACCAAGATCCGGTTGGTGAAGCAGGACTTCTACGCCAAGATTTACAAACGTGAGACGTTGAACCCTTATCGCGCACTTAACGCGTATCGCCGGGCCGGTGCGCGCACGCCGACTGCGCCGCCAAGAAATTGACCCACGGGTTTCTCACTTCTGCGTCACCGGACAGTTTAGCGGGTTGAAGCTCCGGAGTGGCTGGCTAATGTCCTCGCCAGATACCGCCAGCCCGAGAGGAAATTATATGAAGCAGCGTCCAGCGAAGCTTGCAGTTGCTCTTACGCTGCTCTGTGCGGGGGCGATAGCCAGCCCCGCCAGTGCCAATGACAAGGTTTCCCAGTTCAAGCTGAAGAATGGTATGGAGATCGTGGTGATTGAAGATCATCGCGCGCCGGTGGTGGAGCAGATGATCTGGTATCGCGCCGGATCGGCGGATGAAAAGCCCGGTGTTTCCGGTGTGGCACATTTCCTCGAACATCTGATGTTCAAAGCGACGGATAACATGGCTTCCGGCGAGCTTTCCAAGGTGGTGGCGCGCAATGGCGGCAGTGATAATGCCTTCACCACGTTTGATTACACCGCCTATTATCAGCGTGTTGCAGTTGATCGGTTGCCTCTGATGATGAAGATGGAAGCCGACCGGATGATGAATTTGAAGCTGACCGAGGCGGATATCGCCTCGGAGCGCAATGTCATCATCGAAGAGCGCAACATGCGGATCGAGAACAACCCAACCGCGCTATTTCGCGAACAAAAGAGCGCCGCACAGTATCTCAATAGCCATTACGGTATCCCGGTGATCGGCTGGAAACGCGAGATGTCAAAGCTGAGCCGGGCCGATGCGCTGGCCTTTTACAAGCGGTTCTATGCGCCCAACAACGCGGTGCTGGTGGTGGCTGGCGATGTCGAACCGGATGCGGTGCGCGCATTGGCAGAGAAATACTATGGTCCGTTGAAACCCAACCCGGACCTGAAACCCCGAAACCGCCCGCAGGAGCCGCGCCAAATGGGCGAGCGCCGGATCATGTTCCACGACGCGCGGGTGGCGCAGCCCTATGTCAGCCGCTCTTACCTCGCGCCGGAACGCAATCACGATGCGCAGGAAAAAGCCGCCGCACTCGTCCTTCTGGCCGAGCTTCTGGGCGGTGGGCAAACCTCATGGCTGAATGAAAAGCTACAGTTCGAGAAGCATTTGGTGGTGCATACTGGCGCCTATTACAGTGGCACCTCTCTGGATGCGACGACGTTCCACCTCGTCGCTGTCCCGGCCGATGGCGTGAGTTTGCAAGAGGTGGAAGACGCAATGGATGCGGCCTTGAAGGACTTCTTCGCCAAGGGGATCGACAGCGCGCAACTCAAACGGATCAAGTTTCAGCTCCGCGCCTCGCAGATATACGCCAGCGACGATGTTGACCGGCTTGCCAACCGCTATGGCTCGGCGCTGACGCAGGGGTTGACGGTTGAAGACGTGCAAGCTTGGCCCGACATTCTGCAAAACGTGACTGAAGAGCAAATCCTCGCTGCTGGCCATGAGGTTCTGAAGCGCAACAACTCGGTGACAGGCTGGCTCATGGGCAAGGCGGACAAGGCGGTGACACAATGAAGATGCGCATTTTCCTTGCGGGCTTGTTGGCAATCGCGGTTGCTCTGCCGGCTGCGGCAGAGGTAAAGATCGAAGAAGTGACATCCCCCGGCGGGATCAAGGCATGGCTTGTGCAAGAGCATTCCATCCCGTTCACCGCGCTTGAGTTGCGCTTCAAGGGCGGGGCATCGCTTGATGCACCGGGCAAGCGCGGTGCGGTCAATCTGATGACCGGACTTTTGGAGGAAGGCGCGGGTGATTTGGATGCGCGCGACTTTGCCAAGGCGACAGAGGCGCTGGCTGCCTCGTTCAATTACAATGATTCGGATGATACAGTCTCTGTTTCGGGCAAATTCCTTTCAGAGAACCGCGATCAGGCGATTGATTTACTGCGCGAAAGCCTGATCAATCCGCGGTTTGATCCAGACGCGGTTGAGCGGGTTCGTGCGCAGGTGCTTTCCGGTCTGAAGTCAGATGCAAAAGACCCGAATTCTATCGCCGGTCTTACCTTTCACAAGGAGGTTTATGGCGATCATCCTTACGGCACATCGCTTGATGGCACGGTGGAAAGCGTTGCGGCGCTTACCCGCGATGATGTTATCGCTGCGCACAAGGCGGCGCTGGCGCGCGATCGGCTCTATGTCAGCGCGGTGGGCGATATAACGCCGGAGGAACTGGGCAAGTTGCTCGATAAATTGCTTGGCGATCTGCCTTTGAAGGGCGCGCCGATGCCTCAGAAGGCACACCCGAAGTTCACTGGCGGCAATACGGTGGTAGATTTCGATACGCCGCAATCGGTGGTGATATTTGGGCAGAAAGGTATCGCGCTGAGCGACAAGGATTTCTTCGCCGCATATCTGCTTAACACTGTGCTGGGCGGAGGCGGATTCGAATCGCGGCTGATGCAAGAGGTGCGGGAGAAACGCGGACTGACTTATGGCGTCTATTCCTATCTTCTGGGCAAGGATTATGCCGATGTCTGGATGGGGTCGGTCGCGTCTGCCAATGATCGCGTGGCCGAGGCGATTGCCCTGATCCGCAAGGAATGGACCAAGATGCATGACAAGGGCGTGACCGCCGAGGAGTTGAAAGACGCCAAGACCTACCTCACCGGCGAATACCCGATGCGGTTTGATGGCAACGGCCCGATTGCCAATATCATGGCCGGGATGCAGCTTTCCGATATGCCAGCCGATTATATTGCCACGCGCAACGACAAGGTAAATGCCGTAACGCTGGAAGATGTGAACCGGGTGGCGAAAGACCTGCTCGACCCCAAGCACCTGACCTTCTTTATTGTCGGCCGCCCGGAAGGGCTTTCTAACTAAATTCGATCTTTTGCGGCGGCGGCGCGGTTTTGTGCCGCCGCGTAAATTGCGCGAATTCCGCACGAATGCACCCGGCCTGCCTGCGCAGTTGCAGGGCAATACCAAAGGCAATCGACGGGCAGCATGGGACAGCGGCGTTTGAGATTGGTTCTAAGCCGATGAGACCGGAACGCCCAGCGCCCTCAGCGCGGCTCCATAGCCCGCGTCATTACCGATGATCACGACCTGTTGCCCCAGCCAGTAGGCCTTTGCGGCGGCGAGTTCGGCACCAAGCAAGTGTCCGAATATTGCGTCTCTATTCTTGCTGAATTCAGCCGAAGCAAGATGTGTGGCGAGCCGTTCTGGCCGTGCCATTGTCTCTTCAACCGCGTGTGTGTTTACGCTGTCTTCTGCCCCCAGCGTGCGCGCCAGCCGAAGCGAGAGAAAGCTCTGGAAGCTCACAATTTCTCCCGCGCTCAGATGGACCCAATGGGAAGGGTCGCCGGGCAGACAGACCACGCCATCCCATTGCGGATTGGTGGCAGAGAATTTGGCGACAAGCGCGCGGGTAGCAGCGGGCAGGCACCCCGGCGGGTTTTTCTGAACAAGATTGCCGCTGCCTTGGGCGGAGGCGGGCACATAGTTTGTCATGCTCTGTCCTTTGGATTGGCGGATGTCCGGGCAGGCCCAAGCCTCAACCCAGCGGCGTAATGCTCTTGCGGGCGCGGCCACGAACAAGGCCAAGGTGATGCTCACGCAAGATAATCACCACCCCGGCCGAAATCACGACTGCCGCGCCGAGCAACATGGAGCCGGTCGGCACTTCATCGAAGAACATGTAACCGATTGCCAGCGCAAACAACATCGACGCATAATCGAACGGCGCAACCACGCTGGCATCGGCAAACCGATAGGCCGAGGTAACCATGATCTGCGCAAACCCACCAAGAAATCCGGCAGTGATCAACAATCCCGCTTCGCTCCATGTGGGCACGACCCAGCCAAACGGCAGCGTAAGCAACGAAAACAATGTGGCGCTGAGTGAGAAGAAGAAAACGATTGCCGAGGTTTGTTCGGTTTGCACCAGTTTGCGGATATAGACCTGCGCCAGCGCGGCACAGCCCGCCCCGGCCAGTACGACAAGTGCGCCAAGCGATTCAGTTGCTTCGATATTGCCGCCGGTGAAGGCGCTGAGCCGTGGGGCAAGAACGATCAGCACGCCGCCAAGTCCGACAGCCACTGCACCAAGCCGAAAGAACCCCACGTTTTCGCCCAGAAACATCGCTGCGAACACCACGACAAGGATCGGCGCGGCATAGCTGATTGCGGTGACTTCGGGCAGCGGCAGCAGGCCCAGCCCGGCAAAGGAAAGCCCCATCGCCGTGGTGCCGACAAATCCGCGCCAGAAATGACCGATAGGGGAAGCAACCTTCAACCCGGTTCGAAGATCACCGCGCAGCATCAGCCAACCAAGTATGACAGGAATGGCAAACAGCGACCGGAAAAACACTGCTTCGCCCGGCGGCACATGTTCTGCCGCAGCTTTGATCAACGCTGACATGATCACGAAAGTAATCACTGCGACGAGTTTGAAGGCGATCCCTTTCAGCGGAGACATGCCGGGCGGTCCTTTCGATTTACGAGGATAGTCGCCGCGTCTTTGGCGGCAATCAACCCTTGAAAAGACCTGTGATGCGCGGGAAACAAGAGATGAGCCATAAGGGAGCCGGGCCATGTATGATCAGAACTATCTTGCGCACCGTCTTGCCCGGCATCTGCAGGCCGCGCGCGGCAAGGTGTTTGCGACGCGCCCCGGCATGTCGAATGTGAGCTACGGGGCATTGTTTGACGGGGCAGAGCAGATTGCCGCGCGGTTGATTGCAGCAGGGGTGCGCCCCGGTGATCGAGTCGCGGTGCAGGTGGAGAAAAGTATTCAGGCGGTGCAGCTTTATATCGGCACCGTGCTTGCCGGCGGGGTCTTCCTGCCGCTCAACACAGCCTATACTGCGGCAGAGCTGGAATATTTTCTTTCCGATGCAACGCCCGGTGTCGTGGTCTGCGATCCGGCGCGCGAGGCAGAAATCACGCCTCTGGCAAGCAATGCGAAGGTCTTTACGTTAAGCGGTGACGGGGTCGGAAGCCTGACCGAAAATTTGCCGGATTCGGCCAATTTAGAGCCTGTTTCGCGCGGCGCGGACGATCTTGCCGCTATCCTCTATACATCTGGCACCACCGGGCGTTCCAAGGGCGCGATGCTGAGCCATGCAAACCTTGCATCGAATTCTGAAACCCTGCGCGCCTATTGGCGCTTTACCGCAGACGATGTGTTGGTCCACGCATTGCCGATTTTTCATACTCACGGGCTTTTTGTGGCAACCAACGTATCGTTGTTTGCGGGGGCATCGGTTGTGTTCTTGCCGAAATTCCATGTTGATCCGGTGATTGAGGCACTGCCGCACGCCACCGCCCTGATGGGGGTGCCGACATTTTACACGCGCTTGCTCGATGATCCCCGGTTGAACCGGGAATCCGTCTCTAACATGCGGCTTTTCATATCCGGATCTGCACCGCTGCTTGTCGATACCCATGAGCAGTGGGAAGCGCGCACCGGGCACCGCATCCTAGAGCGCTATGGCATGACCGAGACAAACATGAACACATCCAACCCCTATGAAGGGGAGCGCCGTGCCGGGACCGTGGGCTTCCCCCTGCCGGGGGTGGAATTGCGGATCATGGACGGCGGCAAAGAGGTGGAACCGGGCGGGATTGGTACAATCGAAGTGCGTGGGCCGAATGTGTTCCAAGGCTATTGGAAGATGCCGGAAAAAACCGCCGAAGAGTTGCGTGAGGATGGCTGGTTCATCACTGGCGATCTGGGGCAGCGCGACGCGGATGGCTATGTTTCCATCGTCGGACGGGGCAAGGATTTGATTATTTCGGGTGGATTCAACATTTACCCGAAGGAAATCGAGGCGCTGATCGACGATATTCCCGGTGTCTTGGAATCTGCGGTGATTGGTGTCCCGCACCCGGATTTCGGCGAAGCTGTCGTGGCGGTTGTGGTGAAGCAGAACGACGCGTTGACCGAGGCCGATATCAATGCCGTAACCACAGAGATGCTTGCCAACTTCAAACGCCCCAAACTTGTCACCTTTGCGGCGGAACTTCCGCGCAACACAATGGGAAAAGTTCAAAAAAAGGCCCTGCGTGATGCTTTTCAAGCGAGTTTTAGCTGAGATTTCCGGCTGTTTTTCGGCGCTTTGCGCTAATTTCAGCTTACGGGAAGGATGCGGCATTCCGCCTCTTCATCTGCTGTCCGGTCGAACTTAGCTGTTCCTTCTAACCGCGAAGATAAGCACGCGGTCGTAAGTAAGGAGAAGCCAGATGACGTTCAGAAAATTCACGTTCGCAGCGGCCACAACCGCCGCCACAGCTCTTGCCGCGCCGGCCTTTGCCGGATCTCCGGCGCCTGCCCCGGTCGATACCCCCGTCGCGGTGCCGGTGGCGCCACTCCCGGTCTCGGGCGACTGGACGGGCTTTTATGGCGGGCTTTCGCTTGGCTATGGAAGTGCCGATCTGTCCGGTGGCGGCGGCAACGATAGTGGTGCCGTTTATGGCCTGTCGGCAGGCTATGATTATGACATGGGCAACTGGGTTGTCGGTGCCGGGATTGATTACGACTGGGCCAACCTCAACCCCGGTGGGACCAGCATAGACAACTTTGCACGGCTGAAGCTGCGTGCGGGCTATGATCTTGGTCAGGGGCTCGCCTATGCCACCGCTGGCGGGGAGAGAGCCTACACCTCCTTGGGCGACGATACGGGCTGGGTTGCCGGTCTCGGTTACGAGCAAAAGATCACCGACCATCTCAGTCTCGGTGGAGAGGTGCTCTACCATAAATATGAGGATTTCAACGGCTCCGGTGTGAATGTCGATGGCACCTCAATTGCGATCAAAACCAACTATCGGTTCTGAGAGCGATTTCTCCGTGGGCGTTCTTCCCCAACGTCCGGGAGACTGGCGGTGGGCCCCTTGGTGGGCCTGCCGTTTTTCTTTGCTCAGTCGGGGGCCAGCATGTAACCCGCGCCGCGCACGGTTTGCAGGTAGCGTGGCTGTTTCGGGTCGGCCTCGATCTTGCGGCGCAGGCGGGTGATCTGCACATCGACCGCGCGTTCCTGCGCCTGCCCCCCATCGTCCCTGCCCAAATCTTCGACCAGCTTCATGCGGCTTACAGCCTCTCCGGGGCAGGTGGCGAAGATGCGCATGAGTTGGCTTTCGGTGGCGGTCAAGCGGATCAACTCGTCGCCCTCCCAAAGCTCTCCGCGCTCGATCTCATAGCGGATCGGCCCCAGATGCAGCACTTTCGGGTGTGCCTGCTCAACGTGGAGTTCGGGCATCCGCCGCAGGATCGCATTGATCCTGAGCAGCAATTCCTTTGGCTCGAACGGTTTGGCAAGATAATCGTCTGCCCCGGCTTCAAGCCCGGCAATCCGATCACCGGTTTCGCCCTTTGCCGTAAGCAGAAGGATCGGCGTGGTCGACGTTTCGCGCAAGCTGCGGGTCAGGCTAAGCCCGGTTTCGCCGGGCATCATGATATCCAGCACGATGAGATCGAAGTCGAGCCCGCTCAATATGCGCCGTGCATGGCCTGCATCGCGCGCGCCGGTCACCAGAAAGCCATTCTTCTTCAGAAACTTCAGCAGCAGAAGGCGGATGCGTTCGTCGTCATCGACAATCAGAAGGTGCGGTTCAAAATCAGTCATGTTCCACCCTCGCGCAAGGCATAATACCGGCGGCGCATTTCGACATCCATCATTGCCTCAAGCACCGTGCGAAAGCCGTTGACCGCATCCGGCCCCGCCTCACGAAAGGCGGCCCGCATCCGCGCCCGTTGCGCATTGGATAGCCGCTGTTCCAGTGCCGCGCCTTGCTCGGTAAGGAAGAGATTACGCTCGCGCCGGTCGGATTTGCCGACCTTGCTTTCGACCAGGCCATCTTCGACCAAAGTGCGCAAGACACGATTGAGAGATTGTTTGGTTACACCGAGAATTTCCAGAAGATTGTTGACCGTGGTGCCCGGCGCGCGGGAAATGAAATGGATCGCCCTGTGATGCGCCCGGCCATAGGCCAGATCGGCAAGTATGCGGTCAGGATCGGCGGTAAAGCCGCGATAGGCAAAGAACATCGCCTCGGTCCCCTGACGAAGCTGTTCATCGGTCAGAAACAGGAGGCTTTCAGCACTTCCAATTTCGGCCATGTGCGAGGTCCTCCTGTTCACAAAACGCCTGATGTTTCGTTACAGTAAGTCAGCTTTGTTGACATTCCAAGGCGTGAATGGTAGCGAATCGCAGTTTTTGCGCAATTTTGTGTCCGAGACGGCCATATTTTGCGCAATAAATGACAAAACATCATCCCAAAGGAGCGGGAAAATGACGGCCTATGATGATCGCGACGGCAAGATCTGGATGGATGGCAAGCTGGTCGATTGGCGCGATGCCAACGTGCATATTCTTAGCCATGCGCTGCATTATGCGTCTTCGGTCTTTGAGGGAGAGCGTTGTTATGACGGCAAGATTTTCCTCGGGCGCAAGCATTCCGAAAGGTTGCTGAACTCGGGCAATCTGCTTGATATGCCAATCCCCTATACCGCCGATCAGATTGATGCCGCAAAGCGGGCTGTGCTTGATGCCAATGGCTTTACCAATGCCTATGTGCGGGCCGTGGCGTGGCGCGGTGCGGGGGAAGACATGGGCGTGTCTGCTGCGCGCAACCCGGTGCGCATGGCCGTGACCGCGTGGGAGTGGGGCGATTATTATGGCGATGCCAAGATGAAGGGTGCCAAGCTTGACATGGCAAAGTGGAAGCGCCCCTCGCCCGAGACGATCCCGACATCGGCCAAGGCCGCCGGGCTTTACATGATCTGCACAATGTCCAAGCACGCCGCCGAAGCAAAGGGGTGCTCGGATGCGATGTTTCTCGATTATCGTGGCTATGTGGCGGAAGCAACGGGCGCGAATATCTTCTTCGTGCGGGATGGCGAAGTGCATACGCCACTTCCCGATGCGATCCTCAACGGGCTGACCCGGCAAACCGTGATCGGGATGCTGAATGAACGTCAGATCAAGGTCCACGAGCGCCATATAGAGCCAGCGGAACTGGACAGCATGGAGCAGTGTTGGTTAACCGGCTCTGCCGCTGAAGTAACGCCAGTGGGTCAGATTGGAGATTGGAATTTCGAGGTTGGCGCGCTGACCAAGGAGATTTCGCAGGGGTATGAGAAGCTGGTGCGTGAATAGCCACTCCTCCGCCATCAGCGAATGAGACGTGCAGTGCTCTGTTTGGGATAAAGCGGCGGCAGGGCGGATTGCAACGCCACGCTGCTGGTATGCGCGCCTGCGTTCCGCGCGGCTGCCTCCACCTGCTTTAGTAATTCTGAACTGTCGAAATTTGTGCCGGGTTCAGGCGCATAGAGATGAGTTTCAAGTTGGTCAATCTCTGCCTTGAGTGCGGGGTAAACCGCCTCGACGTTGCCCAAACCGGCGGTATGGAGCCAGCTTTCCAAAGCGCGGTAAATGCCGTGTGCGTCGCCGGATTTGCAGGCGTCGCGCAAGGTTTGGAGAGCGGCGTTTTGTCGGGCTTTCGCGTTCGGGCCGGGCTGCGCCTTTGCGCTGGCGGTCGGGCGGCGGCGGGCAACATATAGCGCCAGCAGCAAAAGCAGACTTACCGCAATGAGGGCTGCGGCGATAATCTCGAATGCGGGAAGTTCATCATGGCCAAGGGAGGCTTTCGCTGGCGCAGGCTGTGTTGCAGCCGGGTGTTGCACTGTGACGGGTGGGGTGGCGTTGACGGGGGCAGGTGCAGCGCCTGACACGTGGATGGTTTGCGCCGGAATCGTTGCGGTGCGGGTCGCCTTTTTCGTCACGTCCCACCATTTCAGGCTAAGCGCGGGCAAGGTAATATCGCCGCCCTTGGTGGGCACCACGGAAACCACCGTTTCGCGCAGCGCCGCGGTGCCGTTATCAGTATCCACCGATCCGGTATCGTTGCGTTCGGGATAGATGCGCACGCCATTGGTAGGCGGAACCGTTATCGTAGGTAATTGCTCGGGCGCGGCCCCCAGCGCGACGATGCGGATATGCCGCTCGACCGCTTCGCCGACCTTGAAGGTGGGGTTTGCCGGTTCCCATTCGGCGGTCAACGTAACCTTCTTGGCGGGCAGGAACCATTGGTTTTGCGCATCGGCAGGGGCAGCCTCGACATCGAGTTGAAGCGTGTTCGAGCGCACCTCGATCGGTTTGCCCTGAGCGAACATGCCGCCAAACGGCGCGCCGCCGAAGAAACCCGCGAACGGATCGTTGCCACCAAAAGCCGACCCGAAAGGCGAACGGCTGGTGGCTTCCTGCACCGTGCCCTGAAGCTTGAACGCCGGAAGCGTGAGGTGCCCGCTTTTCTTTGCGCGCAGCATATAATGCCGCTCGATCACCGAAACCGGCCTGCCGCCCTGACTGAGTTGGCTGTTTTCGTCCTTGCCGGTTTGGGTCATCACGAAATCGTCTGATTGCGGCTCGATCAAAGCCGCCTGTTGCAGCGGTTCACCGGCTTTGATCCGCACCGTTATCGGGATCTCCTCTTGCACATAAAGCGCGGTTTTGGGCGCTGAAACAGTCACTGATACACCTGAAACCGGGCTTGCCGACAAGGCAGAGGCATCAACCGCGTGGACAGTCAGCGCCGCCGATGTCTGCTGCCCGGCCGAGATAGGGGGCAGCCTGAGCGCCCCCTTGTGGCGCGGTGCCAGCGACACGATCCAGCTCATCGTGTCAGAGCGTTTGCCGTTCACGATGCTGGTTTGTGACGCGCGGGATGTGGCGAGAATATCGAAATCCTTGTTAAGCGGCGAAAGGTCGGGCGGCGGCGCGCGCAGGTCATTGGTGGTTAGTGTGAGCTGAAAGCTGTCGCCCATGGCAACCTCATCAGTATTGACCTGTGCCTTCAGCCCGGCGGCGCTTGCGGCAAGCGGCAGAGCGGCAAGCAGCAAGGTGATGAGGCCGAGGATTCGAAGAAACGGGAAACGGATCACTTTGCTTGCTCCTTAATTGCCGCCATTGGCGCGGCGCTGGGCGTAATATTGGCGGATACGGGCGCGCAAAAGGCCGCTTGGGTCATCCGGCACCCTGCGCAATTGTTGCTGGGCATTCTGGTCAAGCTTGCTGTGCGCCGGGCCATTTGATTTGGCCTGCGGCTTGCTTTTGGGTTTCTCGCCATTGCCGGACAGCGCCCGGTCGAGTAGGCCGGAGAGGCCGGACTCTTCGGGGTGTTTTTGTGCCTGTGCCCGTGTTTGGGCCCGTGTTTGAGCCTGTTGCTGTTGTCCATGCTGACCGCTTCGGGCTTGCTTCTCGGCTTTCGTTGTCGTGTCATCCTGTGCCTGTTGGGGGCGCGGTGTCGCTTTCGCCTGTTTCTGGCCCTGCTTCGCCCCGCCGCTGCCTTGCGCCTGCTTTGCGGATTGCTTTTGCGCCCCGCTCTGGGCGTTTTGCTGGCCCTGCTTGCCGCCCTGCTGGCCCTCCTGTGGTTGCTTTTGGGCCTGCCCATCTTGCTTGCCCTTGGACGGCTGCCCGCCTTGGCCTTTCTGCGGCTTTTGGTTCTGCTTGCCTTGCCCGCCCTTGGACTGTTTCTGCTGCTCCTTTTGTTGCTCCAAGAGCTTCTTCACCAGATCGCGGTTGAATGTCGTGTCTTCATCGCCGGGCGCTTTGGCAAGGGCTTCATCATAGGCTTTTAGCGCCTCTTTCAGCTTGCCTTGGCGGGCCAATGCGTTGCCGAGATTATAGGCCGCAGCGGGCGCGTTCGTGGTCGAAAAATCCTGTGCGGCTGCGGCGTAATCACCCTTGCGATAGGCGGCGGAACCGCGCCAGCCCGGTGTTTCGAACGCTTTCACGGCCTTGTCATATGCGCCTGCGTTGAACGCTTTCTGGCCCTGTTGGTTGGGCGTCTGCCAAAGATCCTGCCATGCCCCGGCGGCGGCCTTGGTCGGCGGCATTCCAAAGCCCATGGCGACCATTGCCAGTGCGAACAGCAACCCGCGCCGGAACGCAAGCGGGGCAAGCAGCACCGGAATGATCAGCAGGAGATACCCGATGTCCTGCCATCTGTCGGCCTTGATATCCTGTTTACGCCCGGCGGCGTGAAGCGCGGATTTCGCAGACGGCATCAGTCGGTTAAGGTCGCCGTCGCCAGCCGTGATAGTGGCGAAATGGCCGCCGCCTGCTGCCGCAATCGCGCGTAGTACATCAGGGTCGAACCCGGCTTTCATTACCTTGCCGCCCCGGTCAGTAATTGCCTGCCCTGATGCGGTTTGCAGCGTGCCGCCTTCCTTGGTGCCCACGCCAAGCACCTCAACGCGATAACCCGCTTTTTCAGCCGCGCGCGCGGCGGTACGGGATTGCCCCGGATCGGCCCCGGCATTGTCGGCAATAAGCACGATCCGGCCTTCCGGTGCGCCCGCCTCTTTCAGCAACTGTTGGGATTGCGCGATGGCCAGATCGGGGCGATTGCCCAGCACCGGCATCAGGTTGGCCGAAAGCTCGGGCAGCATCGCTTTGATCACGCTGGCATCATTGGTCAGCGGTGCGGCGGTGAAAGCTGTGTCCGAGAAGATCACCAACCCGACATCATCGTCCTTTGAGCGCGCCAGAATATCGCGCAGCTTGTGAACCGCGCGGGTCAGCCGCGAGGGGGTGATATCGGTGGTGTTCATGGACTGCGCGAGGCTGAGCGCGATGACGGTTGGGGAACCGCTCTCATAGGTGGGTGTGGGGATTTGCCGCCATGTCGGCCCGGCAAGGCCAAGGATGGCGGCACAAAGCGCCACGCCCAGAGTAGCAGCCAAGGCGCGGCTGTGATTTGAAGCGGTGCCGTGCTGTGTCAGGTGCCCCAAGAGGTGCGGATCGACAAACCGTGCCCAGGCTTCCGCCCCGGCGTTGGCCCCCTGCCGTAGCGCGAACGCCACGATCAACGCGACGGGAATGAGCGCCAGCAACCATATGGGGCGCAAGAAATGGAAATGCACGGGCAGGAAACTGGCAATCATTGCACCACTCCTTCGCGGGGGCGTCGCGTCAACCTCTGCCTCAGTCTCGGCGCGCCAAGCAGCAACGCAAAGAGGGCAGTCAGCACCAGCGCCAGCCCGGCAGGCCAGAAATAGAGGCTGACGGTGGGGCGCACATAAAGCGGCTCACCACTCACCGGTTCCAGCGCATCAATCGCCCGGTAAACTTTGGCCAGCCCTTTTACATCGGTTGCGCGGAAATACTTGCCGCCGGTTGTCTGCGCGATTTTTTCGAGCGTGGGTTCATCAAGGTCTTGCGACGGGTTGACGATACGTTGCCCGAAAGCGGTGTTGACCCGCATCGCATTGGCCCCCACGCCGATGGTGTAAATCCGAATGCCCAACTTTTTGGCGAGTTTTGCCGCCTCAAGCGGTTGCATGACGCCCGCATTGTTGGCGCCGTCGGTAAGAAGGATCAGCACGCGCCCGCCCTTGGGCCGGTCCTTCAATCGTTTGACTGCCACCGCGATGGCATCGCCGATGGCTGTTTGCTGCCCGGTCAACCCGACCTGAGCTTCATCTAGAAGGGCGCGCACGGCGCGGCGGTCAAACGTCAACGGCGCTTGCAGATAGGCGCGGTTGGAAAACAGGATCAGGCCGACCCGGTCCCCCTTGCGCCGCGCGATGAAGGCATCCGCCGCCTCCTTGACCACGCCAAGCCGGGTGGACGCGCGGCCATTCACCGCGAAATCCTCGCGCCCCATGGAGCCAGAGAGGTCAATCGCCATCATCACGTCGCGGCCTTGCGCAGGCAGCGGCATTTGCGGGCCGACCAATGCCGGACGGGCCAGCGCGGTGACCAGCAAGAGCCAGATCACCGACGCCAGCACCATCCGCCAGAGGCTGCGCCGCCGATGCCCGCCGCCACCCGCGCTGGAGGACGCGAGTGCGGCAAAGAAGGGCACATGAAGCGCGCCTTCCGTACCGGGTGCGGCGGGAGGGACGAGGCGGCGCAGGAGGTAAGGCAGGGGGAATAAAATGAATACGAATGGCCAGAGGAAGGTTATCATGCGTGCCTCCTCAGCCAGTGTTCTGCCGCAGAAATAAGTTGATCCACCGGGGGCGCATCGGGGCTGTTTGCCGGTGCGGCATAGGGTGCCTCGGCGATATAGTGGGCAAGCTCGGGTGCCATGCCAGCCTTGCCATCTGCAAGAAACGCGGCCCAACCCGCCCCGGAGAGATAGGACACAGCGCGCCCATCGCGGCTGAGCGCGACCCGGCGCAGCAAAACGCCGATTTCGGTTGCCAATTGCGGCGGTGTCACCTCTGCTTCATGGGCGCGCAGGGTTTTCAATTCGTCCAATGCTGCCACACGCAGGCTTTGCCGCCGCCCTCCCCGCCAGATTACCAGTGCGAGTGCTATCAGGCAGAGTATGATCAGCAGCAGCCACCAGCCCGGTGCCACCGGCCACCACGAAACGGGGGTGGGCAGGTGAATATCGTGCAGCTTGGCGAGTTCGGCCTGCATCTGGGGGGTGAGCTGGGGGGAGTTGCTGCCATCATGCAACCTTCCGGCCAAGCCGGGCCTTGCGGCTGACTTGCCCGATGTCGGGATGGAGTAGCGTTTTCGGGTCGTCCGGAGTGGTGATGGTGTGGAACGCCATCCCCCGCCGTCGCGCTGCGCGGGCTACCCGTGCCTGCCGTTCCGCAAAGCTGAGCGCATAGGAATCGAGTGCCCTGCGGCCCAACCCGGCCACGCGCACAGCACGTTCGCCATCGGTCAGCCGACCGCCCGCAGGTGGCAAGACGGCGTCGAGCGGATCACTGACAAAGATATTGGTCACATGGGTATGCAGGCCGAGGCGGCGCAGTTCTTTATCCGTCGTGTCGTCGTAATCGGCATAATCACTGATTACGAAAACCAGCGTGCCGGGGCGGCAGGTGCGGCGTGTGCGGTGCAGCGCGTTGGAAAGCGTGGGCGGGGTGGCGGGTTCGGTGCCGGGTGCGGTGCCAATCTCGACGATCCTTTCGAGAAAGCTCAGCAAGCCGCGCCTTGTGCGTGTGGGCGCGACATAGACCAGCTCTGACGGGGCGAGGATAAAGCCGCCGATGCTGTCCCCGCCATCATGCCCGACCCAAGCCAGCATGGCAGCAATCTCGGCGGCGAGATGTGCCTTGAACCGCACCCTTGTGCCGAACCGCATCATCGGGCGCAGATCAAGCAGGAGATGTACCGGGCGGTCGCGCTCTTCGTGAAACTGCTTGGTATGAACCGTGCCGGTGCGTGCGGTCACCCGCCAGTCAATCGCGCGCACGTCGTCGCCGGGCTGATAGCTGCGCGATTCATCGAATTCCATGCCGCGCCCACGGAAGACCGAGCGGTTCGCGCCCCATTGATGGGTTGTTACCCGGCCCCCCGGCGCAAAGCCCGTGTTCTTGCGCGCGGGCCGCGCACGGATCAGTTCTGGCAGGGTGGCGTGGATGCCCTGCAAGTTGCCTGCTTGGGTCATTGCTCCACCCCGCTCAGTTCACCGGCACGCGCTCAACCAGTGCCTTGATGAAATCATCTGTGGTGACACCATCCGCCTCCGCCTCGAAGCTCAGAATGATGCGGTGGCGCAGAACGTCATGGATCACCGCCTGCACATCCGTGGGGGTGGCGAAATCCGAACCACGCATCCAGGCGTGAACCCGTGCCGCGCGGTCAAGTGCGATGGTGCCGCGCGGGCTGGCCCCGTAAGACAGCATATCCGAAAGGTCGGTGCCGTAAGTTTCCGGTGTACGCGTCGCCTGAACAAGCTGAATGGTGTATTCGGTCAGCGCATCCGAGACATGCGTGCGCTGCGCCGCCTGCCGGGCTGCAAGGATTTGGCTTTGTGAGATACTTCGCATTGCGGCTGCTGGTGCGCCGCTGGCCTCTCCGCGCACTATATCAAGGATTGCACGCTCTGCCTCTGCCGCGGGATAGCCGACCTTCACATGCAAAAAGAACCGGTCAAGCTGCGCTTCGGGGAGTGGATAGGTGCCTTCCTGTTCAATCGGGTTTTGCGTCGCCAGCACGATGAAAAGCTCAGGCAGTGCATAGGTTTTGGCGCCCACGGTAATTTGCCGTTCCGCCATCGCTTCCAAAAGTGCCGATTGCACCTTGGCGGGCGCGCGGTTGACCTCATCCGCGAGAATCAGGTTGTGAAAAAGCGGTCCTTTTTGAAAATCGAAGCTGCCGGTTTCCGGGCGGTAAATATCCGTCCCGGTCAAATCGCTGGGCAACAGGTCCGGGGTGAATTGTATGCGTTTTGCATCGCAATTGATGATGTTCGAAAGCTCGACAACCGCCTTGGTTTTTGCCAGTCCCGGCGCCCCTTCAAGCAACACGTGCCCACCGGCGAAAAGCGCCAGCAACAGCCGGTCGATGAAATGTGGCTGGCCGACAATGCGGGCGCCGAGATGCGTTCTGAGATAGGCGCAAACCTCCTGCTCGGGGTTGCGCGCTTCAAGCGGGGCGGCATTGGTCATCTCGGAAGGTTCCTTTTGCTATCCGGGCGGCCCGTGAGCGGTGACGCATGAATGAGTTGATGCAAGGCGGTGTTCAGGGAAACGGGCGGCCAATATGCGGCCGCCCGTCTGCTGGTTCGGGATCAGAAGACCCCTTTTGCCGGATAGCCTTGCTTGGGCAGGGTGTCGGGCGTGTAGGAAACGACCTGAACCAGTTTCTCGACCGTTTTCAGCTTGAGATTGGCGTCATAGAATTTGCCCGCGTTGATATCGCTGAGCACGGCTTGAAGATCGGTAATCGTCTGCTTGACGGGGACCACCATGGCGGAGATGTCGATATCCACCTCACCATTGATCAGGGCCGCGGCGGCTCCTGCCTTGTCGCCTTTCTTCATGGCTTCCTGCGCGTCCTTCACCGGCTTCTTGTGTGCATCGGTGAAAACGAAGTTTTCCGCCACATCGAACGACGTATCGAGCGGCACAGCAAGCTCGGACGGCTGCGCATTGGCGGCTTGCGTTGTGCTGCTGTCGGCGGCGGTTGTCTTGTCGGCGGTCTTGGTGTCAGTCTTGGCCGTTTTCGGAGCGACCTTGATCAGATATTTCGCCATGTCTCCGGTGAAGGCGTCGCGCGCGCTTTGCACAAGCTTCTTGGCGGCGTCGGTCTGCCCGTCATAGAGCGCCAGCCGTGCCTGATGCACCGAGGCAAACGCCGCCATGGCGTCGATCGAGGCGCGCAACATCTCGGGGGATTTCTTGGCCTGCGCCTGCGTGGCGTTGTCTGCCGCCTTGGCTGCCGCGTTTGAATCAGCCCAAGCCAACCCGGCCATCGGTGCCAATGCAAGCGAAGATGCCGCTGCCAGAAGGGTGATTTTGCTTATCTGTTTCATGTCTTGGTCTCCTTTCGGTTCCGCTCTTTTCGTCTTGGAAAAAACAGATAGGAGGCCGACTTGTCAGGTGCCTGTAGCAAAGTTCAAAAATATGACAGGTTTGCGGGCTGTGCCGCAGGGCTTCCGGGTGCTCATCGCGCGGAGCAAAGGCCGAAGGCCGCCGCGCGGCTATTTAGCCACCGCCCCGCGAACCGTTTCCGCCTGTGGCGCGGGAAACAGCACGCCAACGCCAAGCCCCGGATTGAGGTTGTGCAGCTGCAGCTCGGCGCCGTGGCGTTCGGCAATCGCCTTGACCAGCGCAAGGCCAAGGCCGCTGCCTTCGCTGGCGCGCGCACTGTCGACCCGCACGAACGCATCGGTGATATGTGCCCGCTCGGACTCCGGCACGCCGGGGCCGTTGTCGATGACCTCAAGACAGGGGCGCGGCCCCTCCATCCGGGCTGTCATGCGAATATCGGTGCCGGGTGGACAATGTTGAATCGCATTCTGCACCAGATTGGCCAGCATCAGCCGGATCATCTTTCCGTCGCCGGTCAGGGTAACGCCGGGGGCGGTGTCCAACGTGATGCTCTGGCCCTTGGCCTCTCCTGCCGGGGTCAGCATGTCGGCAACATCGGCCAGCGCCTCGCTTGCATCGACCGGCGTAAACTCCGCTCGTGCGCCGCCGCCTTGAATACGGGCGATACGCAAAATCGTGTCGAACACACCATTGAGCCGGTCCAGTTCGGCCAAGGCCGCGTCGATATGGTCTTGTGCATCGCCCTTGGCCGTTTGCGCCTGTTGCAGCGCAACAAAGGCATGGGTGAGCGGCGTTTTGAGGTCATGCGCAATCGCGGCGGCAGAGGTTTGCATCCCTTGCATCAACCGGGCCAGCCGATCAAGGTGATGGTTCATCTGTTCGGAGATCCTGTCAATCTGATCGTCTTTGAAGGACACCGGCAGACGCGCCTTCGAATCGCCCTCTGCCACCTGAGCAAGGGTTTCTTCCATGACCTGCAATTTGCCCAGCGTGGACCAACTCCCTATTGCTCCGATCAGCAGAATGCCTGCCGCCACCAAAGCGCCGGAAATCGCCAGCACCCGGATCATAGATTCAATCGCCGTATGCACCAGATCAAGCCGCCGCCCGACAACGATAGTCAATTCGTCAATTCTGACCGCATTAAGATAAAGCGACGTGTCATGGGCCGCCAGACCAGCGCCCCGTATCTGCACCTGCTGCCAGCCCAGCATCGCGGGCGCAATTGGGAGATCACCCGCCAGCCGCGCGCCGGAATGATCGAAAAGCGTGGCCGTGCGGTGCGATGGGACGCTGTGGCGTGCCAGCATATCAATACTGTGAATCAGCCCGGCACGCCCTTCTGTCTGATAAATCTGCCGGAAAAGCTCAATCTCTTCGGTAATCTGGTTGTCGTATTGCGCGGTAAGCCGCTGCTGCACAGTCAACACCAACCCGGTGCCGATTCCGGCCAGCACCAACAGAAATAGCCCTGCGGAGAGTGCTGCTACCCGAAGCGGCGTGCCGGAAAGAATATCAGCGCGGCGCATGAAGCGAATAACCCATGTTGCGCATGGTATGGATGAGCGGGGTATCGAACGGTTTGTCGATCTTGGCGCGCAGCCGGCTGACATGGGTTTCCAGAACGGATGTGCCGGGATCGAAGTTGAACCCCCATATCCGCTCCAGCAACATCGAGCGCGTCACCACCCGACCGGCATTGTGCATCAGCACTTCCAGCAGGGCGAATTCCTTGGCATGGAGCGCAATAACCTGCCCTTGCCGTGTGGCTGTCCGGTTGAGCAAGTTAAGGCTTAGATCATGCACGTTCAATTCGGTCTGCTGCGCGGTCTGCTGCGGTCGCCTTGACAGTGCTTTCACCCGCGCCAGCAGTTCGGAAAGGTGAAACGGCTTGACCATGTAGTCATCGCCGCCCGCAGTCAGCCCTTCGACACGCTCATCTACATCGCCCAGCGCCGTCAGGAAGATAACCGGCATGGAATTGTTCGCCGCGCGCAGCGCCTTGACCAGAGAAAGCCCGTCCATGCCGGGCATCATCCGGTCAACGATGGCAAGATCGGGGTCGTTGTAAAGGCAATAGCTCAGCGCATCGCGCCCGTCCTGCACCCAATCGACGGTATAGCCCTCCTCGGTCAACCCGCTTTGTACGAATGCGCCGACCTTGGCATCGTCTTCTGCCACGAGGATTTTCATTTCCGTCTCCTTGCCGCGCGAGCCTAATCCGCAAGCTGCGCGTCGGACTGATACTGCTTTGCGGTCCGGGCAACCACCAGTTTTAGAGTATGATCATCGACCTGCATATGCGCCTTGGCGACCGGCACGAAAACCGATGCAGCGCCATAGCCAAGAAACCCGCTGGTGACGACAACATACCCCGTAAGCGTGCTTTTTGCATCGAAGATCAGATCCTTGACCGTGCCGAGAATCTTGTTGTCGCTGGAAAGTACCTTCGCCCCGACCATGCCTGAAGCACGTTGTGTCGGCGGGAAAAACAGGCTCGACGCGGCAGGTTGGATGGCGGAATAGTCGAAACCCTTGTCGATTGTCGCCGCCAGCGCCGACAATGGCAGGCAGAGCACGGCCAGAACGAGCGGAGTTTTGAATGCATGTGTCATTTCGGGGCCTTTTTGGGATAAGGAGAAGACAGGCGGACCAACCCCAGCGCGCCAATATTTGCATCGCGGCCCCTCTCTGCAAAGAAGCGCCGCGTAGGATATCTGATGAGTGATAGCTAGGGAGGCAAGTTTACCTCTGCCTGCGCGTCACCTTACATCGCTGTAAACTTCATCCGCGCATTGTCCGCCGGACGATCACAGAAGCGGCGCACCAAGCCGAAGAAGGCTTTCAACGCTGCGGCGGAAAATCCCGCTTTTCTTTGGCCCCTCAAAGCAGTCGCTTTCCAGCGTCTTGCACCAGTCCGCGATCTTGCGGGCGCTTTGCTTGTCAAAAACAAAAAGCGCGGTTTCAAAGTTGAGCTGCATCGAGCGGATATCGAAATTCGCCGTGCCGACCCATGCGGTATCGTCGATCACGCCCGCCTTGGCATGGATCATTCCGGGTTGATAGCGCAGCACGGTCACGCCTTCCCGCGCCAGCGCCCTGACATAGACACCGCGCGCGAGATCGGTGGTCCATTGGTTCGATTTCTCAGGTAAAACAAGGCGGACATCCACGCCACGCCGTGCAGCAGAGAGCAATGCGATGGTCAAGGGCTCGGTCGGGATGAAATAGGGTGTCACGATTGTCACACGGCGGTGCGCCCGATACAGCGCGCCGGTCAGCCCGTCATGCAGCACATCATGCGAAAATTCAGGGCCAGACGGGACAAGCTGTGCCACGTTCGTGCCACCGCGTTCGGGTGAGGCTTTGGCGACCAATCCGGCCGGCCGCCCCTGTCCGCCAGTTGACATGGCCCAATCTGAATTGAAAAGGGTGCAATAAGTCTCCACCACCGGGCCGGTCACGCGGAAGCTCAGATCGCGCCAGACTGGCCAATCGCGGCTGCCAGAGGTGGAAAGATAGGCATCCCCCAGATTGCGCCCCCGGACCAGACAGTGCGCCCGTCGGCAATCGCCACCTTGCGGTGATTGCGCAGGTTGATCCGTTCGGTAAATGGCTTGCGCAAAAGCGGTGAGTAATAGCGCAGCCTGCCGCCCGCGTCCTGAAAACGGCGAAGCGCCGCTTTCGGCGGATTCAACGTGCCGAACCGATCAAGCGCCAACCGCACCGTGATACCCGCCAGTTGCCGTTCGGTCATCGCCTCGATCACGGCGTTGCCGTTGGCATCGTTATCCAGCAGGTAAAAGCAGAAATCCAACCGTTCGCGCGCTTCTTCGATCAATGCGAACAAGTCGCTCCGCGCTGCTTCGGGGGTTTCATGCAGCGTGAAATGATGTCCTGCGGTCGGTGTGGGCAATCCGTAACCACGAAATGGTTGTGCCTCTGGCCGCACGGCGGTGTCGGGCATTTCCGTGTTGAACTGCGGCGGTTTTGTTGATGAGCCGGCCTTCCTTATCCCGACGATCAAAAACACCGGCAGCGCCAGATAGGGTGCGGCCACCAGAAAAAGCAGCCAAGCCATGATGGATTGCGGTGTCCGCCTGCTTCTGAGCAATACGAAGACGAACACCAAGGTCAGGATCACCCCGGCAACCACGCTCAAAGGGGTCAGCAGTGAACCAATCATGCGTTGTCCGCACCCTGCTGATGAAGCAACACCCCATCGCGCAGCGCCAACACACAGCCTTCCGGCAAGGGCGCCCATCCCTCATCGTTAAGCGGCACACTGGCCAGCAGGATGGTTTCGCGCGGCAGGTCGCGGATATGCGCCCCTGGCCCGTGCCAATGTGCTGTCTTTGGTTCGCGCCCGAGGTGGCGAATGGAAAGCCCCGGTGGCTTGGGCGGGGTCAACCCGGTTTCGGTCTCATAAATTCGTTTATGGGCGTGTGCGAACAGGGTTTCGCCATCGAAAAACACAAAATTCGCACTTCCAAGCTGCGCCATATCGGCGGAAAACCTGGCGAAGATGTGAAACCGCTGCTCTGTCGCCTCTGGTCCGTGCGGCACATCTTCCAACGCGCGCATCAGGATGAGAAAGGCCAACTCTGAATCTGTATCGCCGACGCAATTTGCGCGTAGATCGCCTGCACGCTCATCCAGCGCGCGCAGCGTGCCGTTATGGGCAAAGTGATGCGCGCGACCTGCATGGACGCGGGTGAACGGGTGGGTATTGGCCAAGTGCGGCTTCCCGCGTGAAGCGCGCCGGACATGGGCGATCAGGTGGCGGCAGGGGATATCGCGCTCGACGACCATTTTCGCCAGCGGGCTGTCCGAAGCGGGCGAAGCCTCGCGGAACACATGCGCGTCGCGCTCTTCGGCGAACATCATGCCCCAGCCATCGCGGTTACGGTGGCGCTCTCCGCCTTCCTGCGCGAAGCGGTCCAGCGTGTAATCCACCACTGCCGGGCGCTCGGCGGTCATCGCAAAAAGCTCGCACATGGTTTTTGCCTTTCGTGCCAATGGTTACGGTATCCGCGCCTCCACGATTGTCGGCAACGCGGGGGAATGCAAGTCAGGGGTGCATATTCGTACCCCGCACGTGTGCTGCAAAGTTGGTCCGACACGCACAAGCCATATTGCGTCAAATCGACGCCGATCATATTATGTGCGCGCAACTGGGCCAAATGCCCCTTTCCGGATCGAGCTCTCCGATGTTCAGTGTCTCACCGATGATTGAAGCGCCGTTTGATGAAACAGGCTTCGCACTCCCTGCCCGGCGATCCTTTTTTGATCGCGCCCTGCATCCGGGTTTGTTTGCCCTCGCAGCGACAAATACCCGAAATCTGGGCCATGATCCGTGTGATATCTGACCCTCGGATCGCTTTGGAACGCCTCCGTCAGGCAGCTTCCTTACGTCAACAAAGATGCGCCCATCATGCAGTCGAACAATTCGCCCGGACCCAGCGTGCCAACAGGTTGCAGGAAACATCCCTGTAACGCGCTGCGCATTGCATCACTCCGGCGTGAGATCTCTGCGAGGCGGGGTCTGCTCATCCCTCCTTATCTTGACGCGGTTCACGCCGCACAATGCGGATAATATCATGGTCTTCGCTCCTCTCTTCGCCGCCCCGCTCCCGGTCATTCTTCATGCATTTGCCGCGATGACGGCCTTCGCTCTCGGGTCTGTGCAACTCGTCGCCCCGAAAGGGACGTTGCCGCATCGCACCATCGGCTGGATCTGGGTGCTGCTGATGGCGGCAGTTGCCGGTTCATCCTTCTTGATCCACACCATCTGTTCGTTCGGCTCGTTCAGCATCATTCACGGCTTGTCGCTGCTCACCTTGATGCTTCTGCCATTGGCAGTGCTGCATGCCCGAAATCACAGGGTGACCAAGCACAAGCGCGTCATGACGCTGCTATTTTTCGGCGCGCTTGTTGTGGCCGGGTTCTTCACCTTCTGGCCCGGTCGGATCATGCACGACATTGTTTTCGGTGAAACCACCCATCATGGCACATGCCAGATAGGCTGAGCCTTGCGGAGCAATAGTGGGTCACAAAGCCCGGCCAAAGCCTTCGCCAGCGGTTCAGAACGAGCGGGGCAGGCCGAGGATGTGCTCGGCTACGTAAGACAGGATCAGGTTGGTCGAAATCGGCGCGACCTGATAAAGCCGGGTTTCGCGGAACTTGCGCTCGACATCGTATTCGCAGGCAAAGCCAAATCCGCCATGAAACTGCAAACAGGCGTTCGCCGCTTCCCAGCTTGCTTTCGCGGCAAGGTATTTCGCCATGTTGGCCTCGGCCCCGCAAGGTTCGCCCGCGTCGAATTTGCGGCATGCTTCATAGCGCATCAGGTTGGCGGCTTCGATCTCGATATAGGCTTCGGCAATCGGGAACTGCACGCCCTGATTCTGTCCGATGGGGCGGCCGAACACCTCGCGGTTCTTGGTGTACTCCACCACCCTGTCGGTGAACCAATAGCCGTCGCCGATACATTCCGCCGCGATCAGGGTGCGCTCGGCATTCAGCCCGGTGAGGATGTATTTGAAGCCCTGCCCTTCCTCTCCGATCAGATTTTCCGCCGGGATTTCAAGATTGTCGAAGAAAAGCTCGTTGGTCTCGTGATTGACCATGTTGAGGATCGGGCGCACCTGCATCCCGGCCTGCAACGCTTCTTTCACATCGACAAGGAAGATAGACAGACCTTGCGATTTCTTGCTGACTTTGGCCCGCGGTGTGGTGCGCGCCAGCAGGATCATCAGGTCGGAATGTTGCACCCGGCTGATGAACACCTTCTGGCCGTTGATCACATAGCGATCTCCCTTGCGCACGGCGGTGGTTTTCAAGCTGGTGGTATCGGTGCCGGTGGTGGGTTCGGTCACGGCCATGGATTGCAGCCGCAATTCGCCGCTGGCGATGCGCGGCAGATAGGCTTGCCGCTGCGTTTCGCTGCCGTGACGGATCAGGGTGTTCATGTTGTACATCTGCCCGTGGCAGGCACCGGAATTGCCGCCAGCACGGTTGATTTCTTCCATGATCACCGACGCCTCCGTCAGCCCCAACCCCGAGCCGCCATAGGCTTCGGGAATCAGCGCCGACATCCAGCCCTCGCGGGTCAGCGCCTCGACAAACTCCGCCGGATAGCCGCGCGCTTCGTCCACCTTGCGGTGATATTCCGGCGGGAAATCGGCACAAAGTGCGCGGATTCCGTCGCGCAGGTCGCTGTGTTGGTCGTGATGGCTGTCGATGTCTTTCACGGTATGCCTCGCGCGTTGCGGCTGTGGTTTCACCCGGTGCATGATGCACATCGCGCCCGCCAGTTTGAAATAGCATTTTTATTTTTCACTATAACGGAAACGAATAATATGCCGGTCACAGGCGTGGGGCTATCTGCTTTCGTTATGTCGGGTGGATAAAGCTGCTATTTGATGTGATGGCTGGTTTGGTTGATCCTCCGGCTTGCGGATACGATGCCCGTTTGATGGGCCGGTCCAGATTTCGGCAAAGGGGGCACTATGACAACTGGCGATCTGGACGGGCTTCTTGTCGTATCGGTGGAGCAGGCCGTGGCGGCACCGCTGGTGTCTTCGCGCTTGGCCGAGGCGGGCGCGCGGGTCATCAAGGTGGAACGTCCTGAGGGCGATTTCGCACGGGGTTATGATCGACTGGTGCATGGTGAGAGTGCCTATTTCGTCTGGCTTAACCGGGGCAAGGAATCAATCTGTCTTGATTTGCGCGACCCGGCGTCAAAGGCGGTGCTTGCCAACATGTTGGCCAAGGCAGATGTGTTCATTCAAAACCTCGCCCCCGGTGCCATTGACCGGCTGGGCTTTGCCCCTGCTGATCTGCGTGCGGCCAATCCCCGGCTGATTACGGTTTCGATCTCGGGGTATGGCGATGACGGGCCTTACCGCGACATGAAGGCTTATGATTTGTTGGTGCAGGCCGAAAGCGGCCTTTCCGCGATCACCGGCACGCCAGAGGCAATGGCGCGCGTTGGAATCTCGATTTGCGATATCGCGGCGGGCATGACGGCCCACCAAGCGGTGCTTCAGGCGCTTTTCGCGCGGGAAAAGACCGGGCAGGGGCGGCATGTTTCGGTGTCACTGTTTCATGTTTTGGCCGACTGGATGAATGTGCCTTATCTGCAATATGCCTATGGCGGCAAAACGCCGCCGCGCAACGGACTCAATCACCCGACCATCGCGCCTTACGGTGCCTATGCCGACGCGGAGGGGCGCGAGGTTCTGCTTTCGATCCAGAGCGAACGTGAATGGGGCGTGTTCTGCGACAAGGTGCTGGAACAGCCAACGTTGGCCAATGATCCAAGATTTGAAGACAACTCGGCGCGGGTTGCGAACCGGGCCGAGTTGAACACCATCATCGAAGACCTGTTCGCCACGATGGCGCGGGTGACAATCATCGAGCGGCTGAACGAGGCGCGGATTGCCTATGGCCGCATTTCCGGCATGGAGGATCTCGTTGCCCATCCGCAAAACCGGCATGTCGTGGTGGAAACGCCCACCGGGCCGGTCAGAATGCTGGCGCCCGGAGCGGTTCTTGACGGCGGCGTGCCTGAACTTGGGCCGGTGCCCGCGCTGGGCGCGCAGACGAAGGCGCTACTGACCGAGTTTGGGGACGAGTGAGCCGGGCCTGCTGTTCGAGCGATACAGCTGACGTGATCCGCCCCGGCACAGATCGGATATTCGTGGCGCAACACTAGCTCCATATTATTGCTGCATTCCTGTCGAACTTCATATAATGAAACGCGATGGATATTCGTCAACTTCGCTATTTCGTCGCCATCGTCGAGCATGGTTCCTTCTCGCGTGCAGCCGAGGCCGTGCATGTCGCCCAGCCCGCGCTTTCACTGCATGTGCGCAACATGGAAGCCGAGCTTGATACAAAACTGCTGTTTCGCAACCCCAAAGGTGTGGTGCCCACCGAAGCGGGAGAGATCCTGTTGCGCAACGCCCGGATCATCCTTGATCAGCTCACCGTCACTGAAGAGGAAGTGCGTGGTCACGAGAATGACCCGTCCGGGGTTGTCCGTTTGGGTCTTCCCGGCACGATCAGTGAGATTCTGTCTGTGCCGCTGATTATGGCGGCGCGCAGTCGCTATCCGAAAGTCGAATTGCGGATTGCCGAAGCGATGAGTGGTTTCGTTCTGGAATGGCTGAGTGAATCGCGGATTGATCTGGCGGTGATCTATCGCAACGTAAACGAGAACGGACTCGCCTCCGTTGAACTACTGGAGGAAGATCTGGTCTTCTTCGCGCCATCGCAAGGGTTGAATGACAAAGGCATCTTGCCAGCCGCAGACGCCACGCCGGAACTGGCCGAGGTCGCCCATCTGCCGCTTATTGTGCCTGCCAAGACGCATGGTTTGCGCATGTTGATCGACAACCACGCCAATGCCACAGGGGTTGCTTTGAACGTGGCGATTGAAGTCGATTCCTACGCCAACATCAAAGAACTTGTCAGCGCCGGGTTGGGGTGTTCCATCCTGCCGCTCAACGCGATTTCGCGCGAAGTCGCCGCCGGGCGGCTGACGAGCTGGCGAACCCGCGATACGCCTCTGCGTCGGTCGGCCTTCATGGCCTATCCCGTTGCCCGCCCGATGACCAATGCTGTCACTGCGATCCGCAACCTTGCGGAAGACGTGCTTCGGGATTTGGCGCGCAACGGGAGTTGGATCGGCGCGCGGGTGCTGCCTGTCGAGCCGGATTGAACCCGCGGCCGGGTGCTGCGCGCTGGTATAAGCTGTTCATGGGGGTAAATGCCGGCTGCCAGAACATTTCCCTATGGGGGGAGCGAATTTCTGCATTTGTTATACGGCGAATTTGCCTGCCAGTATCTCTTTATTCCGACAAGCAATGGGGCGAGCCGGGAGCGATATAAGACAACACGTAAATGCCGGGCGCAGCCTGCCAGTGACCGCCCCCGAGGGCGGCGAAACTGGCCTGCCGATTGGCGAGGTCAGAAACCCGGCAATGGCTGCAAAAGGGCTTGAGGCGCTGAGTGCCACGCTCATCAAACACGACTGAACCGAGAAGATTGAGGGAGAAATTCATGACTGCAACCGAGGGCCGGATGGCCGGAAAAATCGCAATCGTCACCGGGGCAGGGGGCGGCTTTGGCGAAGGGATAGCCAAGCTTTTTGCCAAGGAGGGCGCCAAGGTTGGCGTGCTTGACCTGCGTGCTGATGCTGCCGAGCGGGTGGCGGGCGAGATTGGCGGCAACGCCATCGCATTGGCCGCTGACGTGACCTCGCACGCCGAAATGGACGCCGCCGTGCAAAAAGTGACGGATGCGTTTGGTGCGCCGAATGTTCTGATCAACAATGCCGGATGGACACACCGCAACAAGCCAATGCTTGAAGTGACGGAAGAAGAGTTTGACAAGGTTTATGCGATCAACGTGAAGGCACTTTTCCACGCGGCCAACATCATCGTGCCGATCATGCGCGAGATTGGCGGTGGTTCGATCGTCAATATCGGCTCGGTAGCGGGTATTCGGCCACGGCCGGGGCTGACATGGTATAACTCGACCAAGGGCGCGGTGAACATCCTGTCGCAATCCATGGCGGTTGAACTGGCGCCGGACAATATCCGCGTCAATTCGATTTGCCCGGTGATGGGCGAAACCGGCCTTCTGGAAGCTTTCATGGGTCTGCCGGACACGCCGGAAAACCGGAAGAAATTCCTCGCCACAATTCCGATGGGCCGGATGTCCACGCCAGAGGATATCGCGCGTGCAACGCTCTATCTCGCGTCTGATGATGCCGAGTTCATCACTGGTGTTCTGATGCCGGTCGATGGCGGGCGTACGGTCTGAGGATCAGCGGTGAACGAGAGACAAACATGATGGAACGGGTGCCATGTCGATTCAGGCAAGCGGCACCCGTTTCACCCGCCGCAAAACGAAGCAGGTGTGGGGCGGAACAAAGTGATCTGTGAACAAAATGATAATTGACTCAGAAATCATTTTGAACTCTCATGCGATCAAAGGGCCGCCGGGACCGGCGCTGCACGATGCGGGAACGGGGATGCACAAAGGCAAATCACGCTGCATCGAAAGACAGTCAGGCACGGGCTTTGACCGTTCGCCGGAGTGAGGGGAGAAGAATGGACGACCACACGGACAACAGCCAGGCAGGTGCGCAGGCAACAAGCCGCAAAGGCCCGCTGGCTGCCATGATGGGGGTCATGGGCAAAGGCGGGTTCGATCAGTTGCGGATCGTGACGCTGCTTTTTCTGGTGATCTTCGTGCTTTATGCGATCATTCTTCCGGGCTTTTTCTCGGTCGGCAATCTTCTGACGCTGATGCGGACCGTGGCGGTGCTTGGTATTCTTGGCCTTGGTATGGCGGTCGTGGTGATCGGGCGCGGCATTGACCTTTCCATGATTGCTTCACTTGCGGTGCCTTCGGCTCTGGTTCTCACACTCGCCGCAAGGGGCTATGGCGTGGTGCCCTCGTTGGGGGTTGGCCTGATGATGGCGGTGGCAATCGGGCTGTTGAACGGAATTCTTGTCGCCTATGCCGAAATCCCCTCGCTATTCACCACTCTGGCGGTTGGCATTGGTGTGGCCGGGATCGGCCAGATCGGTGTTTTCGATTATGAGATTGTCTCATGGCCGCCCGTCTTGGATGGTATCGCATGGATCGGAAGGGGGAGTATTTACGGCATTCCCTATTCGGTGCTGGCCTTCGTGGTGGCGGCCATCGTGATTGACACTTTCTTGCGGCGCACGCGGTTGGGAATGTTCTGCTATGCCTCGGGCGATAATCCGGGGGCCACCCGGCTTGCCGGTATTCCGCTGCGGCCGGTGCTGGTGCTGCAATATATCATTTCGGCCTGTGTCGCGTTCTTTGCTGGCATGGTGCTTGCCGCGTCTTCGGCCAGCATGGACACACGGATATTCAACCTGACATGGATTTATGACGTGATCCTGGTCGTGGTGCTTGGCGGGATCGGCCTTTCCGGCGGGCGCGGTGGCGTCATTAACGTTGTGATTGGCACGCTTTTGATCGGCACGATTATGAACGGGCTGACCATCATGAATGTCTCGTTCGAGATGCAAAATCTGGTGCGCGGCCTCGTGCTGTTGCTTGCCGTTCTGGCCGACAGCCTGATCAATCCGCGTAACGAAGAAACCGCACAACAAGGCGATATTTGAGAATCTCCGCCCCGCAACCCGGCAGTGAGGTCGGTTGCGGTGGGGATAACATAAAGGGAGGACCCACTATGAAGAAATTATTGAAACTGGGCACAGCAGCGGCACTTGCGACGCTTTGCGGGACCGCGCATCTACAGGCGCAAGCCAGCATGGATGACCCGCTGCGCGATGCGTATTATGAGAACCTCAAGGGGCGGAAAGTTGTTTTCGTGCCGGTGTTCATGGGCCTTGATCTGACCGAAGGCTGGTCAAAGATCATGGCGCGTCAGGCCAAGGAGCTCGGCTATGACTACGAGGTTCGCAACTCGAACTTCAATACCGCTGCCGGGGCGCAAACGCTGACCTCGCTTATCAGCGAAAAACCTGACGTGATCGTGGTGCAGAACCCGGATGTGCAATCCTATGCCAAATTGCTTCAGCGCGCCGAAAAAGCGGGCATCCACGTGATCCAGCTCAACATGAAGACCAACTATCAGACCACAGGTTTCGTTGGTGCGGATGTTGAACTGATTGGTGAGAAGCAGGCGGAAGCCGCAGTGGAAAAATGTGGCCACAGCGAAACTCCCGGCAAGGTTCTGGTTCTTGCTGGCCCGCCAACCAGCCCGTTCTCGGCCTATATGCTGAAAGGCTATGAGAATATCCTGAACGACAATCCGAAGGTGAACATCGTTTCGGTGCAATCGACCGGCGATTACGAATCTTCCAAGGCCAAGTCGATCACCCAAGTGGTGCTTCAACAGCACCCCGATCTCTGCGCCATTCTTGGTGTCTGGGACAATACGGATGTCGGCACTGCGGCGGCGCTGAAAGAGGCGGGCAAGACCGATCAGGTTCTGGTGACAACCTCTGGCGGCGGTGGTGAACTGGCCTGCAAAGGCCTGCGTGAAAACATGTGGCAATACTACGTCAGCTATGACGTGCCGGGGCAGGGCCGCGATCTGAACGCGCTGATCATGGCGGCGATGCAGGACAAGAACCCGGTCGGGAGCACCAAGACGGTACTTTATACGCCGCTGGTCACCTACACGCCGGAAACGCTGGGCGATGAGCGTTGCTGGACGCTCGACACGCTTCGCTAAGCGGGCTTGCGTGCCGCTTGGCGCGCTCTGAACAAGGCTCTTCCCGGTGTGTTTTATGCGCCGGGGAGATGCCGAACCAACCTGAATTTCCAACCAACGGCCGGTTCGAGGCAAGGACATCATGAATACTCTGGTAAAACTGCGCTACCGCTTCTGGCCGGACAAGATTTTTGGCGAGCTTCTGCAAAAGCCGTGGATGGAAACGGCAGTGCCGCTTCTCGTGCTGCTTTTGGTGATCGCCTTCTTCAGCGCCCAGATCGACAATTTCATTTCGATCAACAACATGAACGACACGCTGCGTCAGGCCTGCGAACTGGGCTTTGTGGTGTTGGGCATGTCGATCGTTCTCATCGTCGGGGGGATCGACCTGTCGGTTGGCTCGATCTATGCGCTGTGTAACCTCTTGGCCCTCTATTGTGTCAACGTGCTGGGATTAGGCATGGTGCCTGCCGTGGTTCTAACGCTGATCGCGGGCGGGGTGCTGGGGGCGGTGAACGGCATTCTGGTGGGCTACCTCAGGATGCGCGCTTTCCTTACAACAATGGTAACGCTGATCGTCTACAAGGCGGCGCATGACATGCTCAACGCGCAGGTCGCGGTAGAGATTTCGGCCAACTTCCCCGATGCGCCAGCATGGGACTTTCTTGGTTTTGGTACGTTCCTTTCGGTGCCGGTTATCGTCTGGGTTTTCGCGGTCGTGGCAGTGGCCGGGCATATCTTCCTGACCCGTCTGCGGGCCGGTTGGCATGTCATGGCCATCGGCGGGAACCGGCGCTCGGCGTATAATACGGGGCTGCCGGTGAAACGGGTGGTGGCGCTTTCCTATGTCGCCTCTGGTGTGTTCTCTGCTGCTGCGGCGATCTTCTATGCGTCGCGGCTGGCCTCCCCCGGTGCGGATACCGGCAAGGGGATGGAGATTGTCGTGCTGACGGCGGCTATTCTGGGCGGTATTCGGCTTGGTGGCGGCAAAGGCTCGGTGATGAAGGCCATCCTTGGCACGCTGATCGTGCTGCTTCTGACCAATGGGATGCTGCGCATGGCCATGTCGGCGGGTGCGTCGCGGATGATCCTTGCCTCCATCTTGTTGCTGGCGGCACTGCTCGATATCCGTTGGTTCAAGAACCGCCACAAAGCGGTGCAGGAGCTATACGTGAGCCCCGGTTACATGGAGCTTCCCCCACCACAGGAAACCGCGGCGGATTCCGGGTCTCCCTATGCGCTGAACGACAGGCTGCGCAAGGTCGATGCCATCGGGTTGGGCAAGGTCGAAAGCCCCGAAGATGTGGTGCTCGATGCTGATGACAACCTTTATTGCGGTAATCGGCATGGCGATATCATCCGCTTTTTCGCGCCGGATTACACCCGTCAGGAAGTCTATGCCCATATCGGTGGTCAGCCGCTTGGCATGGCAATGACGAGACAGGGCACGCTTTTCGTCTGTGTCGGGGGTATGGGGCTTTACAAGGTAAACCCGGACCGGACTGCCGAGAAGGTAACGGATGAAACCAACCGTTCGCTGATTTCGATCATCGACGACAGCCGCCTGCGGCTTGCTGATGATCTCGATATCGCGCCGGACGGGCGGATATTCTTCTCCGAGGCGACAGTGCGTTACGAAATGCACGAATGGCCGACCGACAGCCTTGAAGCGCGCGGCAACGGGCGGATCATCTGTTATGACCCGCGCAATGGCAAAACCACCACCTGCCTGCGCAATCTGGTGTTCCCCAACGGCATCGTTATGGCGTCAGACGGGCAGTCCATTTTGTTTGCAGAAAGCTGGGCCTGCCGGATCAGCCGCTATTACTTCGACGGGCCAAAAGCGGGCAAGGTGGAGTTGGTCATCGACGATTTGCCGGGCTATCCGGACAACCTCAACCGCTCTTCCGATGGCCATTACTGGCTGGCGATCATGGGCGTGCGCAACCCGATCTTCGATCTGGCGATGCGCAAACCGGGGTTCCGGCGGCGGATGTCGAAGAAGCTGCCGGGCGATGAATGGTTGGCCCCCAACCTCAATACCGGCTGTATCGCAAAGATAAGCGAAACTGGCGAGGTGCTCGACGTGATGTGGGATCTGGGCGGCGAAAACCACCCGATGATTACCTCGATGCGCGAACACAAGGGGCAGTTGTTCATCGGCGGCATCCATAACAACCGGATCGGCCGGATTGATCTTGAAGCGGCTGATCCAGAATTCATCGACCTGAAGGAGGTGGGCAATGCTTGATGCAATAGGGCAGACACTCGGTAACCTCCTTGGGCTGCGCCGCTCAACCCTCGCTGTGCCGATCCTCGATGGTGTCTATAAACCCAACAACCTTCTTGAACAGGCCGAGGTGCTGGCCGAACACGACGGCATGGAAGATATGGCTGTTGGTGGTGATGGGAAGATTTACCTTGCCTGCGGGGCGGAGGTGATGGCGCTGGAAGATGGCGGCGCGCTGATACCGGTTGCCACATTTGACGCACCTATCACGGCAATGGTCTTCCTGCCCGATGGCCGCCGCGTCGTGGCCTTGGGCGACCGGGTCGAGATTGAAGGCGCGGGCGCGCCGCTGCACGAGGTTGCGGGCAAGCCGCTGCGGGCGGTGACCTCCCTTTCGCTTGGCAATGATGGCAAGCTCTTGATCTGCGACGCCTCTGCGCAACATGGCTGCGATGGTTGGCGCCATGATCTGATGGAGAAGGGGGCCAGCGGACGGCTTATTTCGCATGATCCCGACACCGACGAAACGCGCGTGCTGCAAACCGGCCTCGCCTGGGCCTACGGCGCGTGGCAAAGCGGCGATGGCGGTATCGTGGTCTCGGAAAGCTGGCGCCACCAGCTCCACCGGGTTGGTAAAAAAACACAGGGCGATCTACCCGGTTATCCCGCCCGCATCGTGCCAACCGCCGATGGCGGCTTCTGGCTCTCGCTTTTTGCGGCGCGGATGCAGATCGTCAAGTTTGTGCTCAGCGAAACCGACTTCCGCCGCGAAATGATGGCGACAATTCCACCCGAATACTGGATCGCCCCGGCCTATAGATCGGGTAAGGATTTTCTTGAGCCGCTTCAGACTGGCGGCGTGAAACAAATGGGGATTCTCAAACCATGGGCTCCGCCGCGCTCTTATGGGCTGGCTGTCCGGTTTGACGCGCGGCAGGTGCCCGTCATGTCGATGCATAGCCGGGTTGGCGGCGAAAACCACGGGATCGTCACGGTGATCGAGCAGGGCAGCGATGTGTTCGCGCTGTCGAAAGGGGCTGGGCGGCTGCTGCGGCTCGATATGGCGGCCATCCGCAAGGCCAATGCAATCGGGGAGGCAGAGGCATGACACCGATACTCGAACTCAAGGGGCTGACCAAATTCTATGCCCGCGTTGCGGCGGTCGAAGACATCAACTTTACCCTGATGCCCGGAGAGGTACATTCGCTTCTGGGTGAAAACGGCGCCGGAAAATCGACACTGACCAAGATGATCGCCGGTGTTGTCGAACCAAGTGCCGGCGAAATTCTTCTCGATGGTAAGCCGATCAAACTCAACACCCCCGCCGAGGCGCTTGAAACCGGCATTGCCATGGTGTTTCAGGAAACCAGTCTGGTGCCGTCGATGACCGTGGCGCAGAACCTGTTCATGGGCAATGAGCACTTCTTCAACCGGCTGCGCGGGATCAACATCGCCACCCAGCAATTCATGCAGGCGCTGAATTTTCAGGTCGACCCGACAGCACTTGTTCAAACGCTGGGCGCGGCCAAGAAACAGATGATCGAAATTGCCCGCGCGATGTTGTCCGAAGCGCGGATCATCGTGTTTGACGAACCCACCGCAACACTCACCCCGGAAGAAAAAAAGCACTTCTTCGATCTGGTGAAAACCTTGCAGGAACGTGGCGTCGCGGTGATCTTTATCAGTCACGCGCTGGAAGAGGCGCTTGCGATTTCCGACCGGATCACCATCCTGCGGGATGGGCAGCATGTCGTGACCGATGAGACCAAGAATTTTGACCGTGACCGCATCATTCATGCCATGGTTGGCCGTAGCCTTTCGGAAGAGCTTTACGGCAGCAAAAAGCAAACCGTCCGCCGCCCCGGAGAGCGGGTTTTGCAGGTCAGCAACCTGCGTATGGGCAACGCGGTGCGCAACAACTCGCTTTCAGTCTTTGCCGGTCAGGTGACGGGTGTGTTCGGGCTTGTCGGCTCGGGCCGGACCGAGACGTTCAAGGTTGTCGCCGGGGCTCTCAAGCGTAACTATCTCAACGGTGGTGAGGTTTTCATCCGTGGCAAGCGCGTGCGCTACAGGGTGCCCGCACAAAGCCTGCGTGAACGGGTCGCCTACATCACCGAGGATCGCAAGGTCGAGGGGTTTTTTGAGACCATGTCGATCAAGGCCAACATCTTTATCGGCTGGCTGGCAAAGGCCGGGTGGAAAGCGTTCTGGCTGCGTCGCTCGCAGGTGGACAAGATCGGCGATGAGTGGGCCGAATCCCTGCATATCCGCGCGGTAACGAAGGATGCCAAGGTGATCGAGCTTTCGGGCGGCAACCAACAGAAGGTGGTGATCGCAAAATCGCTTATTCAGGAACCCGACCTGATCATCTTCGATGAACCGACGCGGGGCGTCGATGTTGGCGCGATTGCCGAGATTCATCACATGATCGAGCGGCTGGCCAATGAAGGTAAGGCCGTGGTGGTAATCTCTTCCTACCTGCCCGAAGTGATGCAGCTTTCCGACAGGCTGTTGGTCGCCCGTCAGGGCCGCATCGTTGAGGAATTCACGCCGATGGACGCCACTGAAGAGAAGCTCATGTATGCGGCCGTACATTGAGTGTCGTTGGTTCAAATTCTGCCGCAACCGGCCTCAGAAACGCACGGAAACCTGATTTGTCACCCCGGCGTTTGTGCGGTGCCGCGATCTATCAGCGTATCGGAGGGCTTTGATCAAGCTGCCTGATCATCGCCGTCCGTGGCCCGCGCTCTCATTGGGCGCGGGTCGTTTTTATGAGTGGGCCAGTCGGTGTGACTATGACCGGCTGATGGGCACGTAATCTTCACCGGGTAATCTGCCCGCGCGCGGTTGCGAACGCCTCAAGCACCGGCGCAAGGCCAACATCTACCGGAGCCGCGGCGAACGTGGCCAGCGCATCGACACAGGCCGCCGCGACGTTTTCCTGCCCGTTGGTGTGAACAAGCCTTTGGTGCAAATCTTCGAACTCATAGGCATAATCCGCCGCTGTCATGGTGCAGGTCTCGTCGATCACCTCACCATCCGCCAGCTGCAACACCATGCGGCAGCACAGCGTCGGCACTTTCGGGTCGGCTTCAAGATTGACCCGCTCAACCAAGGCATTGATCTCGGCATTGTCATACTCGGTCATCATCGCCATCGAGGGCGCGCCGCGCAGCAGCGTCAGCGCAATGCAGAACGGGATGCTCATCAAAGTGCCGCCAATGGTCGAAAACGGGCCTTTGCTGTCCATCCCGGCATAGCCGCACTCATAGGGGTTCATCCGCACCGTGGCATCGGTGATTTCCCGCCCGCCAATGCGCTCTCGCAGTGCCACAGCAGAGGTCACCGGCGTTTGATTGAAGGCGCAAACCGGAAAAGGCTTGAACGCCACGCGCAGCGTTTGCCAGTCGCGCCCGATCTTTGCCGTGACAGCACCTGTATCAAGCGGCCCTCCGGCAAACGCCATGGCCAGCCCCTTGGCCCCCTCATAGGCCTCACGGATACTCACCGAACCGCCTCGCGCCAGTTCCGTCGCGGCCCA
The DNA here is from genome assembly GCF_034555965.1 of Aquicoccus sp. G2-2. Classification (GTDB taxonomy): domain Bacteria; phylum Pseudomonadota; class Alphaproteobacteria; order Rhodobacterales; family Rhodobacteraceae; genus JAYDCK01. The sequence goes on from NZ_JAYDCK010000003.1 coordinate 3,079,981, forward strand.
GCCCGCCTGTGCGGTAATCCCGACCTGATAACGCCACTCATCCGTGCCTTCCGCAAAGGTCTGAAGCAGGCCACCAGAGAATGACACGGCATTTCCGAGCGCGGCACAAATCCGCTCCGGTTCCATATGAAACAGCCTTGCCGTCGCTGCGGCGGCGGCGCCCACGCCATAAAGCGTGGTGGCCCGGAAACCTTTGGGCGTGGTGTCGCCTGCCAGAAGTTCCTCGAAAAGCCCGCCCACCTCATACCCGGCGATAAGCGCGGGGATCAAATCTTCCATCTTGCCATGGCCGCTTTCGATCAGCGCCATCAGAAGCGGGATCACCACCGCCCCAAGATGCGCCGCACCGCAGGTATCTTCCTGCCCACGGCCATGAAACAACGCGCCGTTGGCCATCACCGCGCCGGTGATGTTGCTGGTTTCGCCACTGCCCAGCAAGCTTGCCTTGCCGCCACCCGGATACATCGCCTGCGCGGCCTTGCGCGCCACCGGCTCATAGGGCGTCGCCAGCCCCGCCATGGCAATCCCATAGCCATTGAGAATGCAAGTATGCGCTTTCTGCCAAACCTCTTTTGGGATGGTCTCACGTTCAAGTGCCGCTACGAAATGTCCCAGATCCTCTGCAATGGTCATTGCTTACTCCTTTACCGTCGGGCCAAGATTGAGCATCGGAGTGCGCTCCGTCAACAAAAATGATAATTGACTCAGAAATCATTTATGGCATTCTGAGGCACGGCGAAAAGAAGGGGTGTGCCATGGCACAGTTTTCGGGCGACGTAATCGCAATCACCGGCGGAGCAAGCGGGATCGGCGCAGCCTGTGCCGAGGTTCTGGTTGCGCGCGGCGCTCGTGTGGCCATTCTTGACCGTAACATGGATCAGGCGGGCGAAGTGGCCGAGCGGCTTGGCGGCGCGGCCTTCTTCGTTGATGTGAGCGAAGAAGACAGCATCGTCGAAGCGTTCGCCAAGGTCGAAGCTGACCTTGGGCCGATGGCGGGCGGGATCACCTCTGCCGGGATCGTGCAAACCCCGAAACCGCCGGCCGATCTTGAGATGGACGTTTTTGACAAGATTTACGAGGTGAACTTTCGCGGCACATTTCTGTCACTGCGCGAGATGGCGAAATACATGCTCCCGCGCCGCGCGGGCAGCATGGTGGCGCTCAGCTCTGTCACGGCCCGGCGTTCGACACCGCTACACGCTTACGGGCCGGGCAAGGCGGCAATCACAAATCTGGTGGGCGGGCTCGCATCCGAATGGGGCCGCGCTGGCCTGCGTGTTAACGCGATCGAGCCGGGCTATACCCGCACGCCCGCGCTGCAGGCGCAGATCGACATGGGCAACCGGGATGTTGGCCTGATGAACGAAAACTCCACGCTGGGCCGGATGGTCGAGCCGTCAGAGATCGGCACTGCCGCCGCGTTTCTTCTGTCACAGGATGCCTCTGCCGTTACCGGGCTTTCAATGGCTGTGGACGCAGGCTTCTATCAGGTTGGTTCATGGGCGCCATACGGCGGCGTTCGGAAACACTGACTGAAACCGGCGGCCCGGCCATACCAGATTGCAGCCGGATGACCTTCCGGATAGGACCAATTGTCAGAGCCTGACGAGCCGGGCAGCAAGGGAAGACGTACATGGCGGTTTCGCGCAGAGCAGTTTTGAAGCGTCGCCCCGCGCGGCCAAGGCTGAGCCGGGACGAGAAAGCCCGCCGCACCCATGATGCGATCCTGACCGCCGCTCAGCGGGTGGTGGCCGCAGACGGTTACGCCGCCGCCTCCATCGCGCGGATGGCCGAAGAGGCGGGTGTGGCGCAAGGCACTTTCTACAATTATTTCGAGGACCGACAGGCGCTTTTCGATCAGCTTCTTCCCCATGAAGGATTGCGGATGCGGGCTTGGGTCGAACGCGCCTCCCACACCACCGGCCCCGGAATGGAGCGTGAATTCGCCCGGTTCGAAGCGTTCCTCGATTACGTTTCCGAACACGAAGGCTTCTACCGCATTCTGGTTGAGGCCGAGGTCTTTGCCCCGCAAGCGCATCGCGCCCATATGGATAACATCGTTCAGGGCTACACCCGCAGCTTCCGCCGGGCGATGACGGAAGGCCGCGCGCTTGTGCTGGATGATTTGCAGCTTACCTGCTTGATCCATCAACTTCTCGGAATGCGCGCCTATGCCGCGATGCAAATTCACCACGCAGCAAGCAAGACCGAGCGGGCGCAGATCAAGCAAGCCGCAACACAGATGTATCGCCTGCTATTGAGTGAAAGCCTGCTCCGGCCCGATTAACCGCACAACAGCCAAGGTCAGGGTTGGTTGAACAACCCGTCGCGCATCAAGGCGGCATAGGCATCAACCGCCGCGTCCGGAATGTTTCCGGTGTCCTTGTATTGCATCGCCACAAACGCCCGCGCGCCCAGAAGGATAGCAGCGATGGTGCGCAATGCGTCATCGCTCATCTCGCGTATCTCGCGCGCTGCCATCGCGCGCTGCATTGCCCGCACATAACCTTCGGTCAGTCGCCTGATATGCGCCTTATGTGCCTTTGGCGCAAACACTTCTGCCTCGTATAGAACGCGGTAGAACGCCGGGTTCTCGCGCAGGTAATCACAGTAGGAGCGGAACCGTGCGACTTCCCGGTCAAGCCCTCTGGCCGGGTTGTCTGCAAGATCGGCGGTGATCCGGTCGGTCATCTGCTCACCGACATAGGGCAGCAAGACATCGAACAGTTCCTGTCGATCCTCGAAATAATTGTAAAACGTGCCATGCGCCACACCGGCGCTTTGTGTCACTTTTGCAATCGTGGTGCCGGCATAGCCGTTTTCACCAACGATCCGGGCTGCCGCCTCCATCAGGTTGCGATAGGTAAGCTGTGCCTTCTCTTCACGGTTCAGCTTCGGCTTGCGCGGGCGGCGGGCTTTGCCCGGCTGCGTGCTTGGGGGTGTGATGGCTTTGGCACGGGCGGCAATGAACTCGGTTTACTCTGCATTCCGGATTTGATCCCGTAGCACTCTTTTCAAAATTTTTCCAGAAGGGTTGCGCGGCAGGCTGTCTTGCACCTGCATGGCTTTCGGGCATTTGAACCCTGCCAGATGCTCACGACAAAACGCTAGAAGCTGCTCGTAATCAAGCGCCACCCCATCGCGCAACACGACCACGGCAAGCGGCACCTCACCCCAACGCTCATCAGGCTGGGCAATCACCGCCGCCTCGGCAATCTCGGGCATCATGTAAAGCACCCGCTCAAGCTCGGATGAGGCGATGTTTTCGCCGCCCGAAATGATCATGTCCTTCTTGCGATCGGTAAGGAACAGGAACCCCTCTTCATCAAGATACCCCATATCGCCTGAGCGCAGAAACCCGTCATCGAACATTGCCACAGCGGTCCTGTCTGGATCTTTCCAATAGCCGCGGGTGACTTTCGGGCCGCGCATACAAACCTCTCCGGCCTCTCCGGCAGGCAGGCGCGCACCGTCTTCGTTGCGAATCTCGATCTCGACCATGCTGACCGCTGGCCCGACCGAACCGATCTTCTCGATCTCCCTGCCCGGCTCCATCAAGGTATCGCCGGAAACAGTTTCGGTCATGCCGTATGCATCAATATAACGCGCGCTGGGGAACACCGTGCCAAAATCGCGAATTCGGCTTTCTGGCGTGCGCTCGCCCCCCGCGATGCACCATTTCAGGCTGGAAAGATCGGGCAAGTTGCCGCGCTCCAGCGCAAGAATACCGCTGGTCATCACCGGGGGAGCCAAATGCCAGTGATTTGCTCGTCTGCCACGGTCTTTACCACTTGGGTCGCATCGAAATCGCGCAGAACCACCAGAGTGCCGCCCATAGTATGCAGCGCCATGCCCGGCAGATCACACGCGCCGACATGATAAAGTGGCCCAACCATGCACAACCTGTCAGCCGCACTAAGCTGCAGCGCCAGGATCATGTCCATGTTCTTGGCATGGAAATTTTCGTAGCTATGCGTCACGCCCTTGGGCCGATCCGTCGTGCCGGAGGTATACATCAGCCGCATCAAATCATTGCTGTTGCGTGGATGCGGGCGCGTCACCGGTGCCGCCCCGCCGAGCACTGCACTGGCATCGCGCTGCGCGACAGCATCGAGCAGGATCACCTCATGCGGCTGGTCTTCAAACCCCGCCGCAAACTCCTCGTCCCCGATCAGCAGGTCAACGCCGGCATGGCCGGTGATATAGGCCAGCTCTTCTGCCGAAAGCCGGTAATTCACCGGCAGCGCCACCGCGCCCAGATGCGAGATGGCATAGAGCAACTCGATAAAGGCAGACGAGTTTTTCATGAACAAGGCAACGATGCTGTCCGGCCCGATACCGCGCGCCTTAAGCCCACCGGCCACCACGCGCACCCGTTGATCAAGCGCGCTCCAGCTTGTCCGGTTTTCACCGTAGATCAGCGCCTCCGCCTCCGGGCGCACCCTCGCGTGATATTGTAATTGCGCGGTCAGGTTCTGCATTGGCACTCCTCCTTTGGCGGGCCAGTCGGATCAATACGAGCGTGGCAAGCCCAGATTGGCCGTGGCGATGTAATTCAGGATCATCTCTTCCGACACCGGCGCAAAGCGAAACAGCCGCGCATCGCGCCACAGCCGCTCAACATGCATTTCCTTGGAAAACCCCATGCCGCCCATCACCTGCATCGCTTGCTCCGCCGCAGCAGAAGCCGCCTGCGATGCCAAAAGCTTGGCCGCGTTGCTTTCCGATCCGAACGGCACGCCCGCATCAAAGAACGACGCCGCCTTGAAGTTAAGCAGCCGCGCCGCCTCCAACTCCGCCCAATGTTGCGCCAACGGGAATTGAATGCCTTGGTATGCGCCGATTGGCGTGTTGCCGAAAACCCGCCGCTCACCGGCGTAATCCACCGCCATGCGGATCGCCAATCGCCCGGTGCCGATCAACCCCGCAGTGGTCACGATCCGTTCGGTATTGAGCACATCAAGAAGCTGATGCCAGCCCTTGTCGAGCGTGCCGATCAGCTCATCCGCACGAATTTGCACATTGTCGAAAAACACCTGGCTTGATGGCAGCGTATTGGTGCCCACCTTCTCAATTGCGTTGTGGCTCAGCCCGGCGCGGTCGGTGTCGATCATGAACAGGCTGATGCCGTGGGTTTTCTTCGGCGCATCGCCAACCGGGGTGGTGCGCGCGACAACCAGCATCTTGTGCGCCTGTGGTACCCCGGTGATCCAGATCTTCTGCCCGTTGAGCCGCCAGCCATCAGCATCGGCAACGGCGGTAGTTTTCAACTCAAGCGAATTTGTGCCCGCGTCCGGTTCGGTCAGGGCCATGCAGAAATTCATCTCCCCCGAGCATAGCTTTGGCAGCCACTCCGCCTTCATCCGTTTGGTGCCATATTTGGCGATGGAAACTCCGCCGAAAATCGGGTTCAGCATGAAAACCTGCGCCAATGTCGCCCCAGCCCCCGCCGCGCACAGCTCTTCGATGATCAGCGCCACATCCACCATGCCCAAGCCCGCACCGCCCAACTCCTCGGGCAGCATCGCCCCGGCTAGCCCGGCATCACAAATCGCCTGCCAGCACTCTGACGGGAACGCTTTTTCGGCATCCAGCGCACGCCAATAGTCCGGCCCGAACGCCTCTCCCACCTTGCGGGCGGTTTCGATCATCAGCTTCTGTTCGTCGTTCAGGCTAAAATCCATAGGGTCGGACTCCGAAAGTTCAGGCCGGTCTGCGCGCGGGGCGTAGCAGGCGAATAGGGTGTTCAAGGATTGCCACCACGGCAGAGAGAAAGCGCGCCGCCGCGGCACCATCGACCACGCGGTGATCGCAGGCCAGCGTCAGACCAAGTTCGCGCCGCAATGCCGGGGCGCCATCCGGGCCGGGGCGAAACAGCGCGCGTTCGGCCCCCACGCCCAGGATCATCGCACCCGGTGGGTTGACGATCGGCGTCAGTGTGCTGACTCCGAACATGCCGACGTTGGACACTGAAATGACCGCATCGCCCACGTCCTGCGGCGCAAGCTCTCCGTCGCGGGCACGTTTGGCCAAACCGCGCGCATCCTCCGCCACCCGGTCGAGCGTGCCGCCCCCGGCATCACGAATGACCGGAATGCGCAGGCCATCAGTTGTTTCCACCACCATGCCGATATCGGCCTGTTCGAAAGCGAGGATTTTGTCGCCGGTCCAGATGCGATTGACCTCCGGTCTTTCGTCAAGCGCAAGGCCCAGCGCGCGGATCAGCATATGCGTGACTGAAATGCGTGGGCGGCCATGCTCGACGTTCAGCGTGGATCGCAGCTCCAGAAGCGCCGTCACCTCGGCCTCGTGGGTCAGGTAGAAATGCGGAATATCGCGCTTCGCCGCCGTCACACGGCGCGCCGTGGCAAGGCGTACGGCATCGGGGGCAATCTCTTGCACACCGGCAGCGGCACCAGTGGACAGCCCACCCGCCGCATCGTCCGCTGCGTTCACATCGCGCGCCTTGATCCGGCCTTTCGGGCCGGAGCCTTCGATCTGGTGCAAATCCACACCTTTTGCATCGGCCATGCGTCGCGCCAGCGGCGTGGCGATCACCCGCAACACATCCTCTTTCATCACCCGCCCACCACGGCCCGTGGCCGCGACTCCGTCGCGCGCAAGCCCGTGTTCGGCCATCAGCTTGCGTGCGGAGGGGCTATCTTGCCCAGCGGGTGAGCGGGAAGCTCCCGCCGTATTTCCGGCCTCTCCGGCAAGCCGCGCCACCGGCGCGCCCACCGGGACCGTCTCTCCCGCAGCAACCAGCAGTTCGGCAATCTCGCCATCGTTTTCGGCCTCAACCTCGTTGGCCACTTTCTCTGTCTCGACGGTGAAAAGCACATCCCCTGCGCGAAACCGCGCCTTGGGGGCCACGTGCCATTCCACAAGCAACCCTTCGGTCATCGTCAACCCAAATTTCGGCATCACCAGATCAGGCATGCTCAGCTCCCCGTAAAGCTCGCGGCGCGCTTTTCAAGAAACGCGGTGCAGCCCTCATGCGCATCGGCACTGTCAAGCACCAATCCGATCATCGCCTGCTCATGGCGCAACGCAGCAGCAAGCGGCATATCCCCGCCATCGGAAAGCGTGCGTTTTAGCAGTTTCAGAACCAGCGGCGATTTCGCGGCAATCTTCCGGGCGGTCTCCAACGTGCTGGCCATCAATTCATCATGCGGCACCACCCGGTTGGCAAGCCCCACGCTCACCGCCTCTTCCGGGGTCAGCATATCGCCGGTAAACATAATTTCTTTGGCGCGGCAAAGCGGCAGTTGGCGGATTATCCGCTGTGTGCCGCCCGCGCCGGGAAACAGGCCCAGCGTGATCTCTGGCAGGCCCAGCTTCGCCTTGTCTGACAGGATACGGATATCCAGCGCCAACAAAAGCTCGGTGCCACCGCCCAAGGCAAACCCGTTGACCGCGCCAATGGTCGGTTTGTCGAATGTCTCGATCCGGCGGAAAAGATTGTGAATCTCTTCGGCGAACTCTTCATAATGCGGCAAACCCTGCCGCGAATTCAGATCGGCAATGTCACCCCCAGCGATAAACGCCCGGCCCGCCCCGGTGAAGATCAGCACCCGGATTGCCGGATCGCCCGCCACCTTATCAAGCGCCGCGTTCAGCGCCGCAATGGTGGCAATATCAAGCGCGTTGAGCGTCTCGGGCCGGTTGATCGTCAGCGTGGCAACGGCGCCGTCGGTCTCAAGCAGGATCGGGTCAGTTGGCATCTTGGGCTCCTTGGATAGCGAGATGGGTCAAGCCAGCGTGCGGCGCAGCGCCTCCACGATGCGGGCGGCATTCGGGCGGTAGGCATCTTCCAGCGACTTGCCGAACGGCACCGGGGCAAACGGCGCGCCAACGCGCACGATCGGCCCGTCCAACTCGTCAAAACCAATATCGGCCATGCGCGCGGCTATCTCGGCCCCCACGCCAAACGCTTCCACCGCTTCATGTGCGACGACAAGGTTATGCGTGCGCGACAGGCTTTCCAGCACAGCCGCCTCATCCCACGGTTGGACCGAGCGCAGGTCGATCACTTCAACCTCGACCCCTTCGGGGGCAAGCAGTTCGGCGGCGGCTTCGGCCATGCCGACCGCCGCACCATAGCACACGACCGTTGCATCGCGGCCCGGTCGGGCAATCCGCGCAGAGCCAATGGCGATGCGCTCTGGGTTCTCCGCCAAGTCGCCTTTCATCGCGTAAAGCGCCTTGTTCTCTACCACGATCACCGGGTCGGGATCGTCGATTGCGGCACGCAACAGGGCATAAGCATCCGCCGGGTTTGACGGCACCACCACCTTCAGCCCCGGCACATGCGCCAGCCACGCTTCAAGACATTGCGAATGTTGCGGCCCGGCATTCAGCCCGCCACCATGCGGCGTGCGCAGCACCATCGGAACCGAGCCTTGAGCGCCAAACATCGACCGTGCCTTGGCCGCCTGATTGACCAGCATATCCATCGACAGGGTGATAAAATCCATGAACATGATCTCGGCCACTGGTCGCATCCCGGTCAGCGCGGCACCCACGGCAATGCCGGTGATCGCCGCTTCGGCAATCGGCGCATCATAAACCCGCGCCGGGCCGTAGAGATCCAGCAAATCACGCGTCGCCTTGAACGACCCGCCCGCCGCACCGATGTCTTCTCCGATCAGAAACACACGCTCGTCTTCGGCCATCGCATCCTTGAGCGCCTGATTGACCGCCTTTATGAACCGCACCTCTGCCATGGTTCAAATCCCGGTCCGGGTATAGACATCGGCAAGGATATCACCCGCCACAGGCAACGGGGCCGCAAGTGCCGCTTCCGCCGCCGCGTCAATCTCGGCATCCACACTTGCCGCTATGGTGGCAATCTCGGCAGCACTTGTGCCCATCTCTGCAAGCGCCTCGGCGGCAAGACGGATCGGATCACGCGCATCAAGCGCGGCAATCTCATCGCTGTCTCGGTAATCCTGCCGGTCGCCTTCGAAATGGCCACGCACCCGTGTTGTCTGACATTCCAAGATCGCCGGAGCGGAAGTTTTGCGCATGGCCTTGATCAGCCGCGCCGCTGCCTTTGTGACATCGGCAATATCGTTGCCATCGACCGCCTTGTAAGTCATGCCAAACGCCTTGCCCAGTTTTTCGAGATTGGTGGCAAGCTGTCGGTCGGTCGGACTGAATTCCGACCAACCGTTGTTTTCACAGGCAAACAGGATCGGCAAATCCCAAAGCTTGGCTATATTCAGGCACTCATGCAAAAGCCCTTCGGCCTGCGCGCCATCGCCAAAATAAACCACGGCGACATTGCCCTTCCCGGCCATCTTGTGCGCCAGCGCGCTGCCCGTGGTAATCGGCAAGCCGGCACCGACGATGCCATTCGCCCCAAGCATCCCCTTGCTCAGATCGGCCACATGCATCGACCCGCCACGCCCCTTGCACAGCCCGGCGGCCTTGCCCAAAATTTCCGCGAAGAACCCGTTCAGGGCGACCCCCTTGGCCAGTGTATGCCCGTGACCGCGATGATTGGAGGAAACCGTATCGGCATCGTTGAGGGCGCTGGAAATGCCAACCGGAACCGCTTCCTGACCGATCGAAAGGTGCAGAAACCCCGGTACATGCCCGTCGGCGAACAGCTTCTGCAAACGCTCCTCCGCACGGCGGATGATCAGCATTTGCCGATACAGGGTTTTCAATTCGATGGGCGTCATCATCTCCTCCCGTGGCCTTGAGCCAACCTGCCAAGCCGGGGCGACGGAGTCAATAAATATGACTCTTGAATCATAAATCAGTCAGCTTGATTTTATACCAACCGGCGCCCATAGTCTGGCAACGCAAAAAGAGAGAACCGATGCAACAGCAAGCGGCTCAAAGCACCCCGCGCCATGTGGTGATAACCGGCGGCGCAAGCGGCATTGGCCTTGCCACGGCTAAGCGGTTTCTGCGCGCGGGTTCCTGCGTCACGGTGCTGGACCTTGCCGGACCGGGCGAAGCGGCGGCAGACAAGATCGGCGCCCGATTCCATGCCGCCGATGTGAGCGACGAGGTTGCCGTCGAAACGATTGCCGAACAGCTTGAAACCTGCGCTGACGGGCCGCCTGATGCGCTTGTCACCTGTGCCGGAGTGCTGCAACGCACATTACCGCCCGAAACATTGTCATGGGGCGAATGGGACAGGATGATCGCAGTGCATCTGCGGGGCACCTATGCTTGCTGCCGCAGCTTCGGTATCCGCATGGCCGCGCGCCGGGAAGGTGCCATTGTCACCATTTCTTCGGTCGCCGGGCTCGCCTCTGGTCCGCTGCATGGCTATGGCCCGGCAAAGGCCGCCATCGCGCATCTGTCGAAAACGCTGGCCGCTGAATGGGGCCCGCAGGGGTGCGGGTGAACTCTGTCGCGCCGGGCTTTACCAGCACGCCCGCACTGGAACGCGGCCTCAGCGCCGGTGCGTTGGAGGCGGACAGGTTGGCTCTGGGTGCAGCACTCCAACGCCTCGTCGCACCGGAAGAAATCGCCGAAGCCATCGCATTTCTCGCCGGGCCTGCCGCCTCGGCAATCACAGGTATCGTCATGCCGGTCGATGCGGGCTATCTCATCGCCGGGGATTGGGCGGTTTATGGTGGCCTGCGCGGTGGCACAGCCGAGACCTGACAGGTGCGCTCACATAAAAAGACGGCGTCAACCGCAAGGGCAGACGCCGCCAGTTATTTGGGATCCATTGCTGGAACCCGGGGGAGAAACCCTGAAACCTTAGTCCATATGCCAGCCGTGGCTCACGATAAGCGATTGCCCGGTAAGCGCATTGGTCGGGAATGCCGCGAACATATAGGCCACCTCGGCCACGTCCTCGATGGTGGTGAACTCCTGATCCACCGTGCTGCCCAGCATGATCTTTTCTACCACCTCCTCTTCGGAGATACCCAGATCACGCGCCTGCTCGGGGATCTGCTTTTCTACCAGTGGCGTTCTGACGAAACCGGGGCAGACCACATTGGCGCGCACGCCATGCTTTGCGCCTTCCTTGGAAATCGTCCGCGCCAGCCCCAAAAGCCCGTGCTTGGCGGTGACATAGGCCGATTTCAACGGCGATGCTTCATGGCTGTGAACCGAGCCGGTAAACAAAATCGCCCCGCCGCCGGCTTTGTACATATGCGGAAGCACTGCCTTTGAGGTCAGAAATCCGCCGTCCAGATGGATCGCCAGCAACTTCTTCCACTGGGCGAAGGGGAACTCCTCGACCGGATGCACGATCTGAATCCCCGCATTGGCAACCAGCACATCAACCCCGCCCCATTCGCCGACCACCTTTTCGACCCCGGCATTCACCGCCTCTTCGTTGGCGACATCCATCTCGATCCCGATCGCCGAAATGCCGTGTTCCTTCGACAGCTTGTTCGCCGCCTCATTGGCGGCATCGACCCGCAGATCGGCAATGGCGACCTTAGCACCATCGCGGGCAAAGCGTTCCGCCATGCCATAACCAAGGCCGCTGGCACCGCCGGTAATGATGCAGGTCTTGTTCTTGAGGCTGAGAGTCTGGGTCATCTGTTGTCTCCTTCGTTATCCATCAGGCCGCACCCTCGCGCAGGGGGCAGCGCATAAGCCTTATCTGCTTCTGTCCACCAGGTCGAACACCCGCAAAGGATCAACCCCGACGGTGCGATTCTTCCAGTCCGGATGCGAAAGCACCTCGCCTACATCCGCCGCGCCGTCTCGCCAGTGGTCACGCATTGTCTGGCGCGAAAACTCATAATCCTTGCCGTCATGCTCAAAAGGTTGATTGCGATAAATGAGATGCACCAGCGTGCATGCCCCTTTCGCCCCGACAGAGCGCAGCTGCGTCAAATCGGGATCGTCGGCAAACTCCTTGGGCAGTTTGGCAGCCAGCCGCTCCGCCGCCGCGCGCAAATCCTGCAACTGGCAAAACCGGTCCGTGGTCAGCCGCGTCCGGCTGGAATAGCGAATATCCTTCTCGCGCTGCTGGATCGCGTCCAGCCCACCCGGCACCTTGCCGCGCGCCGGAAACAGATCAAGCTGAAACACCAGAAGCGGGGCGTTGTCGCGTTTCTCAAGAACGTATTGCAGCGGCGTGTTCGAGACCAGCCCGCCATCCCAATAATGCTGGCCGTCCACCTCTACCGGCGGGAACCCCGGCGGCAAGGCACCGCTGGCCATGATGTGCTCGGGTCGAATCTTCTGCCGGATACTGTCGAAATAAGCAAAGTTGCCGGTCTCGACATTTACCGCCCCCACCGAAAGCCGTGGGCCTTTTTCATTCAGATAATCGAAATCGACCATCTCTTCGAGCGTCTCATGCAGCGACGCGGTATCATAGAAGCTGCGCAGGTCTTTGCGGTCGGGCGGGAACATCGACATCGGCGGGCGTGGCTGAAAGAACCCCGGCGCGCCCCACATCATCGTGCTCATCGCTGCGAACTCGGAATAAAGGCGGCGGTTCGGAAACAGTGCCTCCGGCCAGATCGAGGCGGGGCCGGCGGTGATCTTTTCCCAGAAACCGGACAGCTTCGCGGCCCGACGAGCCGGGGGTTGCCACAGAGAATTGCCGCATTTATCGCACCGATAGAAACTCCAGCGATCCAGCCCGGCAAGATGCCGTTGGCTGCCAGCGTCTCGGCGGCTCCGGCCTGATAAGACCCAAGCGCACCGCCACCCTGAAACACGAATACACAGTCCTCTTTACTCGCCACGTAACCGCTCCATTTGCACCGGTGATCATCCCGGCCCCTGACACTCATATGGGATCCGAGGCTAAGGTTAACATCACCTGAGGATTACTTCTTTGTAAAGTTTGAGCGGCAAGCGCGAGGCGGGGAGCAAGCCTTGCTCAATGAAACGGGTGTGGCAAGGTCGCCCATCAGCTTTGGAGGCACCTGCATTGCGGGCGCTGCATTAACCTTAACCGGCGTTAACTCGTGCCGGAATCGGCGCCATACGCATCGCAGCCGGGGTGCCAGCCGGGGTGCATACGGCGGTTTTCAACCGCACGGTGGTGTTAACCCCTCAGTCGTTCGCACTCTTGTAGAGGCGTTGAAGCTTGGCCATCCCGCCAATCCACCGGTCATAATCCTCAACCTTGTTGTGCATGTATTTGCTGACTTCCGAATGTGGCAGAACAAGGAATTTCTCGTCTCGGATCGCTTGCAGCGTCTTCTCTGCAACCTCTTGAGTCGAAAGGATTCCATCTGCCGTTGCCGGGTTCTCTCCGGCGCCGCGAGACCATCTCGGTATCGACCCCTTGCGGGCAGAGCACGCTGACGCGAATATTGTCGTCCCTGTGGCCCAGCGCCAACGCCTCGGCAAAGCCCACGGCGGCGTGTTTCGTCACCCCATACACCGCCGATCCGACCTGATTCAAAAGCCCCGCAGCACTGGCCGTATGCATGAAATACCCGCCCCCCGCGCCTTCATTTTCGGCACCAGTTTGCGCGCCGCATGGACATGCGCCATGACATTGACCGCCCAAGCCTTGTTCCACACGTCTGTGTCGGCAAAGGCAATGTTTTCAAAGCTTTGATCAAGCCCGGTCAGGATGCCCGCGTTGGAACAGAAAAGATCAATCGGCCCAATTTCGGTCTCTACCTGATCAATCATGGCTTCAATCTCAGCCTGGCTCGAGACGTCGCAGCCAAGCGCCGTGCCACCAACCATTGCAGCGGTTTCTGCCGCACCATCGCGTCTGAGATCCACTGCGACAACATGCGCCGCGCCCGCGCTTTTCAAGGCGAGGCAAAGTGCCCGGCCAATACCCTGTGCCGCGCCAGTGACAACGCAAATCCTGCCTTCGATTTCCATGATGCTCTCCCTACCCACGATGTGCAGCCAACCTGCGCGCGCCGGAAGAGGGGATCAAGTGTTTCGCTGCGTCGTCAGCTGGGGCTTATGCCACGCATCCGTTCTGATCTGCGCCGCAGCAACTCAACCGCGGTAAGCAGGCCAATGGATATGATCACGAGGATCGTTGCCACCGCCAAAATGGTTGGGCTGATCTGTTCGCGAATGCCGGAAAACATCTGCCGTGGAATCGTCCGCTGCTTCACATCGGCCAACTGCAAAACGACCACAACTTCATCAAATGACGTGATGAATGCGAACAACCCGCCTGAGATAACACCCGGTAGGATGAGTGGCATCTGCACCTTGAAAAACGTATAGATCGGGCCGGCCCCCATATTGGCCGATGCGCGTACGAGGCTCTGATCAAAGCTCACCAATGTTGCGGTAACAGTGATAATTACGAAAGGCGTGCCCAACGCTGCATGGGCAAGGATAATCCCGGTGTAACTTTTGGCCAGGCCGACATCCGAGAAGAAGTAAAACAGGCCTGATGCGGTAATCACCAGAGGCACGATCATCGGTGAGATCAAGACCGCCATGATCGACCGCCGCCACGGCATTTCGGAGCGGCTTAGTCCGATAGCGGCAAGCGTGCCCAGCGAAGTGGACAGTAGCGTTGCCCAAATGCCAATCCAGAACGAGTTCTTGATCGCCCGCACCCACTGCGCGTTGTTCCACATATCGGCCCACCATCCTACGGTAGCGTGAGGGGCGGCCATGCCATTTTGCAGGATGTCGCGATACCAACGCAGGGAAAATGCGCTCGGATCAAGCGAAAGCATCCCTGGGGTGAAGCTGAAATATGGTTCCTGATTGAAGCTCAACGGGATCAAAATGATGATCGGCACGATCAGGAAAAGGAAGATCAGCCCGCAGATCGTGCGGAAGCTGTAGAACCAAAGCACTTGTCCACTGGTTGAGTAGGGCGGCTGATTAAGGCGATAGTTACCGGAACTGAGCCAAAGTATCATTCGGCCCATGAAATAGCCGACGATCATCATCAACAAGGCATAGGCAAACGAAAAGTACGCCCACCCGAGCAATAGAAAAACTATGGCTAGCCCGAATCCAGCCAGCGTTCGGCTTTGCGTTAGCATTGGGATTACAAGAGCGGCCAACCCGAAGACGACCGCCCCGATGGCGATATAACGCAGCATTAGCTCCTCGTTCCCCTGCGCCGTCAACAGCCCGACAAGCGCGCCAAGCCCGGCGAGCCACGCAAGATTGAACCAGACCGGCGGTTTCGGAGGGATATATCTGTAGTCGCCTTGGCTCATGCGGTCACCCGAGTTTCATGTTGTCGATGCCAACGATGCGATCATAGAGCCAGAACAAGAACAGCACGAAGACGAGCAGCACGAGGCCAAGCGCCGCCGCGAGGTTCCAGTTCAGCGATTTTCGCATGTGGAAGTCGATGATGTTGGAGATCATCTGGCCGTCCTGCCCGCCAACTAGGGCGGGCGTAATATAATACCCAATGGCAAGGATGAAGACGAGAAGCGATCCCGCGCCAATGCCCGGCACCGATTGCGGGAAGTAGATGCGCCAGAACGCTGTCCAGTTCGTCGCCCCCATGGATTTAGCCGCGCGAACATAGGATGGCGATATGGTCTTCATCACCGAAAAGAGCGGCAAGATCATGAACGGCAGCAAAATATGCGTCATCGCGATCAATGTGCCGGTCTTGTTATAGATGAGCGAAAAGCGATCATCGTCGCTGGTAAGGCCAAAGACGACGAAGAGATCATTCAGAACGCCTTCGCTTTGCAGCATGGCGATCCATGCGGTGGTGCGCACCAGAAGCGAGGTCCAAAACGGCAGCAGCACAAGGATCAGCAACAGGTTTGAGGTGCGTGTTGGCAAGGTAGAAAGCAGATAGGCGACGGGATACCCCAACAGCAGCGCACAGATGGTCACAATCAGACTGATTTCCATCGTGCGGGCGAACAGCATGAGGTGGATTCGGCGGTCTTTGTCCTGTCGGGAGAATGAGCCGTCGGCATTATACTTCATGTCGAGCGCGTTGGCGACGTAGCTAAGGTTGAAGGTTTTCGAGGCAATTTTGACGGCCGCCCAAACGTCGGGATCGGCCCAGTCCTTATCTTTCTTGATTAGCGCCTCAAGATATGGCGGCTCCATCTTGGCGGCACTTCTGGCAGATTTGGTGAACAGGCTGCGCGTGCCCGAAAGCTCGCGATTGACCCGCGTTGCCGCCTGTCCGATGGTTTTTTCTTTCCGGGCATGAATGAGGTCCGCCACCATCGCGGCGGCCATCTCTTCAGTGGGGGCCGTGGTGCTGTCCCATTGGCTGACGGCTTTTGTCGATTCGGGCATCAAAGTGGCATAGCGCGGGTCATAGACGCTTTGTGTAAGCAGGATAATGATTGGAATGATGAAGGAAATCAGGATGAAGGCCAGGAGCGGAAAGACCAATCCGAAGGCGCGTGCGCGCGAGCGAAAGAGCGTTTGAGCCAGCTTGCGTTTGAGCGGTGTGCCATCGGCTGCGATGATCGGGCCGGAAGTTAGATCACTCATGATGCAAATTGCCTCGGGGCTGGTCTTTGGAAGGGGGAGGAAAGGGCCGTGCGGCCCTTTCCCGTTGTTTTGTCAATCTGATTTATTGCACAAGCCAGGAGTTGAACCGCTGATTCAATTCATCCTGATTGTCGGCCCAGAACTCAAAATCGTTGACCAGCGCCTTTTTCATCGCGGCTTTCGATGTTGGCATATGCGAGGCCATTTGAGTCTTGCCGTCGTTGTAGAGACCAACAAGCGGGTCAGAGGATTTCCGCGCCGGACCGTAGGAGATCCAGCTGGCCTGATCGGCAAGACGCTGGGTGTCGGTCGAGTACGCAATGAATTTGAGCGCAAGATCCTTGTGAGGCGCGCCCTTGGGAATGACCCAGAGGTCAAAGTCGAGAATCTGCGCATCCCAGTTCACCACGAACGGCTTGTCTTCCGCCACAGCGGCGTTGAAGATTCGACCATTATAGGCTGTCGTCATGACAACTTCGCCATCGGCGAGCAGCTGCGGCGGCTGAGCGCCTGCTTCCCACCAGACAACATCATCCTTGATGGTGTCGAGCTTGGCAAAGGCACGGTCAACGCCTTCCGGGGTCGAAAGTGTGTCATAAACATCGTCAGGTGCCACACCGTCGGCCATCAAGGCCATTTCAAGGTTTGCCTTGGGTGATCTTCTCATTCCGCGCTTGCCGGGGAATTTCTCCAGATCGAAGAAATCGTTGATATCCTTGACGCCCTTGGTCTTGTCACCGTCATAGGCAAAGATTGTGGACCACACGATGGTGGCTACGGAACATTCAGTTAGCGCACCCTTGATGAAGTCTTCCGTTGCCGGGGTACCGTCGGGTGCCGGTGGCAGGACAGATTTGTCAATCGGCTCTAGAAGGCCTTCGTCGCAGCCACGCACGGCATCGGAAAGCTCTACGTCAACGACATCCCAAGTGACATTGCCAGCTTCCACCTGCGATTTCACCTCGGCAAGGCCGCCATTGTAATCCTCGGAAATGATGGTGTTGCCAGTCTCGGCCATCCAGGGTTTATGATAGGCTTCAACCTGGGACTTGGTGTATGCACCACCCCAGCTTACCACTGTAAGATCCTCTGCCATTGCCACGCTTGCCGCAAAGGCCAGCACTGTGGTGGCGAGGAGGGTTTTCGTGAGTTTCATTAGTGTCTCCCTATGTCTCCCGGTTAGAGTTTGCGGCGCAAGGTTCCGGGGTAGCTTTGCGCCATGAGTTTGGCCGGGCAAGCGGGTCGCCCGACACAGTAAATTGCTTAGGCGTCGAGTGCCCTGCAATCCTGTGGAAGCCAGCCGATCTCGACTTGTTGGCCGGGCTTCAATCTAACTTGATCCGGTGCGTTGCGGGTTTTTACGATAAACTCGTCATTCCCCGCAACACGCAGGCGGGTGCGAAAAATATCGCCCATATAGATGAATTCGAGCACTTCAGCTTTGAGTGTGTGGGCGCCTGTCTGAAGCCGATCCTTGTTGAATTCTACGCGCTCAGGGCGGATGGAAACGCGGGTGCGTTCACCAGCGGAAGAGACATTGATAGGCTTGCAATCAATCAGTTCACCACCGTCGAGTTGAACGATGGCCTTGTCGTTGCTGATTTCTTTTACTACGCCGTCGAGGGTATTATTCTCACCGATAAACTGCGCGACGAAGCTGTTTTGGGGTTCTTCGTAAAGCAGGTCAGGCGAGGCGATCTGCTGAATCCGGCCATCGTCAAACACCGCGACCCGGTCTGACATGGTCAATGCTTCCGTCTGGTCGTGGGTCACATATACAACCGTGATCCCGAGGCTATGCGCCAGATCAGTAATCTCGAACTGCATTTTTTCCCGCAACTGCTTGTCCAGCGCACCCAGGGGCTCATCCATCAATACAAGCTCCGGCTCAAACACCAAGGCGCGAGCCAGCGCAACACGCTGTTGCTGCCCGCCTGAAAGCTGTGCCGGACGACGAGACCCGAAGGCACCCATTTCGACCATATCGAGAGCGCGTTTGACTTTGGCTTCGCGTTCGGTTTTGCCGAACTTGCGCACTTCCAACGGGAAAGAGAGGTTCTCTTCAATCGTCATGTGCGGGAAAAGCGCATAATTCTGGAAGACCATCCCGATGCCGCGCTTGTGGGGCGGGATGTTGTTGATCGGTCTTCCATCAAGCTTGATCTCGCCGTGTGTTGCGGTCTCAAAACCGGCAAGCATCATCAGACAGGTCGTCTTGCCGGAGCCGGAGGGGCCAAGCATGGTAAGAAATTCGCCTTTCGGCATGGTTAGGTTGAGGTCTTTTACAACGAGCGTCTCGCCGTCGTAGCTTTTCTGCACGCGTTCGAATTCTACGAACGCGCTTGACGTTTGAGCTTCGGCCAAATTTGGCTCCCTGTCAGTTTTTTATCAAAGCAATGCCTTGTTTGATTGGCCTCATTTAAGACGCGAGAAAGGCGGCGTTGCAACCGGTTTACGCTAGTTTGGAACAGAATCTCGCAAATATGGGGGAATTTCACCCCCGCTTGGCTGAATGGTCGCAATATTTGCAGAGGTAAGGTGCGTTTGCAGACCCGCTCAACTGGCTGCTTTGAGCAAGCCCTCGTCTTGTAGGCGAGCATAGCACTCATCAAGAGACCGGCGCGCACGTTCAATCAGCGTGTCGATCTCCTGACGTGTAATAACAAGTGGCGGTGAAATCACCATTCGGTCTCCCACATGGCGCATTATCACGCTGTTGGCAAAGCAACGTTCACGGCAGATCAAACCTGCGGTTCCTGCATCGGCGGCAAAGCGAGCGCGGCTTTCCTTATGCGGAGTGAGAGCGATAGACCCCATCATTCCCACGATCTTCGCCTCACCAACAAGTGGATGATCGACGAGATTTTCCCACTGTTCTTTGAGATAGGGGCCGGTATCTTTTTCCACATTCTCGACGATGCCTTCTTCATCGAGAATTCGCAGATTCTCTAGTGCGACCGCTGCTGCAACAGGATGGCCAGAGTAGGTGTAGCCATGGTTGAATTCGCAGGCATTGATCACCGCGGCGACTTCGTCGCAAACGATTGAGCCGCCGATCGGGACATAACCAGAGGACAGCCCTTTGGCGATGGTCATGATGTGTGGGCGAATACCAAATGTTTGTGAGCCGAACCATTGCCCAGTGCGGCCAAACCCGCAAATCACTTCGTCGGCGATGAGCAATATCTCATGGGCGTCGCAGATGCGCTGGATTTCCGGCCAATAGGTTTCGGGCGGAATGATAACGCCGCCCGCGCCTTGTACGGGTTCAGCGATGAAAGCAGCGATGTTATCTTCGCCCAGATCATGAATCGCTTTTTCTAACTCACGGGCACGCTCAAGGCCAAACTCATCCGGAGTTTTATTGCCGCCCTCGGCCCACCAGTGCGGTTGTTTGATGTGATGAACATTCGGGATCGGAAGGCCACCCTGTGCGTGCATCGGACTCATACCGCCCAACGATGCGCCGCCCATGGTGGAGCCATGATAAGCATTCTCCCGGCTGATAATAATCTGTTTTGACGGCTTGCCTTTTTGCGCCCAGTAGGTGCGGGCCATGCGGATGTTGGTGTCGTTCGCCTCAGAGCCCGATCCAGCATAGAAAATATGGTTGAGGTCACCTGGTGCAAGTTCTGCAAGGTGCCGCGACAGGGCAATGACCGGTACATGGGTCGTTTGGAAGAAAGTGTTGTAGTAGGGCAGTTCGCGCATTTGGCGCGCAGCGACCTCCGCCAATTCTTCGCGCCCATAGCCAATATTGACACACCAAAGCCCAGCCATGGCATCGAGAATTTCTTTCCCTTCGCTATCAGTGAGAGTCACGCCCTTGGCGCGAGTGATTACCCGCGCGCCTTTTGCCGCCAGATCATCACCAGTGGTAAACGGGTGCATATGATGGGCGGCATCAAGTGCCTGTAGTTCGGCTGTGGGCATGTGGTTCGTGATCGTCACCATTCGGAGGCCTCTTTCGTAAGTGTCATGATGCAGGCGCGCGAAACGCCACTGCAGAATATGATCAAATTTAACGATGTCAATCGAATCGGGTGCTTGCGATGTTACTCGGCAAGAGTCCGGCGAGACTTGCTCCATACCTTGAATCACGTCCTCTCGCATGGCTTTTGCGGCGCGAGCCGCATCACCGGCACGCATCGCATCAAGCGCCTCCTTGTGCTGGTCTGGTAGGTTTTGCGTCCCCAGCCGTCCGCAGACCACGCGTAGTGACGGGCCAAATCTCAACCAAAGGCCATCGGCCAGAGATTGCAGGATTGGTGCGTCAGCCAACGCGTAGATTGTGCCGTGAAAGCGGTAATTCAATTCGAGATATCCACGCAGATCACCTGTTTTGATGGCATGATCGAGCGCCGCATCAATATCAAAGAGGTTGCTCAGAATGGGGTCAGACATGCGTTCCGCTGCGCGCAGGACAAGCTGCGGTTCAATTGCTGCGCGTGCAAAAATAAGCTCATGAACGTTCTCGACGGTGAGTTGTGGGACACAGACACGACGATTGCCCTGAAACTCCAAAGCCCCCTCTGCGGTGAGGCGGCGGATCGCTTCCCGAACTGGCGTCATCCCCGCGCCGAATCGTTCGGTGATGCCTTGGATTGTTACAGGCTGACCAGGCGCCAACTCACCAAAAAGAATCAGATCGCGAAGTTTCCGATATACCGTCTCATGCGCTGGAAGCGGCGCGGATTCGTTATGAACCACAATTTTTATCTGTTCGTTTTGGGCTTTCGATTTCATGATTCTCGCCTATTGCGCCTAATTCACGGGGGTTTGGACAAGATTGCACAAGGTATGAAAAATTGCCATGTTGCATCGACGGAAAAAAATTGATCAAATCTTGAACCAAGGGGCATCTGACCCCGCAATCAGGGAGACAAACAATGATCAAACAACTGCTCACGGCAACTGCCTCACTTGCGCTGATGGCGGCGATAGCTTCGGCTGAAGAAGTGCGCGTATATAACTGGTCAGATTACATCGACGAAGATCTGCTGGCCAAATTCACCGAAGAAACCGGCATTGATCTGGTTTATGACGTGTTTGATTCCAACGAAGTGTTGGAGACCAAGATGCTGGCTGGCGGCTCTGGGTATGATGTGGTGGTTCCGTCGGGCACGTTCCTGCAACGGCAGATTACAGCAGGGGCGTTTCAGAAGTTCGACAAATCGAAGCTGCCAAATCTGAAGAATATGTGGGATGTGATCGAACAGCGCACTGCGCAGTATGACCCCGGGAACGAATACGCGATCAACTATATGTGGGGGACGACCGGAATCGGCGTGAATATCAACAAGGTCAAGGAAGTGCTGGGCGACGATGCTCCGGTTAATTCGCTCGATCTGATCTTCAACCCGAAGAACATGGAGAAGCTAAAGGATTGCGGTGTGCAATTTCTCGACGCGCCGGTTGAGATGATCCCTGCTGCGCTGGAGTATATCGGTGAAAATCCCGACAGCCATGACCCTGAAGTGATCAAGAAGGCCGAGCCAGTGCTGGCGGCGGTCCGCCCCTATGTGCAGAAATTCCATAGTTCGGAATACATCAACGCGCTTGCGAACGGTGATATCTGTGTAGCTTTCGGATGGTCAGGTGACGTTCTTCAAGCGCGCGACCGTGCCGCCGAAGCCGATAACGGCGTTGAGATTGAATACCACGCGCCAAAGGAAGGCGCTCTTATGTGGTTCGATATGATGGCGATTCCTGCTGACGCACCGAACCCTGAGGGGGCGTTAAAGTTTCTGAACTTCATCATGGACCCGCATAACATGGCGGCGGCTTCGAACTATGTTTATTATGCCAATGGTAACAAGGAGAGCCAGCAGTTCCTTGAGGAAGATGTGATTGGTGATCCGGCGATCTACCCGGACGAGGCGACTATGGAAAACCTCTACACCACGACGCCTTACGGTGCGAAGGTGCAACGAGTGGTGACGCGGCTTTGGACAAAGATCAAATCCGGAACCTGATCTGGTAGAAACAACGGCCCGCACCAACCCGGTGCGGGCCAAGTAATTTAGAGGGAGGGTGGCGATGAACCAGCCAGTTTTCGCGCCATGGGATGACCCTGACGAAAAGCCTTTGATCCAGTTTCAGGGGGTGACCAAGCGGTTCGGCGACTTTACCGCAATCGACGACCTAACCATCGATATTTATGCACAAGAATTCTTTGCATTGCTGGGGCCGTCTGGTTGTGGGAAGACCACGCTGATGCGAATGCTGGCGGGGTTCGAGAACCCGACCGAAGGCACGATCCTGCTTGATGGCCAGAACATCGTACCGGTTCCGCCCAATAAGCGGGCGGTAAATATGATGTTTCAGAGCTATGCATTGTTTCCGCATTTGAACGTGGCTGACAATATTGCATTTGGGTTGAAGCGGGAAAGTAGCAACAAGGAAACAATCGAAGCACGGGTTGATGAGATGCTCAAACTCACCCGGCTTGAAAAATTCGCCCGGCGAAAGCCGCATCAGATTTCCGGCGGGCAGCGGCAGCGTGTGGCGCTGGCACGCAGTCTGGCGAAGGCGCCGAAACTGCTGCTTCTGGACGAGCCACTTGGCGCGCTTGATAAGAAGCTGAGGCAAGACACTCAGTTCGAGTTGATGGATATTCAGGAGAAGACCGGCACCACATTTGTGATTGTGACCCACGATCAAGAAGAAGCAATGACCGTTGCCTCCCGCGTCGCCGTGATGGATGAAGGGAAGCTCATTCAGGTGGCCACGCCTGCGGTGATCTATGAGCAACCCACTTCCGTGTATGTGGCGGATTTCATTGGTGATGTGAATATTATTGAAGGCCAGGGCACACAGGCAGGAGATGGCTATGATGTTGCGTTTGCAGAAGGCGAGCCGACTCTTCACGCCAAGACCGGGAAGGACTTGGGTGCCCAGGCTAAATGCCATCTCGCCATCCGCCCAGAAAAAGTGCGGATAACCACTGAGAAGCCAAAGGACGCTGGGAATGCTCTGGAAGGGTCGATCCTCGATATTGCCTATCTCGGCAATATTTCCACCTATCATGTGCAGCTTTCCAATGGGAGAATCATGAAGGCGCAGGAAGCCAACACGACGCGGCTTTCAAGGCGGGCGTTCACTTGGGAGGATAAGGTCTGGCTAAGTTGGTCTGATACGGCCGCCGTGGTTCTGGAGGGCTGAGCGATGCGCAGGTTTTTCCTTATCGCGGTGCCGTATGTCTGGCTTCTGGCGCTGTTTCTGGTTCCGTTTTTGATCGTTCTGAAAATCTCACTTTCGGACACCGCGCTTGCGATTCCGCCGTATACGCCGATGCTCGATCTGAGCCATGGTTGGGAGGGCTTGAAAGCCTTCTTTTCCAAGCTCGACTTTGAAAATTACTGGTTTCTATCGTCAGATGAACTTTACTGGCGTGCTTATCTTTCCAGCCTGAAAATCGCAGTTTTTTCTACCGGGCTTGCACTGTTGATCGGATATCCGATCGCCTATGGCATGGCACAGGCGCGCGACGAATGGCGCCCCACCCTGATGATGTTGGTAATCCTGCCATTCTGGACCAGCTTCCTGATCCGGGTCTATGCGTGGATTGGTATCCTGAGCCCAGAAGGGCTGTTGAATCAATTTCTTGGCTGGACCGGTATCATCAGCGAACCGCTTGCGATCCTCAACAGCAATACGGCGGTCTATATCGGCATCGTCTATACCTATCTGCCGTTCATGATCCTGCCAATTTATTCGGCACTTGAGAAGCTCGACATATCTCTTCTCGAAGCGGCTGAAGACCTGGGCTGTTCGCGGCTTTCTGCCTTTTGGCTGGTGACAATCCCACTCTCGAAAAGCGGCATAATCGCCGGGTGTTTCCTGGTGTTCATTCCCGTGCTTGGGGAGTTTGTTATCCCGTCGCTGCTTGGCGGCTCCAGAACGCTGATGATTGGCAAGGTGCTTTGGGAGGAATTCTTCAACAACCGTGACTGGCCGGTCGCTTCTGCCGTCGCGGTGATCCTGTTGCTGCTGTTGGTTGTGCCCATCATCCTGTTTCAGCGTAATGAGCAGAAAAGTCGGGAGGCCGAAGCATGAGACGATTTTCATGGTTCAACGCCACATCGCTGACTTTGGGATTTGCTTTTCTTTATCTGCCGATGATTCTGCTTATTACCTACAGTTTCAACGGCGGGCGCAATGTTGCGGTCTGGGCCGGGTTCTCGACCAAGTGGTATGGGGAGTTGTTTCGCGACGAACAGATGCTCGATGCGGCATGGGTGACGCTGCGGGTCGCGTTCTTTTCGTCCACGCTGGCGACCGCCCTTGGGACGATGGCCGCCTATGTGATAGTGCGCGCAGGCCGCTTTAGGGGGCGCACACTTTTTTCCGGTATGGTCTATGCACCGCTGGTCATGCCAGATGTGATCCTTGGTCTTTCCCTGTTCTTGTTGTTCAAGCCGCTGTTCAGCCAGATGGGCATTCAGACCATCGTCTTGGCTCACGCGACGTTCTCCATGTGTTATGTTTCCGTTGTGGTCTCCTCCCGTCTGGTCAGCTTCGATCGTTCGCTTGAAGAGGCCGCGCTTGACCTTGGCTGCTCGCCGTTCGCGGCATTCCGGCTTGTCACCTTGCCGATCATTGCGCCCGCCGTCATTTCGGGATGGCTTCTTGCTTTCACGCTGTCTCTGGATGATCTGGTGGTCGCCTCGTTCACCACCGGGCCGGGCGCCACCACACTGCCAATGAAGATATGGAGTGCGGTGCGGCTGGGTGTGAACCCGGAAATCAACGCGCTTTCAACGATCATGATTGCCATCGTCACCGTTGGGGTGATTACTGCATCGCTTGTTTCGAAACGTGCCGCCCTGCGCCAGCACGCCGAAGAACAGGCGGCCGAGCGGGCAACCGGATGAAGCGGATATTTTCGGACTTTGTGTATTCGGATGACCGGATCGACAACTGTTTTTGGGCCGATGAGGTGCCTGAAGCCAAGCTTGAACGGCGGCCGTTACAGGGGGCGCACAAGGCGGACGTTGCAATTATCGGCGGTGGGTTCACCGGCCTATCGGCGGCGCTGCATCTGGCCAAGGCCGGGGTCAGTGTTGTTGTGCTGGAAGCGCGCCACCCCGGCTGGGGCGCATCAGGGCGCAATGGCGGATTCTGCTGCCTTGGTGGTGCGAAGATGGGTGATGCGGGCCTTGATCGCGCCTACGGGAAGGCAGCGCGGCTTGAGTGGCGCAAGGCAGAGATGGCAGCAATCGAGTTGGTGGCCGAGCTTCTGGATGAACATGAGATTAAGGCTGATCGGCATTCGAATGGTGAAACCCTTCTTGCACATCGTATGACGGCAGCGCAGCAGTTTGATCGTGAGATTGCCGCCACCGAGGAAAATTATGGTATAACGCCCGAGATCACCCCGAAAGAGAACCTCGCCGTAGAAGGCTTGAACGGCGGGCCGTTTCACGGGGCGCTGACGGTGCGGCTGGGCTTTGGGTTGCATCCGCGCAAGTATCTTGATGGGCTGCTTACAGCCGCGGAAGGTTCCGGGGCGGTGGTGTTCGGCCAATCACCGGTATCGCAGATGGCACGGACGGGCGACCATTGGCGTATCACGACGGGACCGGGTGAGGTCACTTGTGACACGGTCTTGCTGGCAACCAATGGCTATTCGAGCGAAGACCTGCCGGAATGGATGGCCGGGCGTTATATGCCGTCGCAATCGAGCATCATAGTAACCCGCCCGATGGAGCAGACGGAATTAGATGCACAGGGCTGGACAAGTGACCAGATGTCTTACGACAGTCGCAATTTGCTACACTATTTCCGCTTGATGCCGAATCGGCGTTTTCTGTTTGGGATGCGTGGTGGTTTATGGGGGTCAAAACGTTCGGAGGGCGGTATTGATCGGCTGATCCGGCGGGATTTTGCAACGATGTTCCCCGCGTGGCGCGATGTTGAAATTACCCATAGCTGGAGCGGTATGGTTTGCCTTTCGCGTGATCTCAGACCTTTTTGCGGTGCGGTGCCGGGGCAACGGGGCATGTTTGCGGGCTTTGCCTATCACGGCAATGGCGTGGCGATGGGAAGTTATACCGGCGCGCTGCTGGCTGATCTTGCATTGGGGCGCACATCAGAGAGAATTTATCCGGAAATCATGAAGAAACCGCCCAGAAAGTTTCCTTTCGGGCGGTTTCGCAGGGCAGTGATGTTTCCGGCCTATGCCGGATACGGCATGCGCGACTTGCTGGGTTAAACCGCAGCCAAGCCAGCATCGAGAGCCGCGAGGACCGTGGCGATTTCGGCCTCAGTAATCGTTAGTGGTGGTGACATCAGGATATTGTTCCCACCAAGGCGAACCATGGCGCCGGCGTCATAGGCAGCCTTGTGGATGGTCTTCATCGTGGCGAGATCCATCGGTGTTTTGGTGTCTTTGTCGGAGACCAGTTCAACCCCAGTCATCAACCCATGCCCGCCGCGCACATCACCGATCATGTCGTATTTCCCGGCCAATTTCAGCACGCCGTCATAAAGCTGTTTCCCGCGCGCTGCGGCGTTGGACTTGGTGTCGAGCCGAAGCGTTTCCGAAAGGCAGGCGGTGACGGCGGCGGCACCAACCGGATGAGCGGAGTAGGTATAACCGTGGTAAATCGCGCCTTCCCCGGTGGTGTCTTTTTCGAACACGTCGGCCACTTTTTCGCTCATCAACGCGGCACCTACCGGGAAATAGCCCGAGGTAATTCCCTTTGCGGTACTCATCATGTCAGGCTTCACCCCCCAATGCCGCGCGCCGGACCAATCGCCGGTGCGCCCGAAACCGGTAATCACCTCATCCGAGATCAGCAGGATGCCGTGACGGTCGCAAATCTCACGCATCAGGGGCATGAAGGTTTCCCCCGGCACGATGACGCCCCCGGCCCCCTGAATGGGTTCCATAATGAAGGCGGCGATGGTGTTCGCGCCCTGAAACGCAATCTCGTCCTCCATCATCTGGGCGATATTCTGTGCAAGTTGATCGGGGGCAGTTTCATTGAAGGGGTTGCGGTATGGATAGGGTGACGGCAGGTGAAAGCAGCCCGCAAGAAGCGGTTCATAGGCCGTGCGAAAGCGGTTGTTGCCGTTGACTGAGGCACCGCCGAAATGGGTGCCGTGATAGCCTTTCTTCAGCGACAGGAACTTGGTGCGTGTCGGCTCTCCGCGCAGGCGATGATACTGGCGCGCCAACCGCAGTGTGGTTTCGACCGAATCCGAACCGCCCGAAGTGAAGAACGCGCGGACCATGCCATCCTTTGCAAAGAACTCGCGCACGGCATAGGATGCCTCGATCGCGGTCGGGTTCGACGTGCCTGCAAAGGCCGAATAATAAGGCAGATCGTAAAGCTGTTTGGCGATGGCGTCTTTCACGACGTCGTTGGAATAACCAAGGTTCACGCACCACAGCCCACCCACGGCGTCGACAACGCGATGGCCGTCGATATCCGTGATATGGCTGCCATCGGCACCTTTGATGATGGTTGGCGCATTCTGCTGTGCGTCACCGGGATGGCCCATAGGATGCCAGAGGTGGCGGGCGTTGTTTTCCTTCAGGAAGTTGTCGTCTTTCATCGTGCGGGCTCCCAGCCAATGATAACAATTTGATCAAAAGGCTACCATGGCCCACGGGTGAGTCGGAAGCCTGAACAGTCTAATCCTGTCGATAGAGACGCACGAAATTGCGCAGAACCAGTTCCGGGGCGTGGACATCTGTGGTGCGGCACAACGCAATGAGGGCATCGCCATCCTCAGGAGGGAAATACCCACGATGTTTGTAGATGTTTATGCGTGTCTCGAACCCGGCGCTGTCGGCCTCTGGATGAAATTGCGTAGCATAGACGTTCCGCCCGAACCGGATCATCTGAAGCGGGCAGGTGGGTGAGGCAATGAGATGGGCGCAGCCTTCCGGGAGGCTTTGGACGGCTTCCTTGTGGCCAACGAAGGCCTGAAAAGCGTCGGGTAGACCGGCGCAGAGAGGATCAGTTCTGCCAGCGTCAGTCAGGGTGCAATCGGCGGCCCCGACAGGTTCGCCAAAACGCGCCTTGCTGACAGGCGCACCGAGATGATGGCCAAGAATGCCGATACCATAACAACAGCCGAGATAAGGGAAGTC
This sequence comes from Aquicoccus sp. G2-2, assembly GCF_034555965.1. GTDB lineage: Bacteria > Pseudomonadota > Alphaproteobacteria > Rhodobacterales > Rhodobacteraceae > JAYDCK01. Next base: position 3,108,455 of record NZ_JAYDCK010000003.1, read on the forward strand.
GCGGTTTGTAATTTCAGGCATGAGCGCCAGAACGGCGGCTTCCATGTGCGCTTCGACGGGAGTTTTCTTTGCAGGTGGGTCGCTGATACAGCCGGGGCCGCCGCCGACGATCACACCGGCATAGGCGGAAAGATCAAGCGTGGCGGGGAGGCTTTCCTGATCCAAGCGGATGCGCCGCACCTCATCGAATGACAACCCACCCTTGCGCAGGATGGCTGCGAACTCATCGTCAGAGGCCTCGGGCTCGGGGCGCAGTTGCAAAACGAGGAAGGGCTTCATTGGATGATCTCCTTGTCGGTTTCTTTTGATGGAAAGCGTGGCAAGGTCAACCCTGTGAGGTTATGCGTTTCTTGACGTTGCAGGGCATTCGCCTAGGTTGGGTCGGATGGCGATGAATGACGGGGCAAGGTGTATGTTGGCGCGAATGCAGAACGGCTTTGAGGCTTTGCCGCAATGGCGCTGACGCGTTCGATTTCGCTGGGGGCCTATCTTGCGTTGGCGCGGCGGGACGGGCAGGCCCGCCTGGACTTCGCCATGCAGCGGCCTGTTGGCACGTTGCTTTGGGGCCATGCGACATCGCCAGCGCGCGCGCGCGCACTTCTTCAGATCGCGCGGCTTTTGAGAAGCCAGCGGCCTGACTTGAACCTGCTGATCACTTCACCGCCAAAGGTGAACAGGCCCGATCACCTGCGCAGTCAGGACTTCTGGCAGGCGCTGCCGGATGACACATTGCAGGCAGGGGACGCTTTTCTCGATCACTGGCGCCCGGATATTTGCCTTTGGACCGGTGGGCAATTTAGACCGGCACTTTTGCATCTGATGGCAAAACGACATTTGCCTGCATTTTTGATCGACGCCAGTGAAGATGATCTTAACGCCGCGCACCAACGCTGGTTGCCGGATTTGGCGCGCGCGAGCGTGGAGGCGTTTGGGACCTGTTTTGCCCGCAATGGCACGGCGGCACAGATCCTGCGGCGGCTTGGCGTTCCGCGCGAGGAGATCGAAGTTACCGGGCCATTGCAGGAAGGTAGTGGGGCGCTTGGATGTAACGACACGGAGCGCGATGAGTTGGCGCAAATTTTTGCCGGTCGCCCGGTATGGTTGGCTGCAATGGTGCAGCGCAGCGAGCTTGAGGCCGTCATTGCCGCGCATATCCAAGTGAGCCGCAGAGCAATTCGCCTAATGCTGATCCTGGTGCCGGATGATGAGACAGACGGAGGGGAATTTGCTGATTTCTTGCGGGCAGAAGGGTTGAACGTGGCAGTTTGGTCTCGTGGCGATATACCGGATGAGACGACGCAGGTTTTGTTGGCGGATACATGGGGCGAGATGGGGCTTTGGTATCGTTTGGCACCCCTGACCTTCATGGGTTCTTCACTGGACAAGAGCAGCGATGGGCGCGATCCGTATGAACCGGCGGCACTTGGTTCGGCCATTCTTTACGGGCCGAATGTGAGCCGATACCTTTCGGCCTATTCACGTTTTGCCCGTGCCGGTGCGGCGCGAATCGTCAAGGATACCAGCAGTTTGGCAACAGCGGTCCAGCAACTGCTTGCACCGGATCAGGCGGCGCTCATGGCGGCGGCTGGGTGGCAGGCGGCATCGGAAGGAGCAGAGGTGACAGACAAGGTGACGGCGCTGGTGCATGATGTGCTTGACGTCATGGAGGCGAACTGATGCGGGCGCCGGATTTCTGGTTCAACCCACCCGCGCGGCCGGGTTGGCAAGCGCGCCTGCTGGCGCCGGTTGGGGCGGTATATGCGCGCGCCACGGCGCGGCGGGTGGCGCACAAGGGGGCGCGGGTCAGCTGCCCGGTGATTTGCGTTGGCAACATCAATGCGGGGGGCACCGGCAAGACGCCAACGGTGATCGCGCTGGCCCAGAGGTTGCAGGCTGCCGGACTGAATGTACACGCAGTTTCAAAGGGATATGGCGGCACGCTGGAAGGGCCAGAGCAGGTTGATGAGCGCCGCCATCGAGCGGCAGAGACAGGCGATGAGCCACTGTTGCTGGCCGCGTTCCTGCCGGTCTGGGTGGCGAAGGATCGGCTTGCCGGATGCCGGGCGGCGGCGGGGGCGGGGGCGGAGGTTATTGTTCTGGACGATGGGCATCAGAATCCGGCGGTCGAGAAGGATCTGAGCCTAGTCGTGGTTGATGCAGGGCAGGGTTTTGGCAACGCGCGTTGCATCCCGGCGGGGCCACTCAGAGAGCCGGTTGAGGCCGGGCTGGCGCGGGCGGATGCGGTGCTTTCCATCGGGCCATCGGACGCGCAGATTGCCTTTGAAAAGCAATGGGGTAGCATGGTAACGCTGCCGCATATGAAAGGCGCGCTGATACCGTTGCAGATGGGCATGGACTGGACCGGAATGCGCTGTATCGCCTTTGCCGGGATCGGCCAACCTGCCAAGTTCTTCCGAACGCTGAAAGGACTCGGCGCGGAGATCATCGAGGCACATGCGCTCGACGATCATCAGGCGCTTAGCCCGGCTTTGCTCAACCGATTGATAATGCAGGCAAAAGCCAAGGGCGCGCAGTTGGTGACGACGGAAAAAGATGCGGTTCGCTTGCCGATGGAATTGCGCGCGCAGGTGATCAGTCTGCCGGTGCGGCTGGAGCTGGAGGACTGGACGACGCTTGATAGGCTTATCGAGACATTGATGGAGCGTCCCGCTTAGTTAATGATGCAAGAGGTGCCGGAACACGGATGTATGCCCGCCCGTCTGCACCTTGGCTGCTTTGCGTATGGCGTGAAACGGCGATTTCGTTAAAATCAGTTAAGTTAATGCGCTGCGCGGTGCGCCGGGATTTCGGCAACGGGCATGGTTGGGCCAAACGCGGGATATGGATATTTTTGGCAAAATGAAGCGGGGGCGTCGTGCCCGGTTTTCAGTCGTTGTCCTGACCGAGCTTGGGGGAGGCGCGATCAAGCGCGAGATCGGCCCCGGAGAAGCGGAATGGTGAGCGCACACCGGGAAGACCTTCGGGCGCGATCTGCATTCCGCGCGCCTGCACCTGCGGGTCGGCAAAGACATCGGCCATATCGTTGATCGGCCCGGCGGGGATGCCGTGGTCTTCGCAGGCGGCGAGCAGGTCGGCCTTGGGCCGTTTGCGGGTTTCGGTCAGCAGCCGGTCGATCATTTCGGGGCGGTTTTGCACCCGGTCGGCGTTTTTCAGGAATTTCGGATCACTGGCCATGTCATCAAGGCCAAGCAGCGCGCAAAGGCGTTGATACTGAGCGTCGTTGCCGGTGGCGATGATGATGTAGCCATCGGCGCAATCGAACACCTGATAGGGGGTCAGATTGGGGTGATAATTGCCGGTGCGCCCCGGCGGCGTGCCGGTGGCAAGGTAGTTGAGCGTCTGGTTGGCCATGGCGGACACCGCGCAATCGAGCAGCGCCATGTCGATATGTTGCCCCAGCCCGGTGCGGGTGCGTTGATGCAAAGCGGCAAGGATGCCGGAGACGGAATAAAGCCCGGTGAACAGGTCGGTGATGGCCACGCCCGCGCGTTGTGGCTGGCCATCGGGTTCGCCGGTGATCGACATGAAGCCGGACATGCCTTGGATGATGTAATCATACCCGGCGCGGTGGGCATATGGCCCGGTCTGCCCGAAGCCGGTGATCGAGCAATAGATCAGCGCCGGGTTCAGGGCTTTCATGCTGTCGTAGTCGAGCCCGTATTTGGCCAGCCCGCCGAGCTTGAAATTCTCGATCAGGATATCGGCATCCTTGATCAGCTCTTTTAGCCGGGCGAGATCATCCGCATCGCGGAAATCGACGGTGATTGAGGATTTGCCACGATTGCAGGAATGGAAATAGGCCGCAGAGGTATCGCCGTCACGCTCAACAAAGGGCGGGCCCCATTGGCGGGTATCGTCCCCGCCGGGGGCTTCGACCTTGATCACCTCGGCGCCGAGATCGGCCAGCGTTTGCCCCGCCCATGGTCCGGCGAGGATGCGCGCCAGTTCAACGACCTTCAGTCCGGCAAGTGGCGTTTCCATTACGAGCCCAATTTTGCGTCGATGATTTTCTTGAGTTCGGCCCAGGACATGTTGGAGTGCTTTTCACCGTCGATGATGAGCGTCGGTGTGCCTTCGATCTTGTCCTTCTCGACATTGGCTTGATACCAGTTGACCAGCGCCTTGGCCTTGGCGCCGTCTTCCATGCAGGCTTTCATCTGATCTTCGGGCAGGCCAGCGATCTTGCCCAGCTTGCGCAGGTTGGCAGCCAGTTTGACGGGATCGTTCGAATTGAGCCAGTCGTTCTGCTTGGAATAGATCAGATCGGCAATGCCGAAGAAGCGTTCCGGCTCGCACCGGGCCAGCATCGCAGCCCAGAGGCCGATGCGGTCGAAATAGACATCGCGGTAGATGAAACGGACCTTGCCGGTGTCGATGTAATCGGCCTTGAGCTTGAGATACTGATCATCGTGGAAGGCCGCACAATGCGGGCAGGTGAAGGAGGCGTATTCCATCACGGTGACCGGCGCATCCTCCGCCCCGAGCGTCATTTCATGGATGACCGGTTTTTCAGCGGGCGCTGCCGCTTCCTCGGGGGCTTTGGCCGTCTCGGCAGGGGCGGCGGTTTGTGCGGTGGTCGTTGTCGCGGCATCGTCGGCCCATGTGGCGGGTGCGATGAGCGCAAGTGTGGCGGCAATGGCGGCGGCACGAAGCGGGAGGTTGATCATTCAGACGGCCCTTTCTGGCGTTTGGATTTCAATAGGACGTTTTCGCCCAGAGTTTCAAGCGCATGGCGCAAGCCTTCATCGGTGATCGGCTGTGCGGCGCGTATGGCGGATTGCTTGATGAGTGGATCGGGCGGTGCCTCTGCCGGTTTGGCGGGGCGATGGGCAAAGCTTGCCTGCCCCTCGGCAAAGCCGGTGGCGTGGGTCTGGGTGATGCGGATGCGCGAAATGGCGTTATAGCCGTAAACCGCGTTGACCCGTTCGCGCAGTTTCTCTTTCTGCATTTCGAGCATCGGCGCGTTGGCGCCAGTGGTGAGCAGCGACAGTGTTGCACCGAAGCCCTGCCTTGTATGGGAAACCTCAACCGGGCGGGAGATTTCGGCGATGGCCTCACCGGCGATTTCGGGCCAATGGGTGAGCAGCCTTGAGACGGCAAAGCCACGCGTTTCCCCGGCCTTGCGGACCTGACCGGAGAGGATTTTCGAGGCGCGGGCGAACCCCCTGCCTTGTTTGCGTTTCTGCGGCGTCATCTGCGTTCCCTTGGTTCCGGGGTAATTTAGTGGCAGAGGAGGCCGGGGAACAGGAAAAACCGGCGAAAGAGGATAACAGCTGCGTGACAAGGCAAATGCATCAGAGGGCCGCCGACCTGCTTGAGTGGTATGACACCCATGCGCGGGCGTTGCCGTGGCGGGTGCCGCCGGGGGCGGGCGTGCGGGCGGATGTTTACCGTGTGTGGCTTTCCGAAGTGATGCTGCAACAGACGACCGTGGCCGCCGTGAAGGGCTATTTCGAGCGGTTCACCGCGCGCTGGCCGACGGTCGAGGCCTTGGCGCACGCGCGTGACGAAGACGTGATGGGCGAATGGGCGGGCCTTGGCTATTACGCGCGGGCGCGCAACCTTTTGAAATGCGCGCGCGTGGTGACGCAGTGCGGTGGCTTCCCGCAAACACGCGAGGGGTTGATGGCGTTGCCGGGAATCGGGCCATACACGGCGGCGGCGATTGCGGCGATTGCTTTTGACGCGCCGGAAGTGGTGGTCGATGGCAATGTCGAGAGGGTGATGGCGCGGCTTTATGCGGTGCGCGCGCCATTGCCCGGCGCGAAGGCGGAATTGATCGAAAAAGCGGCTCTAACAACGCCCAAAACGCGCCCTGGTGATTATGCGCAGGCGGTGATGGATCTGGGGGCGACGCTTTGCACACCGAAGGCACCGGCCTGTGGCATTTGCCCATGGCGGGGCATTTGCGAGGCGCGTGCGCTGGGCATTGCCGCAAGCCTGCCTGCGCGCAGCCCGAAACAGGCCAAGCCGGTGCGGCGCGGGGTTGCCTATGTCGGGCGGCGGGCGGATGGCGCGTGGTTGCTGGAACGGCGGCCCGGCAAGGGATTGCTCGGCGGGATGCTGGGCTGGCCCGGCGCGCCGTGGGGCGAGGTGGCGCAAGAGGCCCCGCCGGTGACGGCGGATTGGCGCGATATTGGCGCGGAGGCACGCCACACGTTTACTCATTTTCATTTGCGGCTCGCTATCAAGGTGGCCGATCTGCCGATGGAATCTGTGCCAAATGCGGCTCTATTCCTGCCGAAATCGGAATTTCGCCCGTCCGATCTTCCGACGGTGATGCGCAAGGTGTTTGACCTTGCCCAAGGCGCGTTTGACGATGGATACTGAACGGGAAGTGCCGCAAAGGAGTGCGTTCCCAATGACCGGGCAAGATATGTCCCGCCCTTCTGCCTTGTTGCCGTTCTGGCTGAGCTACCTGCTGGTGCCGCTGGCGTGGGTGAGCGCGGTTTATGGTGGCTGGCTGGTGGTGCTTTTGCCGCTGGTGGCGTGGTGGGTTTTCACCGCGCTTGACGGGTTGTTGGGCCTCAACGAGGAAAACCCCGACACCGACACGGATGAGGCGGCGCTTTACTGGTATCGGCTTGGCGTGATGGCGTGGGTGCCGGTGCAGTTTGTCACGCTGTTCGGGGTTATTTTTTACGTGACCCGCTCCGGGCATTTGAATTGGTTAGAGCTTTGGGTGCTGTTTTTCGGGATGGGGGTGATTACCGGCACGGTCGGCATCGTTTATGCCCATGAATTGATGCACCAGACCAACAAGGCCGAGCGGTGGCTGGCCGATATCCTGCTGGCTATGGTGCTATATTCGCATTTTAGAAGTGAGCATCTGTTGGTGCATCATCCTTACGTGGGCACGTCACGCGATACGGTGACGGCGCGTTTTAACGAGAATTTCCATCGGTTTTTTGCGCGGGTGTTGCGCAGCGGGCCGGGGTCGGCCTTTCGCGCGGAGAAAGAGAAGTTGGCGAAGAGGGGATTGCCGTGGAGCGACAGCCGCAACCCGTTCTGGCGTTACTGGATACTGCAGGCGGTGATGCTGTTGCTGGCTTTGGTGCTTGGTGGCTGGGTTGGGTTGCTTCTGTTCATCGTGCAGGCGGGGAGTGCGGTCTGGCAGCTTGAGTTGACCAATTACGTGGAGCATTACGGGCTGACGCGGAAATATCTGGGCGATGGCCGTTATGAGCATGTAAAGCCGCGCCATAGCTGGAATGCGGCGCACAAGGCGACGAATTGGTTGCTGATCAACCTGCAACGCCATTCCGATCATCATTACAAACCCGACCGGCGATTTCCGTTGTTGCAGACCTATGCGCCCGCCGACGCACCGCAACTGCCTTACGGCTATCCGATGATGACGCTGGTCGCAGTTTTGCCGCGGGTCTGGCGCAGGGTGATGAACCCAAGGGTGCAGAAATGGCGCGGCATGTATTACCCCGAGATCACCGATTGGAGCGGTTACAACAAGCTGCGCCTGCCGGAGCCGGGCGTGCGGAACCGCCCTGAGGCGGGCAGCGCGCAGGGTTAAGCCACAGGCCGCGCTATGGCTTTGGCGTGTTGGAAAGCTGACCCGAGACCCATGCCCAGCTTGAGCGGCACATATCATCGAGATCGCGCTCTGCCCGGAAGCCGAGAAGGGTTTGCGCCAGCGACGGGTCGGCATAATAGGACGGCACATCGCCTTCGCGCCTTGGGGCAATTTCATACGGCAATGCGCGGCCACAGGCGGCGGAATAGGCGGCGATCACTTCAAGCACCGATATTCCCTTGCCGGTGCCGAGGTTGACGCTGTGCCCGCCCTTGCCTGCCAGCAACGCCTCAAGCGAAAGCACATGGCCACGGGCCAGATCCTCGACATGGATGTAATCGCGCACGCCGGTGCCGTCAGGCGTGGCGTAATCGGCGCCGAAAATGTTGATGCGGGGCAACTCGCCGGTGGCGACCTTGGCGATGTAGGGCATCAGGTTGTTGGGAATATCCATCGGGTCTTCGCCAATGAGCGCCGACGCATGGGCACCGACCGGGTTGAAATAGCGCAATACGCCGAATTGCCATGCCGGGTTGCTCGTGCAAAGCTGCTCCATCATCTGTTCGCAGGCGATTTTGGTATAGCCATAGGGGTTGGCATAGCGGCGCTCGGCGGTTTCGGGGATGGGTGACATATCCGGGTCGCCATAGATCGTGGCGGATGATGAAAACACCAGCCGGTTGGTGCCGGATTGCTCCATCGCGCGCAGCACGTTGATGAAGCCGCCGATATTGGCGTTGAAATAGGTCAGCGGTTCGCGCATCGATTCGCCAACCGCCTTGCGGGCAGCGAAATGCACCACGGCATCAAAGCTGTTGTCGGCAAAAAGCCGCATCACCGCCGGTGCGTCACACACATCGCAGAGGTGATGTTCGACCGGCGCGCCGGTGAGTGTTTCCAGCCGGTTCAGAACGGTGGGGCGGGAGTTGGAGAAATTGTCGAGAATGGCGACATCATGGCCTGCCGCCTTGAGTGCGACATAGGTATGCGAGCCGATATAGCCCGCCCCGCCGGTCAGAAGAATGCGCGCCGTCATCAGGGGCGTCTTGCGTGAAGGGGGTGGATCATTGGAGGTGCTCGTGGTTGCAGGCAGGGTCAAGCCCTTCCTAGACCGTTTCGCGGTGATTTTGAATCGGTAATTCAGCAGGGAAATGGCGCGTGCTGTTTGGGAGGGAGGCGGGAGTAGTGATGTAGCGCGAATGTTCGCTCGCGCCCCAGCTAGCGAAAGCCACGCGTCGACGGGCCGCGGTGCGGCGATCTCACTGATGAATGACGCGCTTTATGGCAACCCCATCCGCGCGCGATCAGTACGTTGTGCGCACGATAGCCAAATCGCCGTGCCGGGGGCGGCCCGGCGATGCGCGGCGGCCTTCGGCCTTGATTCCGCGCTTGGCAAATGAATGTCGGAAACCGGGTGAGTTGGCCAGACGTCAGAAGACCAGATTTCCCCCATAAAAAAAGCCCCGCATCCCAAAGGGCGCGGGGCAGGTGTAGTGCCGGGCTTCAAGCCACAGGCACCGGCGGTGTTCGGGAATGTTCGGGGTTCAGGCGCGCATTTCGGCGCGGATTTGCTGGCGGAAAATGTCGATCGGCACCTGTTGGCCGTCGCGCTTGATGCACCAGTAGGTCCAGCCGTTGCACGAGGGCGCGCCTTCGAGATGGGCACCGACCTGATGAATGGAGCCTTTGATATCGTCACCGATCAGGGTGCCATCGGCGCGAACCTTGGCTTTGTGGCGGCCATTGAGCGAATAAAGTTCCTCTCCGGGGCGCAGCATTCCGCGTTCGACCAGCTGGCCGAAGGGCACACGCGGCTCTGCCCGTTTGGAGCGGCTGACCTCAAGCGCGGCCTTGTCGAACTTGCGGATTTTCGAGAGCCGCTTCAGAGCAACCTTGCGATACGCTTCTTCGCGTTCGATGCCGATGAAATCGCGGCCCAGCATCTTGGCAACCGCGCCGGTCGTGCCGGTGCCGAAAAACGGGTCGAGCACGACATCGCCGGGGTTGGTGGTGCCCACGAGGATGCGGTGCAGCAACGCCTCGGGCTTTTGGGTGGGGTGGGCCTTGTCGCCGTTGTCGTCTTTCAGCCGCTCGCCGCCATTGCAGATCGGGATAACCCAATCGGAGCGCATCTGAATGCCTTCGTTCAGCGCCTTGAGAGCTTCGTAGTTGAAGGTGTATTTCGCGCCTTCCGATTTGCTGGCCCAGATCAGGGTTTCATGCGCGTTGGTAAAGCGTTTGCCACGGAAATTCGGCATCGGGTTGGATTTGCGCCAAACCACGTCGTTGAGAATCCAGAAGCCCTGATTTTGCAGCTCGGTCCCCATGCGGAAGACATTGTGATAGGAGCCTATCATCCAGAGCGCGCCATTGGGTTTCAACAGGCGGCGGGCCGCCTTGAGCCACTTGCGGGTGAAATCATCGTAAACCTTGAAGCTATCGAATTGATCCCACGCATCATCAACCGCATCGACTTTTGAATTGTCGGGGCGGTGAAGCTCTCCCTTCAGTTGTAGATTGTAGGGCGGGTCGGCAAAGATGAGATCAATCGACGCGGCGGGCAAGGCGTTCATCGCGTCAATGCAATCGCCATCGAGAATCGTGTTCAGGGGGAGCACCGCGGTGCCCGCTTCGGTCTTGGTTTTCGTCATTTTCTGCCTCTGTCCCGGCGCCGGTTTTTTGCGCGCGTTTATTGAGGCAAGGATGAGTCATTGCCGAATCGGCGTCAATTTCTTTTTGAATCAGGAGGTTACGTTTTTCTGTTTACACAAGATATTGTGGATGGGTTTGAACGACTGTCTATGGTGTGGGGTCGCCCCGAGATTTTGAAGCGCCGTCATGTGGCTTTTTGATCCGTAGCCGGCGTTGGTTTCCCAGCCATAGCCGGGGTAGTGTTGCGCAAGGGTCAACATGCCACGGTCCCGCCAGACTTTCGCCACAATTGAGGCCGCTGAAATCGACACAGACCGCCCATCGCCCTTGACGATGGCTTCAGCCGAAAGAGCAAGATCACGCGGCAGCATATTGCCGTCGATCAGCACATGATCGGGGGCGAAAGCAGGCCCGCCAGCGCGCGCATCATGGCGAGGTGGGAGGCGCGCAGGATGTTGATTTCGTCGATTTCCTCGACCGTGGCTTCGCCGATGGACACCTCCGCCACGGCGAAAATCTGATCATAGAGCAGCTCGCGGCGCCGCGCGGTGAGTTTTTTGGAATCGTTGAGCCCGTCGGGGATGCGGGCCGGATCAAGCACCACGGCGGCGGCTGTAACCGGGCCGGCAAGCGGGCCGCGCCCAACCTCATCAACGCCAGCGATGCGGGCAAAGCCACGGGCGCGGGCGGTGGTCTCGAAAGAGTAATCGGGTATGTCCATACCCCTTGATGCAAAAAGTCGAAGGCAGGGGCAAGCCCTGCCTTCGACCTCTGGTTCCGCTGCAACACTTGGGGCATGTGCTGCGACGGAAGTCCGGTCAGTTGCGATAGCCTTGATGATTGCGGGCGCGTTCAGGCAGCGGACGCGGGGCAACTTTATGCCCGTTGTGAACGCGGCGGTGCTGGCGTTGACGGGCCTCCTGACGCGCTTCAAGACGCGCTTCGCGGCGGGCTTGCGCCTGGGCTCTTTCGCGGGCACGCTGGCGCTGTTTCCAGTGCTTGTCATGATGGCCCGGAACCACACGCACGACCTTCTTGTTCTGATTGTTGTTCAGCGCGGTCCCAAGGATGACGAGCGCGGTGGCACCGGCAAGGAAGCGTGCGACGTCACGATCAGAGGCTTGCGCCTGCGAAACACTGAAGCCGGTGACGGCAATGGCGGTGGCAAGAATGCCTGAGATGAATCTGCGGGACATGGGATGATCCTTTCCTATTGTCATATGGTTTATTCGGATGCGGCGTGTGTTTCCGTCGCGGTGTGACACCAAGATCGGGTCAGAACACCCCGCCAAGCAATAACGGCGGATTGTTATTGGATAACCGCGCGGATAATGGCTTCGCGTTATTGAATAACGGCAGGTTCTCGCGCATCTTCTGCGGCATGAGACAGATCATGATAATATGTGTTGCCGTGCTGGCGCTTGCTGCTTCGAGTGAGGCGGCGGGAGCGGCGTGTTACGCCGATTACAAGGCCAAGCGCGACAACCCCCTGAAGCTGCATTACGGTGTGATGCAGATCAGCGGTAAATGCACCAAAGGTGCCGCGCGCGCGCAAGCGGCGCAGCGCCTGAATGCGCGGGGCTGGATTTTGCTCAACGTGCTTTCGGTTTTCGACGAAAGCGGACTGGAGAAAAGGAAGGCCAGTGCAGGACAATATTTCCTTCGCTTCTGAGGCCGGGCGCGGAATGAAGCCCGGACGCATTGTATTGATCGGGATTTCCGCAATCGTGGCGTTGTTGCTGATCGCGGCAGCGGTGTTGTTTTTCACCCTGCCCGATGCGAACGCCTTCAATGCGCGCGTCGAGCAGCTTTTCGTTGCAAATGATGATTTGACCACCGGCGCGGAGATCAAGCTTCTGGAGATTCTCGCGCAATCGGGCACTGCTTTTGCCGATACGCTGGCCAGCTACCGGATGGTGATTTTCGTGTTGTTGGTCTTTGCCACGGCGCTGCTTATCGCGGCGCTGGTTTTTCTGGTGCTGTTGGTGGTTTTGAACCGCCGCATGGCGCAGATCGAACGCGCCGGGATACAGGTGAACTCGCTATTGATTTCGCGCGAAGAGAAGACGGTTTACCTTAATAACCTTGGGTTCAAGCTGACCGAGGCGGCGATGGAGACGCTGAGTGTGCTGGCCGAGGCACGGATGGATGATGATGTTCTGACCGGGGCCGAGATTGAGGCGGTGATTTCCGGGCGCACTGCTGCCGATTGCGAAGAAGCGGCGGGGGCGACACGGGTGAAGCGGCTGCGCGATACGCTGGGCAATCAGATGGTGAGCGAACTGCTGGTCAAGAACATCGCGCGGCGCGGCTATATCCTGTCGATCGACAAGGATGTGATTCAGGTGCTTTGAGCCGGTCGGGTTGTCCGACTGATCTATGACGCTATGGCGGCGCGTAGATCGGCCATCAGGATACCGAGGTTTTTGCGATAACGCTCGCCGGTCAGGCGGCCATCGGCGTCAAACTCGTTCGCGGACCCGGCCACGGCGATTTCCGGGCCAAGCAACAGGCGCGGGTTGAACGGGGTGAGAAAGCTGCGCAAGGCGAGTTGTGCGCGTTCGCCCCCGGCGCGGCCATCTGCGGCAGACATGATCGCCACCGGCTTGCCTTTCCAAGGCGCGCCTTTGACCCGGCTGACCCAATCGAGCGCATTTTTCAGAACACCGGACGGCCCTTTGTTATATTCGGGCGTGGCGATGATTATTGCATCGGCCCGCGCAATTTGCGCGGCGAGGGCGCGCACCGCTTCGGGGGCACCGTGGGCTGTTTCATCGTCGCCGTTGTAAAGCGGGAAATTCAGGTCACCGATGATGAAATCCGCCTCTCCGAAAGTGGTGGCGGCTTCGAGCATCAGTTTGCGATTGTAGGAATCCTTGCGCAATGCGCCGCAAAGGCCGAGCAGGGTGGGGTTGGTCATGGGTGCCCTCGTTCACAGGTTTGGCCCGAGATACGCGCGGCACGTCGGGCTGGCAAGGTGATGGCAGGGCGCAGGCGTTATGTGCAAATGAAAAGCCCCGCCGGGTGTTGGCGGGGCTTTTGGCAGAAACGAACTTAAAAAGAGGTCAGGCGTTGGGCAGGATGACGATTTCAACGCGGCGGTTTTGCTGGCGGCCATCGGCGGTGAGGTTCGAGGCGACCGGCTGGCTTTCGCCGCGACCGATGGCGTGAACCCGGCTTGCAGTAACCCCGTCGGAGATCAGCACGCGGGCGACCGAATCGGCGCGGCGGTAGGAAAGATCCTGATTATAAGCCGCCGCACCCACGTTATCGGTATGGCCAAGCACCTGAACGGTTGAGTTCGGGTAGGAATTGAGGTTGCCCGCAACCGAGCGCAGATCCTGCAACAGGTCGGGACGCAGTGACGCGCTGTCGGTGGCGAAAAGAATATCCTGCGGCATGGTGACGATCAGCCGGTCGCCGGTATTTTGAATCGCGACATCGTTGCCCACTGCGTTGCGCAGGTCGGCTTCTTGCTTGTCGAGGACTGACCCGGCAATCATGCCGCCGGCAGCACCGACAACGGCCCCGGTCAGTGCGCCGCCGCCGCGATTGCCCTTGCCAGCGGTGATGGCACCGATTGCCGCACCAAGCCCGGCCCCCATGAGGGCGCCGCTTTCGGTTTTGCTTCTGGGTTGGTAGGTGCCGTTTTGCATACAGGCGGTGGTGAGTGTGAGCGACCCGACGGCAAGCGCCAGAGCGAATTTCGAATTGATGTTCATGATCATTGACTGTGCCTTACCCTGCTGGACTGCGTTATACCCCTGACGCCGTTCTGATGGGTGGCGCTGACGCCAATATATGGCAGGCGGGCGGGCGGCAAAAGCGGGCATCGCGGGGAAATCGGCGGCATTTTGCGCATTCGTCGATTTGGCAGCGCAAAAACGACGGCGGATTTACCCTACGTGCGCGGGTTCGGGGGCGTTCAGCCCCGCCTCTGCGCGGGCGCTTTCCCAAGCCAGAAGGGCGCGTTTCACCGGCAAGCCCCAGTGATACCCGCCCAGCGCACCGGATTTGCGCAGGGCGCGGTGGCAGGGGATGAGCCAGCTAACCGGGTTGCGCCCTACCGCAGTGCCGACGGCGCGCACGGCGCGGGGCGTGCCAATGGCGGAGGCGATCTCGGAATAGGTGGTGACATGGCCCGACGGCACATGCAGAAGCGCCTCCCAGACCTTGATTTGAAACGGTGCGCCGATCATGTGGAGCCGGGTTTCGCCCTTGCCGGAAAACGCCGCCTCCACCAGTGGGCGCAGCGTTTCGGTGTCTTCGATGAAGCGTGCATTGGGCCAGCGCGCGCGCATGTCGGCCATGGCTGCGTCTGCTCCGGTTTCGGAGGCAAAGGCAAGGCCGCAGATCCCTTTCGCGGTGCCCATCACCAGAGCTTGTTCGAAGGGGCTGTCGAACCAGCCCCAAGCAATTTCAAGCCCGTCGCCCTTGCGGGCGAACTCTCCGGGGCTCATTGCTTCCCAGCGCAAAAACAGATCGTGCAGGCGGCCCGAGCCGGACAGGCCAAGCGAATGCGAGACGCCAAGCGTTGTCATGTTTTCCGCCAGCATCCGCTTGGCCTGTCCAAGCTGAAGATATTGCTGATACCGTTTCGGAGAGACGCCGACCCAAGCCGAGAATATGCGCTGAAAATGAGCCGGGCTCATCCCCATCGTGGCGGCAAGCTCATCAAGCGAAAGCGGGCCGGGGGCTGCATCAATCTCATCAAGCGCGCGGCGCATGACGTGGTAGTGATAACCGGGGTCTGTCATGTCGTTTGGCATCGGGGCCTCAAATCCTTGGTGCGTCTGATGGATTGAACATAGCGTTCCGCCGCCGCGTATTCGACCCGAATCCTGCGGAATGGCGCGTGGTGCGGCACCTATGCGCTTGCCCGGCGCAAGTGGAGCGTGCATATCTGCGCCATGGCAAAACAGCTTGGTTATCATACGCTCCGCGAGATATTCACCCGGTTTCAGGCGGCGGAAGCCGAACCGAAGGGCGAGCTTGAGCATGTCAACGCCTATACGCTTCTGGTGGCTGTCGCGCTGAGCGCGCAGGCGACCGATACAGGCGTGAACAAGGCGACCCGCGCGCTTTTTGCGCAGGTGGATACGCCGCAAAAGATGCTGGATTTGGGTGAAGAGGGGCTGATCGAACATATCAAAACCATCGGCCTTTATCGCAACAAGGCAAAGAACGTCATGAAGATGGCGCGTATTCTGGTCGATGATTATGGCGGGGAGGTGCCCAATTCGCGCGCCGCGTTGCAGGCGCTGCCCGGCGTCGGGCGCAAGACCGCGAATGTGGTGCTTAATATGTGGTGGCATTATCCGGCGCAGGCGGTGGATACGCATATCTTTCGTGTCGGCAATCGGAGCGGAATTTGCCCCGGCAAGGATGTGGTTGCCGTGGAGCGCGCGATTGAGGACAACATCCCGGTGGATTTTCAGCGCCATGCGCATCACTGGCTGATCCTGCACGGGCGCTATACCTGTGTGGCGCGCAAGCCGAAATGTGCGGCCTGCCTGATCCGCGATTTATGTGAATTTGAGGAGAAGACCCTGTGAGCAAGTATCATGTGGTGGGGATCGGCAATGCGATTGTCGATGTGATTTCGCAATGCGACGATGCGTTTCTGGACAGGATGGGGATTGGCAAAGGCGTCATGCAGTTGGTCGAGCAAGAGCGCGGCGAGGCGCTTTATGACGCGATGGAGAACCGCAGGCAGGCAGCGGGCGGGTCGGTCGCCAACACGCTGGCGGGGCTGGGCGCGCTGGGGCTTAGAACCGGGTTTATCGGCCGGGTGCGCGGCGATGCGCTGGGTCGGTTTTATGCCGATGCGATGGCGACGGGGGGCACCGATTTCGTTAACCCGCCGGTGACGGAAGGCGATTTGCCAACCTCGCGCTCGATGATCTTTGTCTCGCCTGACGGAGAGCGGTCGATGAACACCTATCTGGGTATTTCCGCCGAACTTGGCCCCGAGGATGTCAGCGATGCCGTGGCGGGCGATGCGAAGCTTTTGTTTCTGGAGGGGTATCTTTACGACAAGCCCAAGGGCAAGGCCGCGTTCGAGGCGGCCGCGCGGGCCTGTCGCGAGGGCGGCGGCAAGGCCGGTATCGCGCTTTCCGATCCGTTTTGCGTTGAGCGGCACCGCGATGATTTTCGCCGTCTGGTCAAGGAACTGGATTTCGTGATTGGCAACAGCCACGAATGGGAATCGCTTTATCAATGTGACCTTGGCAGCGCGCTGGAACAGGCGGCAAAGGATGCGCGGACCGTAGTTTGCACCCGCTCGGGCGATGATGTGGTGCTGATTGAAGGCGGCGAACAGGCGGTGGTTCCGGTTGACAGGATCGTGCCGGTCGATGCCACCGGGGCGGGCGATCAGTTTGCCGCTGGCTTCCTTTATGGTGTTTCTACCGGGCAGAGCCTTGCCGTGGCGGGGCAGATGGGCTGTATCGCGGCGGCGGAGGTCATCTCGCATTACGGGGCGCGCCCGGAACGCGATGTGAAGGCGCTTTTCCGCGAAGCGGGGCTGGTTTGAGCGCGTAGGGTGGCGGGTGCTTGGTGTGCGCTGCGTGCATCGGCGGTGCCGAGGCATTTTCGCGCGACGCGCACCAGCTTTGCTGGCACGCTTGGGTGCAAGGTTGGGGGTGAGAGGCTGGACAACGACCCAAGCGGGGCTCGTTACGGCTGCTTCCTTCCGGATCTGACCGGGTTGGCGAGGCGCCTGCCCGCGCCAACCTCTCAAGCGCCGATATAGGCAGGCCGCACAAGATTCGCAACATTGCTGTGCGGCTTTCCGGTCAGAGCGCAACACGAAAGGCGGCAAAGCCTTCGGGTGTATCGCCAATATCTTCAAGCGGCGGCAACATCGGATCGCCAAGATAGGCGCGCGCCAATGGCGAGGTGAGAAACAGCGCCTGCGCACCGGCTTGCGGCGTGAACCGCCAGACTTGGTGCGGTGTCAGGGCAAGCGGCGTTCTGCGGCGGATGAAAGCGAGCAGGATGTCGCGGTTTGCCGTCGGGCTTTCAAGGACGATTTCGGGCGCTGGACCATTGGCGGGCGTCATGAAATCGAGACCGATGCCATAGGCGCGGTAGCTGTTGGTGGCGAGCAGGAATTCCTGTGTGTCGTCAAGCGCGACCCCGTTCCAGCGCAGGTTGCAAACCCGCCGCGCGCATGGATCGGCAAGCCCGCCCAGCCCCGAATAGCGCGGCGGTTGTGACAGGTCGATTTCATAGGTGAGGCCGCAAATAATTTCGAATTTGTAGCCGGGGAAACCAATGTTCAGCAGCGGTGTATCGCGTGGGCTGTCGGGGGTAATTTGGCAAAACAGGCTGGCAGAATGTTCAAGCCACTCACGTATGTTGCGCCCGGTCAGCCGCACTGCGCAGAGCGTGTTTGGATAGGTGTAAAGATCAGTCAGGCCACGTCGGGTGATCGGGCCGGTGGGAAGATGGGTAAAATGGTCCGGCCCGCCGCGCCGACCTGATTTGAAGGGAGCGGCGGCAGAGAGCAGTGGAAGGGCGGCGAGCGGTGTACCCGCGATGGTGTTTTGCAGGAATTCGGCCTGTGCGCGGGCGACGAGCTGCAAACTGGCATCGTTGGCCAATAACGAAAAGAAACTGTGCAGCGGTTGGCGGGTTTCGCCGAGAGGGTCGCGGATATAGCGCAGTGTGGCGCGATGTGCAGCGTCGGAGCTGGTGCAGATTGCAGGGCTTTCGGGCGTGGTTTGCGAGATATTGCCCAGAGCATCGCGCCGGGCGAGAGGCCGCAGCGCGCAGGCGGCGGCAGAGAGAGCCCAGCGGCCAGACGCATCACGCGTGAGCGACAGATCGGCAACGCCAAGATGATTGCCGGAAAAGCCGGGCATGAGCACCGGTGTGCCATGGATCAGGCCACGCGCATGGTCGATTGCGGGATGGGTGGGGGCCGTAGGCGAGGGGAAGGTGAGATGCGTGTGCCCGGAGAGCACGATATCGACATCAATTAATGCGGCGAGGGCGACCACGGCGTTTTCGGCATCGCACTCGTCCGGCCCGGCTGTGATGCCGCAATGGGCCAGCAGCACGACAAGATCGCAGCGCGGGCGCAGGGCGGCGGCGCGCGCGCGGATAGTGGGAACCATGGCGGAGACGCAGTAGCTATCGGCAAGGCGGTGGTTCCAGCGCAGGGTTTGCGGCGGCAGGCAGCCAAGCACACCAATGCGCAGGGTGTGGGGTTGACCAGCAAGATCGCGGACCCTGCGGATGAGAATTGTTTCGGGTATCAGGACCGGATCGCCGGGGGTGCCATCCTCGCGTCGGTGAAGCAAGTTGGACGACAGGACGGGAAATGCGGCATCATCAAGCGCGCGCAGCAGAAACGGCGCGCCGAAGTCGAGATCGTGATTGCCAGGTGTCATCGCGTCGAAGTTCAGCGCGTTCATCATGGCGATCATCGGATGGACCTGCCCGTGAGGCAATCCGCTTGCGACCGCGAGATCGCATACCGGGCTGCCCTGAAGGCAATCGCCGGTATCAAACAGCAGGGTGTTACGGGCCTCGTTGCGGGCGGTTTCGATCAGCGTTGCAGTGCGGCTGAGGCCGATTGTCTCGGTTGGGTTGTCGGCCTGATAATCATGCCCGCGGAGCGCGCCGTGCAGGTCGGTTGTTTGAAGAATCCGCAAGTTAAGATGAGCGGCAACGCTTTCGGTCATGCGGTGTGTCCTGAAGCGGCCGTGCCGAAAGCATAACTGTGGCCGGGTGAGCGCTAATGTGCCCCCGACCGAACAAGGTCGGAGTCGAGCAAGGCCAGTTTGATGTTGGCGTTCCCAAAGCATAGGCAAAGCGTGGTGCAGGTTCAATGTGTTGGTTGAATATGCGCGCGCTATTTTCAATCATCGGTAGATTTAGTCAGCCCGCCTGTCATCACCTGTCGCCAATTGTGCGCATGGAGCAAACATGCGAGACAAACGCAGCGAAAAGCGTGGGGATAGTGGGATGCGACTGGCGGAGACGGTGACATTCGGCGGCTCGGGACTTGACCGGGCGGCGTTTATTCGCGGCGATACCGCGATGCTGCAAACTCTGACACAGGCAGCGGCGGCGCGCAGTATCGTGATCTGGCGCGGTAAGCCGCTGTTTGCGGGAGAGGCGCGGGATATGCTGGCACGGCTGCCTATGAATCACCCGCTGTTGGCGGTGAGCCGGACCATGCCGATATTTCTTGGCTTGGAAGGTGAGGCGGCGGTGTTTGTGCATGATATTTCGAGTTGGACGCCGGACGATCTTGACCGATCACAGATGGGCAGTTTCCTTGACCCGACGGAGCAAGCGCATCCGGACGGGCCGGAGGGGGCGGTTTTTTGCGAATTGCGGGCGCGGATGACCGCGATTCCGCCGCGTGATGCGGAATTGGCGACGACTGCGAAATCACTGTTCTCGTGGCACCGCTCGCATCGTTTTTGCGCCAAATGCGGCACAGAGAGCGCGGCGGCAATGGCGGGATGGCAACGCAATTGCCCAGCTTGCGAGACGGCCCATTTTCCGCGCACTGATCCGGTTGTCATCATGTTGATTACGCATGGAAATTCTGTCCTTATGGGGCGCAGCCCCGGTTGGCCAGAGGGAATGTATTCGCTGCTGGCGGGCTTTGTTGAGCCGGGTGAGCCGATCGAGGCGGCAGTGCGCCGGGAGGTGATGGAGGAGGCGGGTATCAAGGTGGGTGGGGTGGATTATCTGGCGAACCAACCGTGGCCTTACCCCAGTTCGTTGATGTTTGGCTGTCGGGGGAGGCGCTGGGAACGGAGATCACCATCGACCCGGTTGAGATCGACGATGCGCGCTGGTTCACACGCGAGGAGATTGCGGATGCGTTCGCTGGGCGCAATCCCGATCTGAAACCGGCGCGAAAGGGGGCCATCGCGCATTTTATCCTGTGGAACTGGCTTGCCGATCAGCTTGATTGATTCGCTTTCGCCGGGGGCGGCCCCCGCGGTTTAGGCAAAATGTGCGAGAAAATTGAAGTTTGCGCCGTGTTTTGCGTTTACTCTGACACGGATCAAACGCACAACGCTTGCAAGCGAAGGCCGCCTTTGACGGGCGCGATGGGCACGAGGCGAAAAACGATGAAATTCAAGACGCGGGAAGATATCGCAGCGCCGATTGACTATGTTTTCGGGGCGATTTCCGATTTCGAAGGGTTCGAGCGGCAGGCGCTTAGGCGGGGTGCGGAAGTTGCACGCTTGGACGAGTTGGAAGAACCGGGCGAAGGCATGGGGTGGCATATCGCCTTTCCGTTTCGTGGCAAGCGCCGGGAAATGGATGTTGAGCTGGTCGATTACAGCCCGTCAACGCGGATGTTGCTGGATAGCCGGATGCCGGGGATGAATGGCGAGATGTCAGTGGAGCTGATGGCGCTTTCCAAGGGGCGCACGCGGCTGGAACTGGTCATCGAGTTTCGCCCCGAGACGCTGGCGGCGCGGCTATTGGTGCAATCTATCAAGCTGGCGCGGTCGAGCCTCAACAAGCGGTTGCAGCTTCGCGTGGCGGACTTCGCCAAGAATACCGAGGATCGCTATACTAGGATGGCCTGAGCCTCAACGTTCGCGGTCGGCGGGGTAAACGCCCAAAATGTCGATATGCGAGGTGAAATAGGCCAGTTCATCAAGCGCGCGCTGCACCGCCGGATCATCGGGGTGGCCGTCGATGTCGGCGTAAAAGCGGGTGGCGGTGAAGGAGCCATCGACCATGTAGCTTTCCAGCTTGGTCATGTTCACGCCATTGGTGGCAAAACCGCCCATCGCCTTGTAAAGCGCGGCGGGGATGTTGCGGACCTCGAAAATGAAGGTGGTCATCATGCCCAAGCTGCCGCGCGGTGTGGTATCCATTTCGCGGCCCATGATGACAAAGCGGGTGGTGTTATGGCCGTGATCTTCGATATCGCGGGCGAGCAGGTCCAGCCCGTAAATCTCGGCTGCGAGTGCCGAGGCGAGCACGCCTTCGCCCGGTGTTTTAGACTTGGCCAGCGCGGCGGCGGCGCCGGCGCTATCGGGCGCGGCGACCCCCTTGATCCCGTTTGTTTTCAGGAAGTTGGCTGATTGAGGCAGCAGCACCGGATGGGCGCGGGCGGTGTGAATCTCCTCGATTCGCGTGCCCGGCAGTGCCATCAGACTGATGCGCACGCGCACGAAGGCCTCTCCGACGATTCGCAGCCCGCTTTCGGGCAACAACCGGTGAATATCGGCCACCCGGCCATAGGTGGAGTTTTCGACGGGAAGCATTGCGAAATCGGCACGGCCTTCGCGGGCGGTGGCGATGACCTCTTCGAAGCTTTCGCAAGGTAACGCCTCCATCTCGGGGCGGGCCGTTTGGCAGGCTTCGTGGGAATAGGCGCCGGGTTCCCCCTGAAAGGCGATACGCTGGTTCATTTTGCGGTTTTCCTGTCATGTTTTTGCGGGATGGCGATTGGTCGCGGAAACTACACCTTGCTTTGTGGAAGGGGAAGCGGATAGATACGCGCCGACAAGCACATGCAAATCGGAAATGGGCACATGTTTGACACGATGACGACAACCAAGGTTATTGGCGCTTTCTGCGGGGCACTTCTTGTGTTTTTGCTGGGCCACTGGGCTTCGACCCTGATTTACAATATCGAACCGGCCCATCACGGCGACGAGGAGGCGCAGGCGTCTTACGTTATCGAGGTGGAAGAGGTTGATACGAGCAAGAAAGCTGACGAAGGCCCGACCTTCGAAGAGTTGCTGGCCAATGCAGACATCAAGAAGGGCGCCAAGATCGCTCAAAAATGCAAGGCGTGCCACAAATTCGAGGACGGCGTGAATGCCACCGGCCCATCGCTTTACGGGGTGGTTGGCCGCGAGGTGGACACCGAGGCGGGCTATACGAAATACACCGGCGCGCTGTTGAAAGTGGCTGATGTGTGGACGCCCGAGAACCTCAACCATTTTCTGACCAACCCGAAGAAATTCGCACCGGGCACGGCGATGGGCTTTGCCGGGCTGAAGAAGACGGAAGACCGCGCCGACCTGATTGCTTATCTCAAGAGCATTCCGGAAGGTTGATCGCGGCGGAAATATTGGAATTACGAGCCGCCGGGTATGCGCCCGGCGGTTTTCTTTTGCGGGGCGATCACGCGCGATCACGTAATCTCAACTTGAACAGGCCGATGCCCGCCCGTTAGCGTATGATTAAAGCAATGTGCCCCATGACAGCGGGGGTGCGAGGAGGATGAGCTATATGCGGATTTCTGCGTTCCGGCCCCGGATCAGGGGAGCCGTTGCCATTGTCGCGCTGGCGCTGGCCAGTTTCAGCGGCGCGGCGGGTGCCGAAGAGATCATCAAGAGCCATGGCTATTCGTATTTCGGGGACCTGAAATACCCGGCTGATTTCAATCATTTCGATTATGTGAACCCGGATGCGCCGAAGGGCGGGAAAATCGTGCTGTCGTCGTTGGGGACGTTTGATTCGCTCAATCCCTACAGCGTGAAGGGCCGGGCCAGTGGCACGTGGATTTGGAACACCTATGAAAGCCTGCTTGGCCCCGGTCCGGCGGATACGTTGGGCGAGCAATACGGGCTGCTGGCCGAGAGCTTGGAGTATGACAAGGACAAGACTTGGGTGATTTTCCACATGCGGCCCGGGGCGAAATTTTCCGATGGCACGCCGGTGACGGCGCAGGACGTGGTGTTTTCGCATAACCTGCTGCTGGAGCAGGGGCTGCCATCCTATGCGCAAGCGGTGAAGCGGGTCGTGCTTTCGGCGGAGGCGTTGGATGCGCATACCGTAAAGTTTACGTTCGCCAAGGGCATTTCGCGGCGCAGCCTGATTGATCAGGTCGGCGGCGTGCCGGTCTGGCCAAAGCATTGGTTCGATGAAACCGGCGCGCGGCTGGATGAAAGCAGGCTGACCTATCCGCCGGGATCAGGGCCGTATGTGCTTGACAGTTACGAGGTCAACCGGCGCGTGGTTTACAAGCGCAACCCGGATTATTGGGGCAAGGATTTGCCGATCAACAAGGGGCGGCACAATTTCGATACTATCGAGATCGAATATTTCGGCGACGATACGGCCGCGTTCGAGGCGTTCAAGGCAGGGGTTTACACCTTCCAGATCGAGAACGACCCGAAGAAATGGGCGACGGGGTATGAGTTTCCCGCTGTGAAGAAAGGCTGGGTCAAGCTTGAGAGCATTCCCGACCTGACCCCGCCGACGCCGACCGGGTTTGTGTTCAACCTGCGCCGCCCGATCATGCAGGACATTCGGGTGCGCGAGGCGCTTTCGCTGGCGTTCAATTTCGAATGGACCAATGAATCGCTGCAATACGGGCTTTACAAGCAGCGCAATTCCTTCGTGGAAAACGCACCGCACGAGGCCAAGGGGCCGCCCGAGGGTGAGGAGTTGGACCTGCTGAAATCTTTGGGCGATCTGGTGCCCGAGGATATGCTGGCCGAGCCTGCGGTGATGGCGCATAGCTCAAAAGGGGACCGGCTCAATGACCGGCGCAACCTGCGCAAGGGTATGAAGCTTTTGAGCGAGGCCGGGTGGGAAGCCGGGCCGAACGGGGTGCGCCAGAATGCCAAGGGTGAGGCACTGACAATCGACTTCCCCTATCCATCCAGCCTTGGGCCGATCATCGGGCCGATCATCGACGCCTATGCCGAGAACCTGAAGATCATGGGCGTGGATGTGCATCCTGAGAAGATCGACCCGGCGCAATATACGCTGCGCAGTCGGAAGTTCGATTTCGATATGGTGTTTGACAATTACCGGACGTTCCTTGAAGCGGGCACCGGGCTGCATCAGATGTATGGCTCCAAGGAGGCCAAGTTTTCGGTGTTTAACCCGGCCGGATTGGCCAGCCCGCTGGTTGATGCGATCATCGACAAGGCGCTGCATTCCACCTCGAAAGAGGAAGAGCAGGCGGCTTTGATGGCGCTTGACCGGGCGCTGCGGTATCAGCACTTTATGGTGCCGGTCTGGTATAATCCGGATGATTGGGTGGCTTATTGGGATATGTATGACCACCCTGATCCGCTGCCGCCCTATGATCTGGGCTATCTCGATTTCTGGTGGTACGACGCAGGCAAGGCCGAGAAGCTGAAGGCTGCGGGCGCGTTGAGGTAGCGGAGCAATGGGTGCCTATATCCTGCGCAGGTTGCTGTTGATCATCCCGACATTGTTCGGGGTGATGGTGGTGAATTTTATCCTCGTGCAGTTTGTGCCGGGCGGGCCGATTGAGCAGGTCATCGCCAATGTGCAGGGGCAGGGCGATGTGACCGCTGGATTTTCCGGCGGGGGTAACGCCGATATGGGCAATGCGGGCGGTGAGGCCGGTGGCGGGGAACGCTATATCGGCGCGCGCGGGTTGCCGCCGGAGTTTATCGACAAGCTGGAAAAAGAGTTCGGCCTCGACAAGCCGCCGCTGCAACGGTTCGTGCTGATGATGGGCAATTACCTGCGGTTCGATTTCGGGGAGAGCTATTTCCGGTCCGAAAAGGTGACGACGCTGATTGCCGACAGATTGCCGGTTTCCATCACGCTGGGGCTGTGGAGCACGATTCTGGCCTATATCATTTCGATCCCGCTTGGCATCACCAAGGCGGTGCGCGATGGGTCACGGTTCGACAACTGGACAAGTGCGGTGATTATCGTGGCCTATGCGATTCCCGGTTTCCTGTTCGCTATTCTGCTTCTGGTGCTGTTTGCGGGCGGGTCATATTGGCAGGTCTTCCCGTTCAAGGGGCTGACCAGTGATGGCTGGGAAAATTTCGACCTGTTCCACAAGGTGACGGATTATCTTTGGCATATCACTTTGCCGGTGCTGGCGATGTCAATCTCGGGCTTTGCCTCGCTCACGTTGCTGACGAAGAACAGTTTTCTGGATGAGATCAAGAAGCAATACGTGATAACCGCGCGGGCCAAGGGGCTTTCGGAGCGGCGGGTGCTTTATGGGCATGTCTTCCGCAATGCCATGTTGATCGTGATCGCGGGCTTTCCGGCGACATTCCTGCTGTCGTTCTTTGGCGGCTCGTTGATCATCGAGAAGGTCTTCTCGCTTGAGGGGCTTGGCCTTCTGGGGTTCGAGGCGGCGGTGGCGCGGGATTATCCGCTGGTGTTTGGCACGTTGTTCATTTTCGGGCTGATCGGCCTTTTGGTGAATATCGTCAGCGACCTGATGTATGTGTTGGTCGATCCGCGCATTGATTTCGAAAAAGGGAAGGCTGAACCGTGGCGCTTTCCCCGCTCAACAAGCGCCGCTGGCGCAATTTCCGGCGCAACAAGCGTGCGTTCTGGTCGTTTGTGGTGTTCTGCATTCTGTTCGGGCTGAGCCTGATGGCCGAAGTGATCGCCAATGACAAGCCGATCATGCTGAGCTATCGCGGGGACCTTTATTTCCCGATCGTCAACTTTTACCCGGAAACCGCCTTTGGTGGCGATTTCCCGACGGAGGCAATCTATCGCGACCCGGAGGTGAAGTGCCTGATCGAAACCGGCGGGCTTGATAGCTGTCTTGATGAGCCAGAGGCGCTTTTTGAGGATGCGCAGGATGGTGAGATCGACGGGAAAAAGATCGAGAAGGGCTGGGTGCTTTGGCCGTTGATCCCTTATTCCTTCAATACGCCGGTGGATCGGCCGGGAGCGGCACCCTTGCCGCCGGGTGACGGTAATTTGCTTGGCACCGATGCGGCCAAGCATGATGTGCTGGCGCGGGTGATCTATGGCTTCCGGTTGTCGATTCTTTTTACGTTGATCGTGACGGGCATCTCTTCGGTTCTGGGTGTGATCGCGGGGGCGTTGCAGGGGTTCTTCGGTGGTTTGGTCGATCTGATTTTCCAGCGGTTGATCGAGGTATGGGGGGCGATTCCGTCGCTTTATGTGATCATCATTTTGTTTGCCATTCTCGGGCGAAGTTTCTGGCTTTTGGTTTTCGTGTCCGTCCTGTTTGGTTGGGTCGGGTTGGTGGGGGTGGTGCGCGCCGAGTTCCTGCGGGCGCGCAATCTTGAATATGTGCGCGCGGCAAAGGCGCTGGGCGTGTCCAATCGGGTGATCATGTTTCGCCACATGCTGCCCAACGCGATGGTGGCAACGCTGACCTTCCTGCCGTTCATCGTCACCGGGGTGATTTCCTCGCTGGCGGTGTTGGACTATCTGGGCTTTGGCCTGCCGTCTTCCGCGCCGTCACTGGGTGAGTTGACCTTGCAAGCGAAGGAAAACCTGCAAGCGCCGTGGCTGGCTTTCACGGCGTTTACCACCTATGCGGTGATGTTGTCGCTTCTGGTGTTCATCTTTGAGGGCCTGCGCGATGCTTTTGACCCGAGGAAGACCTTTCGATGAGCCTTCTGGAAGTGCGTGATTTGAAGGTTTCGTTCCGGCAGGATGGCATGTTGCATCCGGCGGTGAAGGGGGTTTCGTTTTCGGTTGATCGGGGTGAAACCGTCGCATTGGTGGGCGAGAGCGGTTCCGGCAAATCGGTCACGGCGCTTTCCACCGTGGCGCTTTTGCCGCCGAGTGCGGAGCTTGAAGGTTCGGTCACTTATGACGGGCAGCAGATGATCGGGGCCAAGGCGCGGTTGCTGAGGAAGGTGCGCGGCAACGATATCAGCTTTATCTTTCAGGAGCCGATGACCAGCCTTAACCCGCTGCACACGATTGACAAGCAACTGACCGAGAGCATCGAGTTGCATCAGGGCATTGTGGGCAAAGCCGCGCGGGAGCGGGTGCTTGATTTGCTGGAGAAGGTGGGGATTCGGAATGCGGCGGCCCGGCTGAACGCATATCCGCATGAGCTTTCCGGTGGGCAGCGGCAGCGGGTGATGATCGCCATGGCCTTGGCCAACAAGCCGGATGTATTGATCGCGGATGAGCCGACCACGGCGCTTGACGTGACCATACAGGCGCAAATTCTGGAGCTGTTGGCCGAGCTGAAACGAACCGAGAATATGGGGCTTTTGTTCATTACCCATGACTTGAGCATCGTGCAGCGAATTGCCGACCGGGTTTGCGTGATGAAGGATGGTGAGATCGTCGAGGAAGGTGCGACGGCGGGGATTTTTGCGAACCCTCAGCATCCTTATACGAAAAAGCTGTTGGCGGCGCGGGCCGTGGGCCAGCCGGACCCGGTGCCTTCGGGCGCAAAGGAGCTGGTGCGGACCGATCACTTGAAGGTGTGGTTCCCGATCAAGCAGGGCTTTTTCAAGCGCACGGTGGACCACGTCAAGGCGGTGAATGACGCCACCCTTTGCGTGCGCGCCGGAGAGACGCTGGGCATTGTCGGTGAAAGCGGGTCGGGCAAGACGACGCTGGCGCTGGCCATCATGCGGCTGATCGCGTCGGAGGGCGGGATCACCTTTGACGGGCAGGACGTGCGCCAGTGGAGCACGAAAAAGCTGCGTGATTTGCGCCGGGAAATGCAGATCGTGTTTCAGGACCCGTTCGGCTCTCTTTCGCCGCGGATGAGCTGTATGCAGATCATCGCCGAGGGCCTTGGCGTGCATGGCAACCCGGATGGGCGGCCAGAGCGCGAACTGGTGACCGATGTGATGCGTGAGGTTGGGCTGGACCCGGAGACAATGCACCGTTACCCGCATGAATTCAGCGGTGGGCAGCGCCAGCGGATTGCGATTGCGCGGGCGATGATCCTGCGGCCGCGTCTGGTGGTGCTGGATGAACCGACGAGTGCGCTTGATATGACCGTGCAGGTGCAGATCGTGGAGCTTTTGCGGGCGCTACAGGTGAAATACGGGCTGGCTTATCTGTTTATCAGCCACGATTTGAACGTGGTGCGGGCGATGAGCCACAAGATCATGGTGATGCGCAATGGCGACGTGGTGGAAACCGGCGATGCGCAGGCGTTGTTCGAGGCACCCAAGACCGAGTATGCGCGCGCGCTTCTGGCGGCGGCGCTGGACTTGAAGGCAGGGTAGGGCGCGCCTGTCAGATTGCCGCGCTACATCAAGTATCCGGCGGCGCCGCACTTTCGCGTCAAACAACCCTAACCGGGTAAGTTGATTTTCGGCCAGCATGACACTACCTTATCGGTGGCTCAAGGCGGCGGCTTTGACGAAGCTCAAGCGCGCGACGGGATCAGATGCTTCAGGAACAACAAGCCTTCAGGCCGCAGGATTGCAGCGATTGCCCGATACGGCACCGCGCTGTTTGTTCGCGCTGTGAGGTGGATGAACTTCAAGAGCTTGAAGCGATTAAGTATTACCGGACATTCGAAGCTGGTCAGACCGTGGTTTGGGCCGGTGACCCGATGGATTTCGTGGGCTCTGTTGTTTCGGGTGTCGGCACGTTGACGCAGACGATGGAAGATGGCCGCACGCAGATGGTGGGCCTTCTGCTGCCGAGTGATTTTGTCGGGCGGCCAGGCCGGGGCGGGGCGGCGTTCGACGTGGTTGCCACCACCGATCTGGTGATGTGCTGTTTTCGCAAGCGCCCGTTTGAGAAGTTGCTGATCGAGACGCCGGTGGTTGCCCAGAGACTGCTTGAAATGACGCTGGACGAGTTGGATGCGGCACGCGAATGGATGCTGGTGCTGGGCCGCAAGACAGCGCGTGAGAAGATTGCCAGCCTGATTGCGATTCTGGCGCGGCGCAAGGTGGCGCTTGGGGCGTCGGGCAACCAAAACGGGCGATTGGCGTTTGAGTTGCCGCTGACGCGCGAGGCGATGGCGGATTATCTTGGTCTGACCCTGGAAACGGTGAGCCGACAGATGACCGCGTTGAAATCTGATGGGGTGATCGGTCTGGAGGGCAAGCGGCACGTTACTGTGCCGGATTTCATCCGGCTGATCGACGAAGCGGGCGATGACTGTGATGGCGCGATGACGCTCTGAGGGCGACCGGGCGGCCTTGCGGAAAGGGCCGCCCTTCAGGTCGTTGAAGCTGTTCCGGATCAGTGTGCCATGAGCACCGGCAATTCGGCGAGTTCGAGCATGTTGCGCGTGGCACCGCCAAGAATGGCTTCGCGGAAACGCGAATGGCCGTAGGCACCCATCACGATAAGATCGGCCTCGATGTCGGCGGCATGGCGCGACAGCATATCCGAGATGCGCGGCAGGGATTTCGAGAGCACATCTATTTCGGCCCGCACCCCATGGCGTGACAGGTATTGCGACAGCATCCCGCCCGGATCGGACCGGTTTGGCCCATGTGTGGGCGGGTCAATGACGGCGACATGCACGGCCTCGGCCTGCCGCAGCATCGGCATTGCGGCGCGCACCGCATTCAGCGCCTCGGCGCTTTCGTTCCAGCCGATCACCACCGATTTGGGTTTAGGCTGTGGATCGCCCTTTTCGGGAACGATGAAAACCGCGGATTGGCCATCGAACAGTGCAGCCTCGACCACGGCTTCAAGTTCGGCGCCGCGATTTTCGCCGTAAGGCTGTGGCAGGATCACCAGATCGGAGAATCGTGCCCGTGCGGCCACGTGGCGGCCAAGATCAGCGAGTTGTGCGACACCTATATCGGTGCCCCAGCGGACGGATGACCCGGTCAGGATAGATTTGGCTTTGGCTTCGACGGCCTTTGATTCGTCCTGAGCGCGGTTGATCGTTTCCTGAAGCACCATCGCGTTGGCGCCCGCGTAATAGTAGCCGGTCTGGCTTCGATCGACGCCGAGGCAAAGCACATCGAGATGCGCGTCAAGCACATCGGCCATCGCAATGCCATGCGTCAGAACCTCCTCGGCGAGGTTGGGATCGGTCAGAACCGAGAACAATGATTTATATGCCATGGTGCCCTCCTGAAGTTTGCGCAAAACCGAAATTTGGTTTCGCCATGCGCCTGATGGTTCCAAGCGGTATCTGTAAAAGTTGGTGATCGTATTGACGCAGATCAAGGCGGGTGCATCAGCCAACCCCTATTAACCACGAGATCAATTCTGCCTGTGCGGCACGTCGAATCGCCCGAGACAAGACGAGGGAACGAAAAATGCGCCGTGATTTCAAGCAGATCTTCACCCGCCTTACGGGGTGAGCACAAGAATTCCGGCGGCCGATGGCGGTCGGATATGGCACCGGGCTTCCGTCCTGTTCGCGCGTTTCCTGGAAGGCCGGTGCCAGTTACATCAGCCGCGCCGCCATTCGCGCCCGACCGACGGGCGGCCAATGTGACGCGGTGGACAATTCGGGCGGCAACTGGGATATTCGCGTGGGCCATTGCCCAAGACCGTCCCGCGTTCCGCAAGTGAATGAAGCTCCATGTGAGACAAGTGCCATGACCGCGACGATGCGCCCGAATATCTCGGCCTGTCCGGCCTGTGCCGCTGCCCCAGCGGCAGAGGCGCTGGCCGATGCAGGCGCACAAAAGGATGCGCGCATCGCCCTGTCTGTGCCGGGGGTTCATTGTGCGGCCTGTATCGTGGCGGTGGAACGGGCGCTGGGCGAGCATCCCGGTGTGCAGAGCGCGCGGGTGAACCTGACGCTGAAGCGCGCAACGGTGGAGGCCGACCCGCAGATAAGTGCGGCAACACTTGTCGGTGTGTTGGATGGTATCGGCTACGAGGCGCATGAGCTTGATGCAGGCACGTTGAGCGCGACGGAGACCGACAAGGCCGGGCGCGAGCTTCTGATGCGGCTGGCCGTGGCCGGGTTTGCCATGATGAACGTGATGCTGCTTTCGGTTTCTGTCTGGTCGGGGGCGGCGGATGCGACGCGCGACATGTTCCATTGGATTTCCGCCGCGATCACCCTGCCCGCGATCGCCTTTTCCGGCCAGCCGTTCTTTCGCAATGCCTGGGCGGCGTTGAAACATGGGCGGCTTAACATGGATGTGCCGATCACGCTGGCAATCGCACTGGCGCTGATCACCTCTGTCTGGGAGACGTCGCTTTCGGGTGCTCATGCCTATTTTGACGCTGCGCTGGCGCTGACGTTTTTTCTGCTGGCGGGGAGGTATCTTGACCATCGTACCCGCGCGATTGCCCGGTCTGCGGCAGAGGAGCTGGCCGCGTTGGAAGTGCCGCGCACGATCCGGGTTCGCGGTGACAAGGAAGAGCAGGTGCCGATTGCCGAGGTGGCGGTTGGGGATCTGGTGCTGGTGCGACCGGGCGGGCGGATGCCGGTGGACGGCGAGATCGTGAGAGGCCAGTCAGAGCTTGACCGCTCATTGCTGACCGGCGAGACGCTGCCGATTTTCGGCGGGCCGGGTGTTGTGGTTTCGGCTGGTGAGGTGAACCTGACCGGGCCGCTGACCATCCGGGCGACGGCGGTGGGCGAGGACACATCGCTGCATCAAATGGCCGATCTGGTGGCAATCGCGGAATCCGGGCGCTCGCGCTATACATCGCTGGCCGACAAGGCTGCAAAGCTTTATGCGCCGGGCGTGCATATTCTGTCCGCGCTAAGCTTCGTCGGCTGGTTCGTGTTCACCTGGGACGTGCGCACGGCGCTTAATATAGCGGCGGCGGTGCTGATTATTACCTGCCCTTGCGCGCTGGGCCTTGCCGTGCCTGCGGTGACGACCGCCGCATCGGGGCGGCTGTTTCGCAAGGGTATGCTGATCAAGCATTCCACCGCGCTGGAGCGGTTGGCGCAGGTTGATACGGTGGTGTTCGACAAGACCGGCACATTGACCGCCGGGGTGCCGGAGCTGTTGAATCTGGGGCAGGTTTCGAGCCGTGACATTTCGATTGCCATGGCGCTGGCGGCGGCCTCGACGCATCCGCTTTCGGTCTCGCTTCGGGGGCGGCACAAGCGGCGGGGGTCGCGCCGGCGCAGGTTGACGACATCACCGAAGTGCCCGGCTATGGCACCAAGGGGCGCTGGCAAGGCAGGGAGGTTTTTCTTGGCCGGGCGAGTTGGGTTAATGCGCCCGCGCTTACCCGGACGGCGGCGTGGCTGAAGGTGGGCGAGGACGCACCACAGCCGTTCGAGTTTACCGACCGTTTGCGTGAAGGCGCACAGCAGGCGGTGCAAGCCCTGATCGCGGATGGCATGGAGGTTTATCTGATGTCCGGCGATACCACGCCGACGGTTGAGGAAATGGCCGAACGGCTGGGCATTCCGCATTGGTTGGCTGAGGCGCTGCCTGCCGATAAGGCGGCACGGGTGCGCGAGCTGAGCGATGCAGGGCGGCATGTGCTGATGGTCGGGGACGGGTTGAACGATACGGCGGCGTTGGTGGCGGCGCATGTGTCGATTTCACCGGCGAGTGCGCTTGATGCGGCGCGGGTGGCCAGCGACATTGTGCTTCTGGGTGGCGATCTTGCCCCGGTGGGGGAGGCGCTGGGCGTTGCACGCTCTGCAACCCGGCGGATCAGAGAGAATTTCAACATTGCCACGCTTTACAATCTTGTCGCGGTGCCGCTGGCCGTGGCCGGGTTGGCAACGCCGCTGATGGCGGCACTGGCAATGTCGGCGTCTTCGATAACGGTGTCGCTGAACGCGTTGCGGCTTAGCCGGGGCTGATCATGAAACAGGGCACTTTGCGGGATTGCAGGCGGCGGCAGGCCAATTCAGCCGTGTCACGGTCAAGCCCCATGAAATTAGCATCATAGCCGGTCTTGCCCTTCCTGACGTGCCGTTTTGTGCCGTCGAGCGTTTCCATTTCGTTCAGCGCGGTTTTCAGCAAGACACGCTCGGCCAGATAGCGGGAGTTGTAGCGACCCACATTGATGCCCCAGTGCTTCCCGCCCGATTCAGGTTTGCGGGTGATGACGGTTTGCAACGGCTCTTGCACGACATCTTTGCCGGGTTGTGGCGTGGCCGAGGCAAAGACTAGATCCTTCGGGCGCATCCGTGGGGCGACAGCGGCGGTTTCGAGCGCGGGTGCTGTCTTCTTGGCAGGTGCAGCAGGCTGTGCCTTGGTGAGAGGCTGTGCCTTGGTGAGGGCGTCCTTTATGTCGTCTTCCAGCCCGGCAACAAGCACCGGCGCGGGGGCCGTTGGCTCTGCATTGGGGCGAAGCTGCGGGCGCAGGCTTTTTCTCACCGTGGTCACCAGCCGGATGGTTTTCCTCGGGCCGCTGGCGCGGTATCTGAATTGCTGGCTATCACGGTTTGCGGCGCGCGCGGCGGGGTCGGTTTGCGCAGGGGTGCTTTGGAGGGGGCGCGGCGGAAACCGAGATCGAGCAGCTTTGCCACCTTCGCGTCGCGCGAGGCAGCAGACCGCCCACCAAACATCGTGGCGATGATGCGTTCATTGCCGCGCTTTGCAGAAGCGACAAGGTTGAACCCGGCGGCGCGGGTATAGCCGGTCTTGATCCCGTCCGCGCCCTTGTAAGACGCCAGCAGGTGATTGTGGGTATAGACTTTACGCAGGCCCGCATCCGACGACCGGCGCGAGAACAGGTTGTAATATTGCGGGAAATCGTAAAGCAGGTGACGGCCAAGAATGGTCATGTCGCGGGCGGTGGAAAGATGCCCTTTTTCGGTCAGGCCGTGCGCATTCTTGAAGGTGGTGCGGGTCATGCCCAGCGCCTTGGCCGTGCGGGTCATCCGGCGGGCGAACTTCGCTTCCGAACCGCTCAAGGCTTCGCCAATCGCAGTGGCGCAATCGTTGGCCGATTTTATCGCCGCAGCGCGGATGCAATAGCGCAGCTTGATGCGGCTGCCTGCCTTGAGGCCGAGCCGGGTGGGAGGTTCGGATGCGGCGTTTCTTGAGACCTTGATTTTGGTATCGAGGCTGATTTCACCGCTCTGAACGGCCTGGAAGGCGATGTAGAGGGTCATCATCTTTGTGAGCGAGGCCGGATGCAGGCGGGTATCGGCGTTGCGCGAGTGCAGCACCTTGCCGGTGCGTGCGTCCATCACCATGGCGGCATAGGGGGCCGCGGTGGCCGAAAGCGGCACGATCACGAGCATCCAGAAAGCTGCAAATATGATGAGCCCGGTGCGACCCGGATGCCTGCCACGCGCTCGCATGGGACCTACCTTTTCTGCCTCATATGCCGCCGGTTGTCCGGCTGGCGATTTTTTCTGCACGTGCAACCTAGCATGTGACTGCGTATGAGAAAAGTTTTGATTTCAAAGAGTTGCCAATCAGTTCACAGCACATATTGTGGGTGCGCGAGCGGACTCCACCAAATGGTGTATTGTGGCGGGATTGTGGCAATAATTTTCAAACTGAAAAGGCGTTTCGACGCAGGGGCCGAAACGCCTGTTTCACGCGGCGCGCGAATGGTGCGATATTCGCAACGGATCGCGGCGTCTTGCGCTTTGAGGCTGGGCGGCTTGCAGCCTCAGGCAGAGGGCGGTCAGATAAGCTTGACGATCTGCTTGCCCATGTTCCGCCCTTCGAGCAGGCCGATGAATGTTTCCGGTGCATTCTCCAGCTCGTCTGCCACATCTTCGAGATATGCAATATCGCCCGACGCCACGAGAGGGGCTACCTCGGCCATGAAGTCGCCAAGCATCTGCCAATGGTTCGAGATGATGAACCCCTGCGCCAACAGGTGCTTGACCAGAAGCATACGCCAGAAAAGCGGAAAACGGTCCGGCCCGTCCCCGGCTGTGCCGCCCAAGGCACCGCTGTTGTAGCCCGAGATCATACCGCAGACCGGGATGCGCCCGAACCGGTTCATCAGCGGCAGAACTGCCTCGAACACCTTGCCGCCGACATTTTCAAAATAGATGTCGATGCCGTCTGGCGCGGCTTCGCTCAGTGCTTTGCGCAGGCTGCGCGCATCGGCATGGGCACGGTGATCAATGGCGGCATCAAAGCCGAATTTTTCTTGTGCCAGCGCGCATTTTTCGGCCCCGCCGGCAATGGCTACGGTGCGCAAGCCGCGCGCCTTGGCGATTTGGCCCACCATAGAGCCGACCGGCCCGGTGGCGGCGGCGACAACCAGCGTTTCACCCGGTTGCGGCTTGCCGATCTGGGTCAGCCCATACCAGCCGGTAAAGCCCGGCATCCCCAGCACACCAAGTGACGTGGTAATCGGCAGGCGGCCATCAAGCTTGCGCAGCGCGTCACCGGGCTGCACGCCATGGGTGGCCCAGCCGAACATGCCGAACACCATATCGCCCGGCACAAAGCCCGGATGGTTGGAGGCTACAACCTCCCCCGCGCCGCCAGCTTCCATGATGCCACCGATGGGCACCGGCGCGGCATAGGATTTCGCATCGTCCATCCGCCCGCGCATGTAAGGGTCAAGCGACATGACATGCACGCGCACCAGCACCTCGCCCTCTCCCGGCGTCGGGACGGGGCGGGTTTCAAGCGCAAAATCGCTTTGTTTCGGGGCGCCGTCGGGGCGGGCGGCAAGGGTGATGCATTTCATCGTATCGGTCATTGGTTGGGCCTTTCTTCGGTCAGGTCAGGAGCCACGGATGCGGAATACAGCCGTGGCGGTGGCGATCAGTGCGCCAGTATCGTCGTGAATTTCACCTTCGGCGAATTGAGTTGAGCGCCCGCCGCCGGTGCGCCGCCCTTCAGCGATAAGCAGCGTGCCCTTGGCGACGGAAAGATACTGCACGTTCAGCGAGAGCGTCATGGCGAGCAGAACTTCCTCGGGCTTGCCTGTATAACAGACACCAAACCCCATCGCGGTATCGAGCAAGGTGGCATAAACACCGCCGTGCGGGATGCCGTAACGATTCCCGAGGTGATCGCCAACTGGTTGCTCCACCCGGCAGAAGCCCTCTGACCACTCGGTGATTTCGAACCCGAGATGAGCCTGAAACGGGTATGGCTTTTCGCGAAGATGTTCTTCCATAGGCGCTTGTTCTTTCGTGTAGGCAGGGCGTCGCCCCGGTTCGGTTGGCTCAGACGGTTTTTGCGGCGGCAAGCCCGGCCTTGGCGAAGCGCGGAACGAAACCGCCCAGCGCGCGGGCGCGTTCCGGGTTTGAGGCGTTGCCGTCTATCGCGCGTTTCAGGACGCCTTGCAGGATGCCGCCCATGCGGAAGAAGGTGAACGCAAGATAGAAGCCGAACCCGTCGATACCGGCAATGCCGCGGCGTTCGCAATAGCGGGTGATGAAGGCCTCGTCGCTCATCAACCCTTCGGCGGCGCGATCCACCCCGGCCAGCCCGCGGCCCTCTGCCCCGGCGGGCATTTGCCATTGCATGATAACCGCCGCCAGATCGGCATATGGGTGGCCTATCGTGGAAAGCTCCCAATCGAGCACGCAAAGCACGTGCGGCTCGGTCGGGTGGAACAGCATGTTGTCGATCCGGTAATCACCATGCACCAACGTGCGCTGCCCGTCATCGGGCGGGATGTGGGTTTGCAACCAAGTGGAAAGCTCTTCCATCTCGGGGATGTCGTCGGTCTTGGAGGCGTCGTATTGCTTGGCCCAGCGGGAAATCTGACGCTCATAATAATTGCCGGGCGGGCCATAATCGGAAAGCCCGACCGCTTCGATATCGACGTTGTGGATGGTGGTGAGCACGCGGTTCATTTCGTCAATTACGGCGTGGCGCTCTTTTTGTGGCAAATCCGGCAAGCGCGGGTCGTCGAAACGGCGGCCTTCAATATGGTCCATCACATAGAATGCGGAGCCAATCACCGCATCGTCTTCGCATAGCATATGCATTTTGGCGACGGGCACGTCGGTCTCAAAAAGCGCCTTTTGCACGCGAAATTCGCGGTCAACTGCATGGGCGGATTTGAGCAACACGCCGGGTGGTTTGCGGCGCAACACGTATGTGCCCGAGGGCGTTGTCAGCCGGAAGGTCGGGTTCGATTGCCCGACGGAGAATTTATGCGCTTTGAGCGGGCCTTCGAAACCGGGGATATGCTCCCGGCAATAGGCTTCGACAGCGGCAAGGTCGAGTTGGGCAGCGGCGTTTTCGCTCATCGGGCACCTCTTTAGCTATAGGTCAGCAACCGCGCCTGATTGGCGGCGGTGATGTGCGGGGTTTCATTGAAACCGTGCAGGTAGGTCGATCTGGAAGAGTAAACGAAACGGTTCACGGCGCAATTCTTCATCTGAAGTTGCAGCTTGATCTGTTGGCCTGCACCGCATTCGAGAAGCGATGCAATGATCCGGGCGATGGCGCCGCCCGAGGAGACGGCGAGGACGCATTCATGTGCCGGATCGGCCATCGCGGCGAAGGCGGCTTGCGAACGCGCGCTGAAGTCGCCCCAGCTCTCAACTGCGCCGGGGATGCCGCCCCGTTCCCATTCCAGCACCGTATCACGCAGCGTGCGGAAATGGGTCTTGCGTTCGGTATGCATGTTGTCGGGCGCGGCCCCGCCAGCGCCGCTGGCATAGCGCGCTTCAAGAAGCTCGGTAAAGTTGAACTCATTGAGGCCGGTATGAATTTCCGCATCACCAGTCTGACCCAGACCTTCCTGAATCCCGTCCAGCGTTTCACGGTGGCGGGTCATTTCCCCGCGCCAGAAATGCGTTGGGGTGACGCCCTGTTCTTTCAATGCCCGGCCTAGCGCGCGTGATTGCTCATGCCCCAGTGGCGAGAGTTTGTCATAATTCGCCGCCCCGAAAGAGGCCTGCGCGTGACGGATGAGGTAAAGTTCAGCCATGGCAGAGCGCCTTTCGTGCGGCGGAGTATTCGGCGGAAAGCTGTGCGATAAGAGCGGTTGCGGGCTGCACGGATTTGATTGCGCCGATGCCTTGCCCCGCCCCCCAGATTTCCTTCCAGCTTTTGGGTTTTTCCCGGTCTGCACCGAAATTCATCTTTGATGGGTCGGAGCGTTCAAGGTTGTCCGGGTCCATCCCGGCGCGGGCAATGGAGGGTTTGAGATAGTTGCCATCCACACCGGTGAAGAGGTTGGAGTAAACGATATCTTCGGCCCCGTGTTCAGTGATCATCTGTTTGTATTCGGGCACGGCGTTGGCTTCATCCGTGGCGATGAAGGGCGATCCGATATAGGCAAGATCCGCGCCCATCGCTTGGGCCGCGAGGATGGATTTGCCGGTGGCGATGGCCCCCGAAAGCGCCACTGGCCCGGCGAACCATTCGCGGATTTCGGAAACCAGCGCAAACGGCGATTGTGCGCCTGCGTGCCCGCCTGCGCCTGCTGCGACGGCGATCAATCCGTCAGCCCCTTTGCTGATGGCCTTGCGCGCAAAGGTGTTGTTGATGATGTCGTGCAGGGTGATGCCGCCGCAGGAATGCGCGGCCTCGTTCACCTCGGCCCGCGCGCCCAGTGAGGTGATCCAGATCGGCACCTTCCAGCGGGCGCAAATTTCAAGGTCGCGCTCTAGCCGGGCATTCGAGCGATGGACGATCTGATTGACGGCGAACGGCGCGGCAGGGGTGTCAGGGTGGGCCTGATTATATGCGTCCAGTTCTTCGGTGATGCGTTTGAGCCATGTTTCAAGCTGAATCGGGTCGCCCGCCTTTTCGCGGGCGTTCAGCGCCGGGAAAGCGCCGACGATACCGGCCTTGCATTGCGCGATGACGAGATCGGGGTTGGAGATGATGAAGAGCGGCGAGCCGATAACGGGAAGGCGCAGGTTCTGAAGTTGGGCGGGCAGTGGCATGACGTGTTACCTTGGGATGGCGGAAGGCGGGGCGGACCCCCACCCAACGCAAGCGTTGTCTCTAGGGTGTAGGGTGGGTTTTCACCCCACCCTTGGCGTTCAGAGCACCTCGAACAGGCCGGCCGCGCCCATGCCGCCGCCCACGCACATGGTGCAGACGACATATTTGGCACCCCGGCGCTTGCCTTCGATCAGCGCGTGCCCGACCATGCGCGCCCCCGACATGCCGTAGGGGTGGCCGATGGAAATCGCGCCGCCATCGACGTTGAGCAACTCCATCGGCAGGCCAAGCACCCGCGCCGATTGCAGCACCTGAGAGGCGAAGGCTTCGTTCAACTCCCACAGGCCGATATCATCGACCGAAAGACCGTGTGCCTTGAGCAGCTTGGGCACCGCATAGATCGGCCCGATACCCATTTCATCGGGCTCGCACCCCGCCGCCATCACGCCGACATAGCGCCCCAGCGGTTCAAGCCCGCGCTTTTCGGCCTCTTTGCCTTCCATGATCACGGCGGCAGAGGCACCATCGGAAAGCTGGCTGGCGTTGCCTGCGGTGATGTATTTGCCCTCTTGAATGGTCTGGCCGTTCTTGAACACCGGGTTCAGCCCGGCGAGGTTTTCCAGCGTGGTGGAGGGGCGGTTGCCCTCGTCCTTCTCCAGCGTGATTTCCTTGAACGAGATTTCCTTGGTTGCCTTGTCCATAACGCCCATGGTGGTCTTCAGCGGCACGATTTCAGCGTCAAACCGGCCCGCTTCCTGTGCGGCGGCGGTGCGTTGTTGCGATTGCAGGGCATAGGCGTCCTGATCGGCGCGCGACACGCCGTAACGCTCCGCCACGATCTCGGCGGTTTCGAGCATTGACATGTAAAGCGCGGGTTTGTGTTCCTTGATCCATGCATCGGCGAGATAATCGGTGCGCATCTTCTCGTTTTGGACAAGCGAGATGGACTCGACGCCGCCGCCAATGGCGATGTCCATGCCATCGGTGATGATCTGTTTTGCCGCCGTGGCGATGGCCATCATCCCCGAGGAGCACTGCCGGTCAAGCGACATGCCGCCAATGGTAACAGGCAGCCCTGCACGAACCACGGCCTGACGACCAATATTGCCGCCGGTGGAGCCTTGTTGAATGGCGCAGCCGATGATGCAGTCGTCAATCTCGGCCCCGTCGACGCCGGAGCGGGAGACGGCATGAGAGACGGCGTGCCCAATCAGGGTTTGTGCCGAGGTGGCGTTGAATGCGCCGCGATAGGCTTTGCCGATCGGGGTGCGGGCGGTGGAGACGATAAGGGCTTCGCGCATGTCCTATTCCTTTGTATCGAGTGAGATGCCGCGCAGTTTGGCGGCCATTTGAATGTATTTGTTGGTCTGATCGAAAGCGCCGGGCATTTCCGTTTGCCCTTCCGGGTCGCGGATGCGGGCCATGTTGGCGATCACCGCTTCGGGGGTCAGTTCATCATCGCCAAGGGCGATGCCGGCGGTTTCATAAACCTTGGTTTCGGCAAAGCAGCCACCACCGGCGCCGAGGATCATTTTCGATGGTGCGTCGTCGGCGACCAAAGCCAGAAGGCCGGGGGTAATGGTTTCGGGCTGAAGCAGCGGCAACACTTGCGGTGGCAACAACTCTTCAGTCATCCGGGTTGCGGCGGTGGGGGCGAGCAGGTTTACCCGCACGTTCTTGCGGCTGCCTTCCTGATGCAGCACGTTCATCAAGCCAAGCATGGCCGCTTTGGCCGCACCATAGTTGGATTGTCCGAAATTGCCGTAAAGCCCGGAACCCGAGGTCGTAAAGACGATGCGGCCGTATTCACGCTCAATCATGTGCCGCCAGAGCGCATGGGTGCAATGCACCGTTCCCATCAGATGCACATCGAGCACCGTCTGGAAATCTTCCAGTGACATCTTGGCGAATGTTTTGTCGCGCAGAATCCCGGCGTTGTTGACGAGGATATCCACCTGACCAAATTCGGCGATGGCCTCTTCGACCATGGTTTGCACCTGGCGCGCATCCGCGACGTTGGCACCATTGGCGATGGCGTGGCCGCCGCTATTGCGGATATCGTTGACCACGGCATTGGCCGCATCCGACGACCCACCAGAGCCATCGCGCGCCGCGCCGAGATCATTGACCACAACTTTCGCACCGCGTGCCGCAAGGCCAAGCGCGTGGCTGCGGCCAAGGCCCGCGCCTGCGCCGGTCACAATGGCAACGCGCCCGTCAAATCTTACTGTCATGCTTGATCTCCATAATAGCGCCGCCCGATCCATTCGGCGGCAAGAGCGGGCTTTTCCTGACCTTCGATCTCGACCGAGACGGCCATCGTGGTGGTCACGAAGCCGGGTTTCGAATCGTCGAGCCGATCAAGCGTGAAATGCGCCCGGATGCGCGCGCCCGCAGGCACCGGCGACAGGAAGCGCACCTTGTCGAAGCCATAATTCACGCCCATGGCGAGATTTTCCAGCACTGGCATTTCATAGACCATGGCCGAGAGCATAGAAAGGGTGAGGAAGCCATGCGCGATGGTGCCGCCAAACGGGGTGTCCTTTGCCGCGTCGGGATCGACATGGATGAATTGCCAATCCTCGGTGACGTCGGCGAAGGCGTCGATGCGTTTTTGATCAATGGTGAACCAGCTTGACGTGCCGTAGGGTTTGCCGACCAGCGCGCGCAGTTCATTGAGGGTAAGCGTCTTGGTCATGCTATGATCCTTCGAATAGCGAATGGCCGGTTTCGACATTGGCACCGCCCGATAGTGGCAACACCCCGCCAGTGATGTAGGAACCACCCGCACCGCAGAGGAATTGCAACGATGCTGCGATATCTTCGGCCCGGCCAAGCCGTTTGAGCGGTATATTGGCCGCGACGCGGTCGGATTTATAATCACCGGCCAGCGCGAAGGCGGTCATTTTCGACAGGAACGGCCCCGGTGCCAGCGCGTTCACAGTGATATGCCGTGCGGCCAGTTCATTGCCCAGAATGCGTGTCATGTGGATAACTGCGCCTTTGGAGACGGCATAGGAATAGGCCCCATCGCCCATCGGCACGTCGCCCATGACAGAGGCGACATTGACGACGCGCGCCGGGTCTTCGAAGCTGGATGAGCTTTCCAGCAGGTCCATCAACGATTGGGTGAGGTGGAACATGCCGGTGACATTGAGATCAAGCACCTTCCCCCAAGCACGGTAAGGGAACTGACCGAGCGGCGCGCCCCATGTGGTGCCTGCGTTGTTCATCAGGATATGCAGCGTATCGCTGCGGGATTTGACCTCGCGGACCAGCGAATCGATCCCTTCCTCGCTGGCGACATCGCCGCCGAACCCTTCGACGGTGCCGGGCAGGCCGAGCGCGTTCACTTCGTCTGCGACGGCCTCGCAGGCATCGGCCTTGCGCGAGGCAATCAGCACGCGCGCACCTGCGGCGGCGAGCCCTTCGGTGGCCATGCGGCCAATGCCGGTGGCCCCGCCGGTGACGAGTGCCGTCTTGCCGGTGAGGTCAAAAAGGGACGTGGGGGTAAGGTGGCTCATCGAGTGCTCCTGTTCAAATTCCGCGGGAGGCCGCGACCAAGGCGGCATGATAGCCATAGTCGCCCAGCCATTCGGCACCCACGCGGGCGCGTTTCATGAAAAATCCTGCGTCGTATTCGTCTGTCATGCCGATACCGCCATGCATTTGCACGCCTTCCATGACGGCGAGGCGGGCGGTTTGCGTGGCGCGTGCCTTGGCAAGGCTGACGGCCACCTGCGCATTCCCGGGATCGGAATCGAGCACCCGGCCTGCATGGGCGATGGCCGAGGCGGTGACTTCGATTTCCGCGAAAAGATGTGCGGCCCGGTGTTGCAGCGCCTGAAACGAGCCAATCGTGCGGCCAAATTGCTTGCGTTCCTTGAGATACCCAAGCGTGAGGGCGGCGATGCCGG
This sequence comes from Aquicoccus sp. G2-2, assembly GCF_034555965.1. Classification (GTDB taxonomy): domain Bacteria; phylum Pseudomonadota; class Alphaproteobacteria; order Rhodobacterales; family Rhodobacteraceae; genus JAYDCK01. Next base: position 3,150,961 of record NZ_JAYDCK010000003.1, read on the forward strand.
AGGCCAGCCCGCAAAGTTCGCAAGCAAGTGCCGCCTGACCGGCGCGCAGGGCGGGGGCAAGGGCCGCGAGACCGTTATCGGCTTCGCCCAGAATGTCGTCGCCGGTGACCTCAACGCCATCAAAGGTGAGGGTGGCGAAATCGCGGGCGTCGATGCTGTCAGAGCTGGTGCGGGTGAGACCGGCGCGCGTGGTATCAATGTCGAAAAGCGTGAGGCCGAGCGTGTCGCCCGGTGTGCCGGAGGTTCGCGCCAGCACCAGACAGCGGGTTGCGGATGCGCCATCAGCCACAAAGCGTTTGGTTCCGCTCAGGCGGAAGGTGTTTCCGATCGCCTTGGCCTTGAGCGCGCTGCGGGCGGGGGCGAACTTGGCGTGTTCATCGAGCGCGAGTGCATAGGTCGCTTCGCCCGAGGCGATGGCCGGGAGCCGTTCGGTGCGGGTATTGCGCAACGCGGTGGCGGCGATGACGGCAGAGGACAGGAAAGGCGAAGCGGCGAGTGTTTTGCCCATTTCCTCGGCCAAGATACCCGCTGCGCGGTGACCCATATCCGCGCCATTATGAGCTTCAGAGATCAGCACCCCGGCCCAGCCCATCTGTGTCATCTCTGCCCAGAGTGCGGGGTCATAGGGCCGGCCTGCGTCGCGGTTTGCGCGCAATTCTGCGACCGGCGCATTTGCATCGAGGAAGCCGCGTGCCGCGTCGCGCAGGAGTGTCTCATCTTCGGTATCGGGGAGCTTTTCCATGGGATGTCTCACTTTGCCGGAAGCTCAAGCACGCGCTTGGCAATGATATCGAGCATCACCTCAGAGGTGCCGCCTTCGATGGAATTGGCTTTGGTCCGTAGCCAGTTTGCGGCAAAATCGTCCTGCCATGAGAGCGCATCGCTGCCTTTGGCCGCCATGATGATTTCGTGCCGCCGCTTGTTCAGCTCGGTGCCATAGTATTTCAGCATCGCAGACGCATGACCGACGCCCTGTCCCGCTTCGGCCATATCCTTGTAACGCTCCATCGTCAGCGCGAAGGCCATGGCATCGACCTCAAGTTCCATCGCTTGCGCGCGCAGTGTTGGATCGGTGAGCGCCGCTTCATCCATCGTGCCAATCATATCCGCCAGCGTGCTGCCGGTCAGCAACCCGCCACCGCCGCCGCCAATCATTTCGCGCTCATGTGTCAGCAGGTATTTGGCGATGTCCCAGCCTCGGTTCAGCGTGCCGACGAGGTTTTCCTTGGGCACTTTAACGTCGTCGAAAAATGTTTCGCAGAAGGGGGACGCGCCAGAGATCAGCCGGATTGGTTTGGTCGAAACTCCGGGGTTTGCATGTCGATCAGCAAGAACGAGATGCCGAGATGTTTGGGGGCGTCACGATCTGTGCGCACGAGAGCGAAAATCTTGTCTGCCTTGTCGGCGTAGGAGGTCCATATTTTTTGGCCGTTGACGAGGTAGTGATCGCCCATATCATCGCAGCGGGTTTGAACATTGGCGAGATCGGAGCCTGCGCCGGGTTCGGAATAGCCCTGACACCAGCGGATGCGCCCGGCGGTGATGGCGGGCAGATGTTCGCCCTTTTGCGCGTCGTTGCCGAATTTGAGCAGGGCGGGGCCGAGCATCCAGATGCCGAAACTGTCGAGCGGGGAGGGTGCGCCCGCGCGCTCCATTTCTTCGCGCAGGATTTTTTCCTGCGCCCGCGAAAGGCCGCCGCCGCCATATTCTGTTGGCCAGCGTGGGCAGGTGAAGCCGCGTGCGGCGCATCGTTCCAGCCACTGTTTCTGGGCCTCGGATTTGAACACCCAGTTGCGCCCGCCCCAACAGATCGCGTCTTCGCCGCGTTGGAGGCCGCGCAAAGTTTCGGGCAGATTATCGGCAATCCACGTGGCAGTATCTGCGCGGAAGGTATCAAGATCGTCTGACATGGCGGTATCCTCCCTAAGCCCGAGCCAAGACCTTGCGCTATGGCACACCGGAATCGGGCCTTGGCGCAAGGGGCGCACGGCTTTGACGGCGCGTCACACTGGCCAAGTTCCGTGGCGTCGCAGGCGGAGCGCAGGTCTTGCAGGCGGCCTTGCAAGCGCGATTTAGAAATCACGCTTGCCTGGATGTTTCGCTTAGCGGAGGTCTGGCAGTTTATAATCGCTCATTGATTTGCGCAGGGTCAGCTTGGAGACCTTGCCGGTAGCGGTCAGCGGCAGCGCCTCGACCCAGATCAGATCATCGGGCAATTGCCATTTGGCGAAGTGCTTTGCCATGTGGCGGTGCATTTCTTCCAAGCTTGGCCGCTCGTCCCCGGCGGGCACGGCGATAAGCACCGGGCGTTCGTCCCATTTGGGGTGCGGCATGGCGACAACGGCAGCGTTGGCGATGGCCGGATGCGCCATGGCGACGTTTTCCAGATCAATCGATGAAATCCATTCACCGCCCGATTTCACCAGATCCTTGGCGCGGTCCTGCACGCTGAGGAAACCATCCGGGGTGATTGTGGCGATATCGCCGGTGCCGAACCAACCGTCGGCGTCAATTGCGCCTTTGGACGCTTCTTCGTTCTTGAAATAGCCCGACACCACATTGTTGCCGCGCACATAGAGTTCCCCGGCGGCTTCGCCGTCATGCGGCAGCACCTTGCCATCTTCATCGACGATCTTCAGGTCGACGCCAAAGACCCGGCGGCCCTGCATTGCTTTCTTGTCGATCTTTTCATCGAACGGCAACGCCTTGACCCAGTTCGGCATACTGCCATGCGTGCCGATCGGGCTTGTTTCCGTCATGCCCCAAGCATGGACAACATCGACATCCATCTTCTCGAAGTTTTCGATCATTGAGCGCGGTGCAGCGGAGCCGCCGACGACTATGTGAGTGAACACCTCGGGCTTGCGGCCCTGCTCTTTTATCGTGCCCAACAGGCCCATCCAGACCGTTGGCACACCCCAAGCGGAGCTCACTTTTTCGGCATCCATCAATTTGAACAAAGATGGCCCATCAAGCGCCGCACCGGGCATGATCAGCGAATGGCCCATCATTGGCGCGAAATAGGGCAGCCCCCACGCGTTGACATGAAAAAGCGGCACGACAGGCAGGATACGGGCCTCCTGTGGCAACGTGGTGCCAAGCGCCAGAGCCACATAGAACGCGTGCAGCACCGTGGAGCGGTGCGAATAAAGCGCGCCTTTCGGGTTGCCGGTGGTGCCGGAGGTATAGCAAAGGCCAGCGGCGGTGTTCTCGTCAAACTCGGGCCAGTCAATCTCGGCTGGTTGCTCGGCCAGAAGGTCTTCGTAGCAGAGCGCGTTGAGCTTGTTTTCCGGCATGTGGGCGCGATCGGTCATGATCACGAAGGTAAGATCTTTGGGCAAATGGGCCTGAACCGCTTCGAGGATCGGAACGAAGGTGGTATCGACGAATATCACCTTATCTTCGGCGTGCCCGACGATATAGATCATCTGTTCGGCAGAAAGGCGCGGGTTGATCGTGTGGCAAATGGCACCGATTCCCGAAACGGCATAGTAAAGCTCAAAATGGCGATATCCGTTCCATGCCAGCGTGGCGACACGATCGCCCATTTCGATCCCGCGTGCCTTCAGCGCATTAGCGAGCTGAGCGACACGTGCGGCGGTCTCAACATAGGTTTGCCGGTGCAGGTCACCTTCGGTCCGGGCCGAGACGATTTCACCACGCGGGTGCATGTCTGCGGCATAGGTGAGGATTTCGCTGATCAACAGCGGGCGGTGCATCATTTGGCCCAGCATCGGTATCTCCCTTGAAACTCCCTTGATGGCCAGAACTTACGCCGAGGCGGGCAGCGATGAAAAGTGGATTCGCACCCGTCGCGGCCCTGTGACGTTCCGGCATTTCACCCGGTGCCCCTTGCCCGCGGTGCCGCCACCTGCCTAGGTAGGGCGAACCAAGGAAGGGAGCCGCACGATGAAAGCGATTGTCTGCAAGGAATTCGGGCCGCTTGAGAATCTGGAATTGGCCGAGGTGCCGGAGCCGGAAGCGGGCAAGGGGCAGGTTGTGATCCGGGTGGAAGCCGCAGGGGTGAATTATCCTGACGGGCTTCTGGTTCAGGGGCTTTACCAGATGAAACCGGATCGGCCGTTTACGCCCGGCATGGAAGTGGCCGGGGTGGTGGAGACTGTGGGTGAAGGCGTCAGCGGCTTTGCGGTGGGCGACCGTGTGGCCGGGAAAGGCGGGCTGGGCGGATATGCCGAGAAGGTTGTCATGCCGACGGCGCAATGTTTTCCCCTGCCTGACGGGATGGACGGGGCCGATGCCTGTGCGTTGATGGTTGCTTATGGCACGTCGCATCACGCCCTGAAGCAACGCGCGCAGCTTTGCGCCGGAGAGACGCTGGTGGTGTTCGGCGCGTCCGGGGCCACCGGAATCGCCGCTGTGCAGATCGGCAAGATCATGGGTGCGCGGGTGATCGGCGTGGCCTCGACAGGCGAAAAGCGGGCGCTGGCCAAGGCGGCGGGGGCCGATGAGGTGATTGGTTATGACGCGCTGCGCGACGACATCAAGCAGCTGACCGGCGGCAAGGGCGCGGACGTGGTTTATGACGTGGTCGGCGGAGAGGCCTTCAACGCCGCCTCGCGTTTCATGGCGCGTAACGGGCGGCTTTTGGTGATCGGCTTTGCCAGCGGCGATATTCCGAAGCTGCCGGTCAACCTGACCTTGGTGAAGGAATATGCGGTTGTCGGCGTGTTCTGGGGCAATTTCACCATGCATGAGCCGGAGGTTTATGCGGCCAATATGAATGAGCTGGTCGGCTGGTATGCGGATGGCAAGGTCAAACCGCTGATCGAGGGGCGCTATCCGTTGGCGGAGGCACCTGCCGTTCTGAAGCGGGTGCTGGGGCGTGGTGCCACAGGGAAGATCGTGTTGGTGCCGTAATTCGCGCATGATCCGGTCGATCTCGTTGACGGCAAAGGCGCATTTTACGGCAAACGCTTTCGGTGGGAATTGACAAAGTTCGGTGTTATGACCCACTCGATTTCTGGAAATTGACCCGGACAAAAGTGGCCAACGCGCCACTGCGGCCGGAAACGGGAGGTGCCATGGCGGAGCAGTCAGATATTATCGCAACCGACAGGATGCCGGACGCGCTTGCCCCGATTATCGAAGTGTTGTGCGATGTGGGCCGCGATGTGGCCGCGATTATCGCCAAGGGGCCGCTCGCCGGGCAGCTTGGGGCTGGGGTTGGCGAAAATACTGACGGCGATCAGCAAAAGGCGCTGGATGTATTGGCCGACGATATGTTTGCCGCGAAGCTGGGTGCTGCGGGCGTGCGTTACTATGCTTCCGAAGAACAGGAAGAGGTGGTCGAACTCAACCCGGCCGGTGGTTATGCGCTGGCCATTGACCCGTTGGATGGCTCATCAAATATCGACGTGAACGTTTCAATCGGGACGATTTTTTCAATCTTTGCCGCGGCGGATGAGCCGAAGCCGAGCTTCCTGCGCCGCGCGAGCGAGCAGCTTGCGGGGGGCTATATCATTTATGGCCCGGCAACCGCGCTGGTGGTGACGTTTGGCGATGGCACGCTGATGTTCACACTTGATGCCCAAACCGGCAGCTTCGTTTTGAGCAATGAACGGATGCACATCCCCGAAAGCGCGCGTGAATATGCCATTAACGCATCGAATTACCGTCATTGGAGCAAGCCGGTCCGCGCCTATATTGATGATTGTCTGGCCGGGGCGACCGGGCCGCATGATCGCGACTATAATATGCGCTGGGTTGGCTCTCTCGTCGCGGAGGCGCATCGCGTCCTGAGCCGAGGCGGAATTTTTCTTTACCCCGATGATGCGCGCAAAGGTTATGAAAATGGCCGCCTGCGGATGATTTATGAATGTGCGCCGATCTCGTTTGTGGTCGAGCAGGCGGGCGGCAAGGCCACAGATGGCAGCAAGCGGTTGCTGGATCAGCAGGCCGACAAGCTTCACGCCCGCACGCCGCTGGTGTTTGGCTCAGCCGAAAACGTGAACCGAGTCGCGCAGTATCACGATCTGGGCGATGATGAACTCTCGGCGCTTATCGGCAAAGCCTGGGCGCGTGGCGGCTAAGCCTGCCACACCCGCGCCAAATCGCCCGGATTCGGCAAAAACCGGGTATCGCGCGTCTGTTGACGGTGGCAAGCGCGCGGTTTCGGGGTTAAATCTCCTCAAGAGAAAAAACACCGCCCATATGGCCTGACTTCACACCGAAGCGGCCATGAAACATCATGGACAGGGAAAACCGATGGCTCTTATAACCCTTCGACAGCTCCTCGACCACGCGGCCGAGCAAGGCTATGGCGTGCCGGCGTTCAACATCAACAACATGGAACAGGGGCTTGCGATCATGCGCGCGGCGGAGAAATGCGCCGCACCAGTGATCATTCAGGCAAGCCGTGGGGCGCGCGCCTATGCGGGGGATATCATGCTCAGGCACATGATTGAGGCGCTGGGCGAGATGTTTCCGGGTATTCCCGTCTGTATGCATCAGGACCACGGCAACAATGAGCAAACCTGCCTGAGCGCCATTCGCCATGGGTTTACCTCGGTGATGATGGATGGGTCATTGGAAGCCGATATGAAAACGCCTGCATCCTATGAGTATAACGTCGATATTACCCAGCGCGTCAGCCGGATGGCGCATTGGGTTGGGGCCAGTGTGGAGGGAGAGCTGGGCGTTCTTGGCTCGCTTGAAACCGGCGAGGCGGCGAAGGAAGACGGCTCAGGTGCGGAAGGCAAGCTTTCTATGGAAGACCTGCTGACCGATCCCGATCAGGCGAAGGATTTCGTGGCCAAAACCAAGGTGGACGCCCTGGCGATTGCTTGCGGCACGTCGCATGGCGCTTACAAGTTCAGCCGCAAGCCCACCGGCGATATTCTGGCGATTGAGCGGATCGAGCAGATTCATGCGAAAATCCCGAATGTGCATCTTGTCATGCACGGCTCCTCGAGTGTGCCGCAATATTTGCAAGACCTGATCAACGAATCCGGCGGCGACATGCCGCAAACCTATGGTGTGCCGATCGAAGAGATTGAGCGCGGCATCAAATCAGGGGTGCGCAAGGTCAATATCGACACCGACAACCGCATGGCGCTGACCGGGCAGTTCCGCAAGGTAGCGAGCGACAAGCCAAGCGAGTTTGATCCGCGCAAATTCATGATCCCGGCGATGGCCGAAATGCAGAAACTGTGTGAAGACCGGTTCGAGCGGTTTGGCACGGCGGGAAATGCCGGGAAGATCAAGGTGATAGATCAAGACGAGATGGCAAAACGCTATGCCGATGGGTCGCTTGAGGTGTGAATGAAAAGTGGGCTGCACATAGCCCATGACGAGGAGATTCGACATGACATTTGACCGTTCCATCAAGATCGCACCGTCGATCCTTAGCGCCGATTTTGCCAATCTCGGTGCCGAGATTCGCGCCGTGGAAGCGCAAGGCGCCGATTGGATTCATGTGGATCCGATGGATGGGCATTTCGTGCCCAACCTCTCCCTTGGCCCGAATGTCGTGCAGGCAATCCGCCCGCATGTGAGCACGTTCATGGATGTGCATCTGATGATCGCGCCGGTTGATCCCTATATCGAGGCATTCGTCAAGGCCGGGTCGGATATGATTACGGTTCATGCTGAAGCCGGGCCGCATCTGCACCGCTCACTTCAGGCGGTGCGCGCGGCGGGTGCAAAGGCGGGTGTTGCGCTTAACATGACAACGCCGCTTTCGCATATCGAGCATATTCTCGATGACATCGACCTGATCCTTGTGATGACAATCAACCCCGGTTTCGGCGGTCAGAAATTCACCCGCTCGATGGTGGAAAAGGTGCGCCAAACCCGCGCGATGGTGAATGAGCGCCCAATTCACATCGAGGTGGATGGCGGCATCAGCCCCGAAACCGCCCCGCTTGTGGCGGCGGCAGGGGCGGATGTGCTTGTTGCAGGATCGGCGGTGTTCAACGGCGGATCGGTGGACAAGCCGGATGTTTACGGCGCGAATATCCGCGCGATCCGCGCAGCAGCCGAGGGCGCAGGCAAGAGCGCGGCGTGATGAAGGCGATTGTGTTTGATCTTGATGGCACGCTGATCGACAGCGCGCCCGATATTTGTGCCGCCGTCAACAAGTTGCTGGACGGTGAAGGGTTGAAGCCACTCAGCCGGGCCGAGGTGATTTCGTTTGTCGGAAACGGGTTGCCGAAGCTTGTCGAGCGGGTAATGCGCAAATGCGGGATTGCCCCTGCACGCCATGCGGACCTGACGCGGGTGACATTGGATTTCTACAGCGCCGCCAGCAGTGATCTGACCCGGTGTTACCCGGATGTGATTGATGCGCTGACCGCATTGGCGGCAGAAGGGTATGCGTTGGGAATTTGCACCAACAAGCCAGAAGCCCCGGCGCGGGCGATCTTGGACGAGCTGGGACTGGCGCGGTTTTTCAACGTGGTGGTCGGCGGTGATACGTTTGACGTGAAAAAGCCGGATGCGATGCCGCTTTGGCAGGCGTTTGAGGCGCTGGGTGCCAGTGCGCGGCTTTTCGTGGGTGATAGCGAGGTTGACGCGGAAACGGCGCGGAATGCGGGGGTCGATTTTGCCTTGTTTACGGAAGGCTATCGCAAGACGCCAGCCGAGCAATTTCTGCAGTGCGCGCAGTTTGACGATTTCACCGCATTGCCGGGAATTGCGCGAGATACTTTTGCGGCTGATGCCGGATAGGGTTTGAGGGTCAAACGCCATCGCAGGCAGGCAGATGTCTGGACAAACGCTGACATGCGGGGTTGCAACCGTTTGTGAGGTGGGCATGATCTGGTTTGGGTATTTCTGACAGTCTTCAAGGAGCATGGGCATGGGGTTCGCGGATAAACTGATGCTTGAGATCGAGGCACGCCGCGCCGATCTTGTGGAACTTACCCAAGACCTGATCCGCATTCCGACACTGAACCCGCCGGGGGACTATTACCGCGACATTTGCGATTTCCTTGACCGGCGGCTTGTGCGGCACGGGTTTCACACCGAGTTGATCCGTGCGGAAGGCGCAATTGGTGACAGCGACAAGCATCCACGCTGGAACGTGGTGGCCCGCAAGGAAGGGGCACACCCCGGTGAATGCGTGCATTTCAACAGTCATATCGACGTTGTGGAAGTTGGCCGTGGCTGGACCACCGATCCGTTTGGCGGTGAGGTGAAGGATGGCAAGATTTACGGCCGGGGTGCCTGTGACATGAAGGGCGGGTTGGCGGCGTCTATCGTAGCGGCGGAGGCCTTCATCGCGGTGTGCCCGGAGTTTCGCGGTGCGATCGAGATAAGCGGCACGGCGGACGAGGAATCGGGCGGGTTCGGCGGGGTCGCCTATCTTGCCGAAAAAGGGTTTTTCAGCCCGGAGCGGGTGCAGCATGTGATTATTCCGGAGCCGCTTAACAAGGACCGTATTTGCCTTGGGCATCGCGGGGTGTGGTGGGCCGAGATTGAGACCCATGGTGAGATTGCGCATGGCTCAATGCCATTCTTGGGCGATTGCGCGGTGCGGCATATGGGGGCGGTGATGGCGGAGATGGAGACCAGCCTGTTCCCGGCGCTGGCGCGAAAGCGCACCGAAATGCCGGTGGTGCCGGAGGGGGCGAAGCAATCGACGCTCAACATCAACTCGATTCATGGGGGAGAGAATGAGCAGGACGACGATTACACCGGCCTGCCCAGCCCATGCGTGCCCGATAGCTGCCGCATGGTGATCGACCGGCGGTTTCTGATCGAAGAAGACATTGATGAGGTGCAGGAAGAGATTTTCGGCCTGCTGGAGACAGTGAAAGCCGGGCGCGAGAATTTCCGCTATGACGTGCGTGAATTGCAGCGGGTCCTGCCCACGATGACCGAGAAAAGCGCGCCGGTGGTGCAATCGGTGGCAAAAGCGGTGGCCGCGGTGATGGGCCGGGAGCCGCAATATGTGGTTAGCCCCGGCACCTATGACCAGAAGCATATCGACAGGATCGGACGGTTGAAGAATTGCATCGCCTATGGGCCGGGGATACTCGATCTGGCGCATAAGCCGGATGAGTATGTCGGCATTGATGACATGGTGGAAAGCGCGCAGGTGATGGGGCGCAGCTTGCTTGATTTGCTGGGGCCGGAAGACCGGGCTTAACGCGCACAAAGCCCGTTGCGATTGGTTCTTATGAGCAAAAACAACAGGTTGCGATTATCGAGCCATGGGGTATGGTATGCGCCCGCGGGCCGCGCGGATGCAGGAAGGGCGGCAGATGTCACGCACCATGAAACTTGCCATCGGAAGCCTTGTCGCGGGCTTTGCCGTGCTCGGGTTGAAGGCGATTGCAGCCTGGGTTTCGGGGTCTGTTGCGCTGACGGCGGATGCGCTTGAAAGCACGGTGAATGTGGCGACCGCCTTTGCCGCGCTGATTGCGATCCGCGTCGCGGCCATTCCGGCGGATACGAACCACCCTTACGGCCATCACAAGGCCGAGTTTTTCAGCGCGGTGCTGGAAGGGGTGATGATCGTGATTGCCGCGTTTTTGATCCTTCGCCATGCCTATTTCGGGATTCTTGCGCCGGAGCCAATCGTCAGACCGGGACTGGGGCTGGTGCTTAACCTCGGGGCGACGGTGGTGAATGGGTGGTGGGCATGGGTATTGGTCGGCAACGGGCGGCGGGAAAAATCGCCCGCCTTGGTCGCGGACGGGACGCATTTGTTTACCGACGTGTTGACATCATTCGGCGTTGCCACCGGGTTGTTGCTGGCCTTGCTGACCGGGTGGTGGGTGCTTGATCCGCTGATGGCGATTGTGGTTGCGCTGAATATCCTGTGGTCCGGCGGGAAGCTGATCCGGGAATCGCTGAGCGGGTTGATGGATGAGGCGGTGCCGCCCGCGACGCTGAACACGGTGCGCGAGGCCATCGCGGCAGAGGCGGGCGGCGCGGTGGAGGCGCATGATCTGCGCACGCGGCACGCCGGGCCGGTTACATTCATCGACTTTCATCTTGTCGTGCCGGGGGAGATGAGCGTTTTCGACGCGCATGAGATTTGTGACCGGATCGAGCGCGCGCTGGAGGCGGCCTTGGGGGATGCGAAAATTACCATCCATGTGGAGCCGGAGCATAAATCAAAGCACGCGCTGACCGATGCAGAGGTGATCGTGCCGGAGTGACCTGCGGAATATCGTGAACAACATGCGCCGCGCGCTTATGAGGTTATCTGGTCACGGCAAGGGAGAGCGAGATTGGCCAAGAACAGGGCGGTTTGGCCAAACAAAACTGCTCTTCCCTGTCCGGAGTGCTTGATCTTGGCGCGGTTTGCGATGAAAGTTTGAAACAATGCGGCTCCGGGAGCGGGCCTGCAACTGTGGTGCGTAGCACCAAGAACGGGGAGAAAACGATGTCGTTTCTAAAGCTTGGCACGCTCAGTGCTTTTGCGATCATGATGGCCGGTGCGGCGGTGGCCAAATCGGATATTACCGTGGCGATGCAGCTTGAACCGCCGCATCTGGACCCGACAAGCGCGGCGGCGGGGGCCATCGACAGTGTGCTTTATTCCAACGTATTCGAAGGGCTGACGCGGTTTGCCTCGGACGGGTCGATCATGCCCGGTCTGGCGCGGACATGGGATATTTCCGATGACGGGCTGACCTATACTTTTCATCTGGCGCCGAACGTGAAGTTTCATGACGGCACGACGATGGATGCGAACGATGTAAAATTCAGCCTTGATCGCGCGCGCGCATCGGATAGTGCCAACGCGCAGAAGGCACTGTTTTCGTCGATCAAGGATGTGGAGGTTGTCGATCCGCAGACCGTCAAGGTAACGCTGAGCGAACAGAACGGCAGTTTTCTGTTCAACATGGCGTGGGGCGATGCGGTAATCGTGGCGCCCGAAAGCATCGACGATATCAAGCAGCATCCGATTGGCACTGGTGCGTTCAAGTTCACCGACTGGGTGCAGGGCGATCATATCGATCTCGACAAGAACCCCGATTACTGGGGCACGCCGGCCAAGCTTGACCATGTGACGTTCAAGTTCATTTCTGACCCGACAGCGGCATTTGCGTCGATGATGGCCGAGGATGTGGACGTGTTCACCGCCTTCCCCGCGCCGGAAAACCTGCCGCAGTTTGAGGCCGATCCACGGTTTCAGGTGATCATCGGCAATACCGAAGGCGAAACCATTCTGGCGATGAACAACAAGCAACCACCGTTCGACAAGAAGCTTGTGCGCGAAGCGGTGGCCCATGCGATTGACCGGCAGGCGATTATTGATGGCGCGATGTTCGGCCTTGGCACGCCGATTGGCACGCATTTCGCACCGCATAACCCGGATTACATCGACCTGACCGGGCTGTCGAAATATGACCCTGAGCTTTCGAAGAAACTTCTGAAGGAAGCGGGTTTGCCGGATGGGTTCACGACTACGCTGAAATTGCCGCCGCCGTCATATGCGCGCCGTGGCGGAGAGATCATTGCCGCGCAGCTTCGTGCGGTTGGGATCAAGACGGAGATTACCAATCTGGAGTGGGCGCAGTGGCTTGAGCAGGTGTTTCGCGGCCATGATTTCGGCCTAACCATCGTCAGCCATACCGAGCCGTTTGATATCGGCATCTATGCCCGGCCGGATTACTACTTCCAGTATGACAATCCGAAGTTTCAGGAGTTGATGAAGACCCTGAACCGAACGACCGACGAGAAGGAGCGCACCAAGCTTCTGCATAATGCGCAGACGATCATCTCGGAGGATTACGTTAACGCCTATCTGTTCGAGCTGGGCATTGCGACCGTCGCCAAGGCGGGTGTGCGTGGACTTTGGAAAGATGCGCCGACCCAGGCGACTGACCTGACCGCTGTTTACTGGGCAGAATGACGCAGGTTTGAGCAAGTAACGAGACTTCCGCCGGTGTGATCCGGCGGAAGTGCGCCGCGTTGGTGCATTTGCGGCAAAATGTAGGATGGAGGGCGGTGATGGCCCTGATCGGAACGCGATGCTGAGATATGTGCTGAAGCGTCTTGTTTCGCTGGTAATTGCGTTGTTTGTGGCAAGCATCGTGATTTTCGTGATGGTCGAAGTCGTGCCCGGTGATCCGGCATCCTACATGCTGGGCATGAACGCGCAGCCGGACACGCTCAACGCGTTGCGTGATGAGCTTGGGTTGAACGGGTCGATGTGGCAACGCTACCTCAGCTGGGCGGGCGGGATGCTGCATGGCGATTTTGGCACCTCTTATACGTATCGCACGCCGGTCGCGGAGATGATCGGAGACCGGCTTTGGGTCAGCTTGCCGCTCGCGCTTTATGCGTTGGCGCTTTCGACGTTGATTGCTTTTCCCGCCGGGATATGGGCCGCGTCAAAACGCGGCAAGCCCGCCGATCTGGGTGTGATGGCGGTTACGCAGCTTGGTGTTGCGATCCCGAATTTCTGGTTCGCCATGCTGATGGTGCTGGTGTTCGCCATCAACTTGCATTGGTTCAGCGCAGGCGGATTTGCCGGGTGGGACAAGTTTTTCCCAGCGATGAAGAGCCTGACCTTACCGGCGATTGCGTTGGCGCTGCCGCAGGCCTCGATCCTTGCGCGGGTGATGCGTTCGTCGCTGCTGGATACGCTGAGCGAGGATTTCGTGCGCACGGCGCGCGCCAAGGGGCTTTCCAAGCGGCAGGCGCTTTGGCGCCATGCGCTGCGTAACGCGATGATCCCGGTGCTGACAATCATCGGTTTGCAATTCTCGTTCCTGATGGCAGGGGCGATCATCATCGAGAACGTGTTTTATTTGCCGGGGCTTGGGCGGTTGGTGTTTCAGGCGATTTCGGCACGTGACCTTATCGTGGTGGAGTCGGTGGTGATGCTGTTGGTGTTTGCTGTGGTGATGGTCAATTTCGCGGTGGATATTGCTTATGCCATTGTCGATCCACGGCTGAGGGTTGGTGCATGAGTGGGGTGTTGCAGTCGCGCAGCTTGCTTCTTGGCGGGGCGCTGACGCTGGTTTTCGTATTGGCGGCGCTGATCAGCTTTGTCTGGGTGCCGTATGATATCTTGTTGCTTGATATTCCCAACATGATGAAGTCGCCAAGTGCGGCGCATTGGTTGGGGACAGACAATTTGGGCCGCGACATATTGAGCATGATCATGGTCGGCGCGCGCACCTCGATTGCTGTCGCTTTGGTGGCGGTCGGCATCGGAATGGGGCTTGGCGTGCCGCTGGGGCTTGCGGCGGCGGCACGGCAGGGGTCGTTTCTGGATGAGCTGATCATGCGGGCGAACGATCTGGTATTCGCCTTCCCGAGCCTGTTGATCGCAATCATGATCACGGCGGTTTTTGGTGCCTCGGCGGTAAATGCAATCATCGCTATCGGGATATTCAATATCCCCGTTTTTGCCCGGCTGGTACGTGGTGCGGCGCTGAGTCTGTGGACACGCGATTATGTGTTGGCGGCGCGGGTGGCGGGCAAGGGCGCGGGGCGCATTTCATTTGAACATATTCTGCCCAATCTGACGAACCTGCTGATTGTGCAGGGAACGATTCAGTTTTCATTGGGCATTCTGGCCGAGGCCGGGCTTTCCTATGTCGGGCTTGGCGCGCAACCGCCGATACCAAGCTGGGGCAAGATGCTGGCCGACAGTCAGACGATGATTTCGCTGGCACCGCATCTGGCGATCTTTCCGGGGCTTGCAATTTTGCTGACTGTTCTGGGCCTGAACCTGATGGGGGACGGGCTGCGTGATTTGCTTGACCCGAAGCTGCGGAGGACGCGGGGATGAGCCTGTTGCAGATCAGAGACCTGCGCATGGGTATTCACGCGATGCCAATCCTGAAAGGCGTTTCATTCTGCGTGGAGGCGGGGCAGATCGTCGGTGTGATTGGGGAAAGCGGCTCGGGCAAATCCATGACCGCGTTTTCGGTGATGCAGTTGTTACCGGACGGCGCCACATGCAGCGGAGAAGTGCGGCTCGGTGGGCATGACATGCTTGCCCTGCCAGAGCGCGCCCTGTGCCGGTTGCGTGGCAGTCAAGTGGGGATGGTGTTTCAGGAGCCGATGACCGCGCTTAACCCGATCAAGACGATTGGTGATCAGGTGGCCGAAACGGTGATGATCCATGAAAATATCGGTCGCCGTGCCGCGATGGCGCGCGCCCGTGAGGCGCTTGACCGATGCGAGTTGCCCGCAGACCAGTTTCCGATGACGCGGTATCCGTTCGAAATGAGCGGCGGGCAGCGGCAACGGGTGGTGATTGCCATGGCGATTGCATTGCGCCCGAAGCTGCTGATCGCGGATGAGCCGACAACCGCGCTTGATGTGACCACGCAGGCCGATGTTCTGCGCCTGCTCAAACGGTTGGTGGAAGAAGACGGAATGGGCCTTATGCTTATTACGCATGATCTGGCCGTGGTGGCGGATATGGCGGATGAGATTATCATCATGCGCGACGGAGAGGTGGTGGAGGCCGGGCCGACGGCGCAGATTTTCGCGGCGATGCGCCATCCCTATACGCGCGCGCTTTTCGAGGCGTCAAAGCATCAACCGGACCGATCCGTGCCGGAGGTTGGCGCGCCGTTGCTGGAAGTGCGCGGGGCCGTGCGGGATTATCCCACACCGCGCAAAGGGTTTTGGGGCAAGCCGGGCTTGTTTCGTGCGGTCAAAGGTGTGTCGCTGACCATTGAGCGCGGAGAAAGCCTTGGGTTGGTGGGGGAATCGGGATGCGGAAAGTCGACCCTGACGCGCGCCATCCTCGGGCTGGAAGATGTGCAGGAAGGTGAGATCGTGCTGGCGGGCGAGCCGGTTTATACCGGGCGCCGGCCGAACCGGGCCATCCGCAAGCGGATGCAGGTGGTGTTTCAAGACCCTTATGGCAGCTTTAACCCGCGCTGGAAGGTGGCGCGGCTGGTGGCGGAGCCGTTTTATCTGTTGGATGCGCGGCCTCAGGATTGGCGCGCGCAAGTGGCACGGGTGCTGGAAGATGTTGGCATCGGGGCAGAGGCGATGGAGCGCTATATTCATGAATTCAGTGGCGGGCAGCGACAGCGCATTGCCATTGCGCGCGCCCTTATCCTGAAACCCGAACTGGTGGTGCTTGACGAGGCGGTGAGCGCGCTTGATGTCAGTGTCAGGGCGCAGGTACTTGACCTTCTGGCCAAGTTGCAGACCGAATACGGGCTGTCATACCTGTTCATTTCCCATGACCTGAGCGTGGTGCGCAACGTCACCGACCGGGTGCTGGTGATGAAGGCAGGCGAGATCGTGGAGGAAGGCGAGACGGGGCTGGTCTTTGCCGCACCAAAGCATGATTATACGCGACAATTGATGGCTGCGGCGCCTGTATTACCGGAAATTGATGCCGCCCAACAAAAGTGATCTGAGGAGAATAACATGCTGGATGATCTTTGGTTTGACCCGTCGAAATGTCTGATCGGGGGGAAATGGGTTGCCCCTTCGGGCCATGAGACATTGCCGTTGATGAACCCGTCAACGGGCGAGCAGATCGGAGAGATCGCACGCGGGCGGGCCGCGGATGTGGATGCCGCTGTGGAGGCTGCGCGCAAAGCCTATGACACGGTTTGGTCACGCACCCCGGCGGTCGAGCGCGGGCGTGTCCTGATGCGCCTTCAACGGCTGGTCGAAGAGAAGGTTGATGCGCTGGGCCGGTTGGAGGCGCTTGACGTTGGCAAGCCGCTTAAGCAGGCGCGCGCCGATGCGGTGGCGCTGGCGCGTTATATGGAGTTTTACGGCGGGGCGGCTGACAAGCTGACCGGGCAGACAATTCCGTATCTTGATGGCTACACGGTTTATACCCTGCGCGAGCCGCACGGGGTCACGGGGCATATCGTGCCGTGGAATTATCCGATGCAAATTATCGGGCGTTCGGTGGGTGCAGCGTTGGCGGCGGGCAATGCCTGTGTGCTGAAACCGGCGGAGGATGCTTGCCTCACGGCGCTGGCCTTTGCCGATTTGGCCAAGGCAGCAGGGCTTCCCGATGGTGTGCTGAACGTGGTGCCGGGGCTTGGCAGCGAAGCGGGGGCCGCGCTGAGCGAGCATGACGGGATTGACCATGTGAGCTTTACCGGATCGGTGCGGACCGGGTCGATGA
This sequence comes from Aquicoccus sp. G2-2, assembly GCF_034555965.1. GTDB lineage: Bacteria > Pseudomonadota > Alphaproteobacteria > Rhodobacterales > Rhodobacteraceae > JAYDCK01. The sequence goes on from NZ_JAYDCK010000003.1 coordinate 3,168,008, forward strand.
TTCAGACGGCTGCGGCAAAGAATGTGATTCCGGTGACGCTGGAACTTGGCGGGAAAAGCCCGCAGGTGGTGTTCGATGATGCCGATATTGACGCGGCACTGCCATTTTTGGTGAATGCGGGCATTCAAAATGCCGGGCAGACCTGTTCGGCGTCTTCGCGCATATTGGTGCAGCGCGGTGTTTACGATCAGGTCGTGGCAAAAATGGCCGAGCGTTATGCGGCGCTGCGGGTCGGGCAGGCGATGAGTGATCTCGATGTCGGGCCGCTGATCAGTGCCAAGCAAAAGGGGCTCGTGGCCGGGTTCATCGAGCAGGGCCATGATCTGGAAACTGCTGGGCAAGGGCAATTGATCGACGCACCGGATGGCGGCAACTATATCGCGCCCACGCTTTATGCCGGGGTGTCGGCAACGCACCCGCTGGCACGGGACGAGATTTTCGGACCTGTGCAGGTCGCCATTCCATTCGATGACGAAGCCGAGGCTGTGGCGATTGCCAACGGCACGGATTACGGGTTGGTGGCGAGTGTGTGGAGCGCCAACGGTGCGCGGCAGATGCGGCTGGCCAAGGCGATCCGGGCGGGGCAGGTCTTTATCAACAATTATGGCGCTGGTGGCGGTGTCGAGTTGCCATTCGGCGGTGTCGGGAAATCCGGGCATGGCCGCGAGAAAGGCTTTGAGGCGCTTTATGGGCTTACCGTGTTGAAAACCGTGGCTGCCTATCACGGTTGAGCGGTTTGAACGGGGCTTGTTTTGGGCTGGGAATTGGCGTCAGTTGACCAAAGATTTGAATTGGGAGCGCGAGCATGAGACTGGACGGGAAAACGGCGATCGTGACGGGGGCGGCGAGCGGCTTTGGCGCGGGTATCGCGCGGAAATTCGTGCAGGAGGGTGCGCAGGTGATGGTGGTCGATATCAACCATGACGGCGCGCTTGGCATGGCGGAGGAGTTGGGCGAAGGCTCTTTCGGCTATGCTGCGAACGTGGCTGACAGTGCGCAGGTCAAACAGCTTGTCAAGAAGGCGCGCGAGGTGTTGGGCGAGGTGGATATTCTTGTCAACAATGCAGGGGTGACGCATTTGCCGACACCGTTGGAGGATGTTTCAGAGACGGATTTCGACCGGGTTTTCGCGGTAAATTGCAAGTCGATCTATCTGTTTGCGCGCGAATTGGTGCCGCATATGAAAGCGCGTGGCGCGGGCGCAATTCTGAACGTGTCGTCCACAGCCGGGCTCAGCCCGCGCCCGAACCTCAACTGGTATAATGCGTCGAAAGGTTGGGTGAACACCGCAACGAAGACGATGGCGGTGGAGTTGGCGCCCAAAGGCGTTCGGGTCAACGCCATTAACCCGGTGGCGGGGGAAACCCCGCTGCTTTCGAGTTTCATGGGGGAGGATACGCCGGAAATGCGGGCGAAGTTTCTTTCCACCATTCCGCTGGGGCGATTTTCGACACCGGAAGACATGGGGAACGCGGCGGCGTTTTTGTGCTCGGATGAGGCCAGCATGATTACCGGGGTTTGCATGGAGGTGGACGGCGGGCGCTGTATCTGAGGCGCTGCCGTTTCCGGGGCGGACATATCGGGGGCGCTGCCCCCGGAGGCCCCGGGATATTTTTGGCAAAATGAAGCCGGGCATTTGAGCCGCAAAAGAGGAAACCGGACGTGCGTGCCGATCTTATCCTGCTGACATTTGCTTACTTGCTGAGCCAGTTCTTCCGGGCGTTTCTGGCCGTGCTGGCAGAGGTGCTGCACCGCGATATAGGGGCAAGTGCCGAGGATTTGGCGACCGCATCCGGGCTTTGGTTTCTGGCCTTCGCAATCATGCAGCTTCCGGTGGGTTGGGCGCTTGACCGGGTTGGGCCGAGATTGACCGCGAGTGTCTTGCTTGGCTTTGGAGGGGCGGGCGGTGCGGCGGTGTTCGCGCTTGCGCAGGGGCCGGGGCAGGTGTCGGTTGCCATGTTGCTTATCGGGGCGGGATGTGCGCCGGTTTTGATGGCGGCTTACTATATCTTTGCGCGCGGCTATTCGCCCGCCGTTTTCGCCACGCTGGCGGCGATTATTCTGGGTGTTGGATCGCTGGGCAATCTGATCAGTGCGCTGCCGACGACATTGGCGGCAGAGGCGTTTGGGTGGCGTGCGGTGCTGTGGGCGATGGCCATGATCTGCGCGGTGACGGCGCTGGGGCTTTATCTGATTGTGCGCGACCCGGAACGGGTTGTGACGCAGGAGAGAGGCTCGGTTTTCGATTTGCTGAAAATGCCGGCGCTGTGGCTGATCTTTCCGTTGATGGCATTCCAGTATGCGCCAGCGGCGGCATTGCGAGGGCTTTGGATCGGGCCGTATTTAACGCAAGTGTTCGATAGCAGCCAAAGTACGGTAGGCAATGCCAGCCTGATTATGGGCGCGGCCATGGTTGCGGGCACCTTTGCCTATGGTCCGCTGGACCGGATTATAGGCACACGCAAATGGGTGATTTTCGGCGGTAACCTTATTGCGATGTTGTGCATGATGGCGCTGGCGCTGATGCCGCATGATACCATTTGGCGCGCGGTTGCCTTGATTGCGGCGGTGGGATTTTTCGGGGCGAGTTATCCGGTGGTGATGGCGCATGGGCGCAGCTTTTATCCACCGCATCTGGTGGGGCGGGGGGTGACGCTGATGAACCTTTTCGCCATGGGCGGTGTCGGGGTGATGCAGGTGCTTACCGGCAGACTTTATGCTGGGGCCAGTGCTGCGGAGAAGGGGGCAGAGTATCCGTTTCAGGTGTTGTTCTGGGTCTTTGTGGCGACTGTGTTTCTGGGGCTTGTGATCTATCTTTTCGCCGAGGATCGCAAAGGCTGATTGTGTTGTCATCACGTGGCGCGCGGCCTTGGGCCACAAATGCTGATACGCTGGCTCTTTCCCCTGTTCGCGCGCTGCGGTATGAGCGCGCTGAAGAGTCGAAGGAGAGCCGCTATGGGCTATAATATCGCCGTCGTCGGGGCCACGGGGAACGTGGGCCGCGAAATGCTGAACATCCTGTCAGAGCGTGAATTCCCGGTCGAGAAGATCGCCGCGCTGGCCTCGCGCCGATCGCTTGGCACAGAGGTGAGCTTTGGGGACAAGACGCTGGTTTGCGAAGACCTCGACACGTTCGATTTCACCGGCTGGGACATGGCGTTGTTCGCTGTTGGTTCAGAGGCCACGAAAATCTATGCCCCGAAGGCCGCAAAGGCAGGCTGCGTGGTGATCGATAATTCGTCGCTTTATCGTTACGACCCGGATGTGCCGTTGATCGTGCCGGAAGTGAACCCGCAAGCGGTGCATGGTTATGCCAAGAAGAACATCATCGCCAACCCGAATTGTTCAACCGCGCAGATGGTTGTTGCGCTGAAACCGCTGCATGACCGTGCGAAGATCAAGCGGGTTGTCGTTTCAACCTATCAATCGGTTTCGGGGGCCGGGAAGGAAGGCATTGACGAGCTGTGGGATCAGACCAAGTCGATCTACAACCCGACCGACCACAAGCCGCCGAAGAAATTCACCAAGCAGATTGCCTTCAACGTGATCCCGCATATCGACGTGTTCATGGAGGACGGTTCCACCAAGGAAGAGTGGAAGATGGTCGCGGAGACGAAAAAGATCATTGATCCGGTGATCAAGGTGACGGCGACATGTGTGCGGGTGCCAGTTTTTGTGGGCCATTCCGAGGCGGTGAACATCGAGTTTGAAGAGTTTCTTGATGAGGACGAAGCCCGCGACATTCTGCGGGAAGCGCCCGGTGTCATGGTGATCGACAAGCGCGAAGACCGCGGCTATGTCACGCCGGTGGAATGTGTTGGCGATTTCGCCACGTTCATCAGCCGTATTCGGCAGGACAGCACGATTGAAAACGGGCTGAACCTTTGGTGCGTGAGCGATAACCTGCGCAAAGGCGCAGCACTTAACGCGGTGCAGATTGCCGAGCTGTTGGGGCGTGAGGTTCTGAAAAAAGGCTGAATGCCGGAGAGTTGTTCGAGAAGGCAGGGGTCGTCGTGGCCTCTGCCTTTTGCTTTGCGCGAGGGCTATTCACAGGGCTGACCCGGAAGCACACGATTTTTTTGTGTGCCAGCGCCAAGGATTAGAGGTTGAGGCGCGTCCTACATTATTAGGAGCCCCCTTTCCAATTCACAGGCGATACGGTTTGATTGGGGCAAGGATATTGGATGGAGTGCCTCATGTTACGTAAGCTACCGCTAATCATCGCGTTTTTCCCGAGCCTTGTTCTGGCTGACGAAATCACCCTGCAAAGCCAAGTGACCGCTGCTGTGCTCTACCCGCAAGGGGCAAAGATCGTGCGGCGTGTTCCGTTTGAGGCACCGGCTGGCAGCAATGAACTGCGCTTGCTGGATTTGCCTGAGGGCACGCCATTGGAGACGATTCGGGTCAAGGTAAGCGGGGTTGAGATGGGGGCAATAACCCTTCGGCGCGATTTTGTGCCGCCTGCGCCCGAGCGAGAAAACGACGCGGTGAAGGCAGCCAAAGCAGAGGTGGAGCGTTTGCAGGAGGCGGTGCAGGCCAGGGCTGATGAGGCCAGCGCGATCCGCACTGCAAAAGAAGCTGCCGATACGCGCATCGCGTTTTTGCGCCAGTTGGGTCAGGGAGAGACGTTGAGCGGGGCGAGTGCGGATACGTTGCGTGACGTGTCGCGGATGATTGGCGAGGAAACGCAAGCCGCCCGTGAAGCGGCCCTGACGGCGGAGGCGCGGGCGCGGGCCGTTGATCGGGAAAAGCGCGAAACTGCCAAGGCTCTGGAGAAGGCGAAGCAGGCGCTGGCGGCATTGGTGCCAGAGAACGACGCGCACAACCTTGTCGCGGTGGCGATTTCCAGCGATGCACCGGCAAAGGGCACATTGGAGGTGAGCTACTACGATTGGCGCGCGGGATGGCAGCCGGTTTACGATGCCAGCCTTGACCGTGTGGCAAGCAAAATCACGCTGGAGCGCGGTGCGATGGTGCGTCAGACGACCGGGGAGAACTGGCGCGATGTGGCGCTGACGCTTTCGACAAACGCACCGGAAGACGCGGTGCAACCGACAGAGCTTTACCCCGAAAAACACCGAATTATGGACCCGCCCAAGGTGCAGCCGCTCGCGCGCATGAAAACCATGGATGCGGTTGGTGCGGCAGCGCCGGAGCCGATTATGGAAGCGCCGGTTGCACGTGCCGAGATGACAGCTTCGGTGCGGCTTGACGGGCTGAATGTCAGTTACGATTATCCTGAGACGCTTGATCTTGCCTCTTCTGCCGATCAGGTGCGGCTGGGGCTGGGCGCGGTTTCCTTTGATGCGACGATCAAGGCGGTGGCGGTGCCGAAGCGCGACAAGACTGCGTTTCTGGTTGCGACATTCACCAACTCTTCCGGTGAGTTGATCTTGCCCAGCGTGGCGACACAGCTTTTCCGCGATGACGCCTATGTTGGCCAGACCGCCAGCGCAGAGGCGATTCCCTCTGGCGGGGAGGCGACGCTGGCATTTGGGCCAATCGAGGGGTTGACGCTCAACCGGGTGAGCACACGCAATGAAGGGGATCGTGGCGTGCTGAGCAAATCCAACGAGCTTACCGAGAAGGTGCGTATCGAAGTGAAGAACCTGACCGGCGAAAGCTGGCCTCTCAGGGTGCTCGACCAGGTGCCGTATTCGGAACAGGAAGATCTTGTCATTACATGGAATGCGAAGCCAAGGCCGGACGAGACAGATGTGGATGACAAGAAGGGTGTTCTGGCGTGGGACAGCACGATCAATGCCGGCGAAACGCAGGTGCTCAATCTCAACTACAGTCTGGAGTGGCCGGACGGGAAGCTGCTGCGCTGAGCCATGAGGAAGGGGCTGGTTCAGCGGCTCTCGACAAGTGACTTGAGTTTGCTGAGCCCTTTTTCGTAATCGGCGCCGACCCAGCGATCCATCAACAATCCCAGCCAGCGGGTTACCGGGTTCATGCCCATGTCTGCCGTGAGCCGCCATGTGAGCAATGTGCCGGTGCCCGCCGGAGCCAACAGGAACTCGGCATGAGCTGGTCCCATTTCGCCGAAATCGAGATCGGTGGAGACGCGTGACGATGGCACACTGGCGGTGATTATCTGTGTGCCGGACCCGACTTCGGGATTTTCCGAGCGCCAGCCCATTTGGTTGCCAACGCCGCTATCGGGGCCGGAAAAGACGAGGCGCACGTTTGGATCAATGTCCAGCCAAGGCGACCATTTGCGGGTTTCCTGAAGCGAATTGACCAGCGGGAAAATCTCTGCCGCAGGGGCGTCTATGGTTGTGCTGCGTGAGACGCGCACCTCGCGTGGCAGAAGATAGGAAACAGCGGCCAGCAACACCACAAGCACAAGCAGCCCGACAAACAGGCGCTTGAGAAAGCGGACGAACCGCGCGATAATTCCGGGGCCTTGTCTCATTGTGACAAAACGTTAGCACGGGTGGGCAAAGGTGCAGAACGGGCCGGTTTTCAGATCGGCTGAAACTTGCCAGTCTCGGGCACGTAATTTTCGAGAATGCCTTCACCGACATCGTTCCAAAGCGCATGCAAGGTCAGGCGCCCGTTCTTGACCGCCTCTGCCACAAAGGGGAAGGTCATCAGGTTTTCGATGCTGACGAGCACGGCTTCCTTTTCCAGTGCAGTGTTTTGTTCTTCGCGGGGCAAATCCTTCACGCGCTTGTATCCGGGGCGGAGGATATCCATCCAGCGGCCGGTAAAGTTCGTCTTCTCATCAAGTTCCGGCGCGGCCCCTGAACACATGTCGATGCAGCCCTGAATCCCGCCGCAGTTCGAATGCCCCATGACGATGAGATGCCCGACCTTGAGCACTGCAACGGCGAATTCGACCGCTGCCGAGGTGCCGTGCTGTTGACCATCAGGTTGGTAGGGTGGCACCAGACTGGAGATGTTGCGGTGAATGAAAAATTCGCCCTGATCCGCCCCAAAGATCGACGTGACGTGCACGCGGCTGTCGCAACACGCGATGACCATCGCGCGCGGGTGCTGGCCATCATCCGAAAGACGGCGATACCACGCTTGATTGCTTTCGTATGTGGTTGCTTTCCAGCCGTGATACCGCTGGACCAGATAGGTTGGAAGGGGTTTGGCGTTCTTCATGATTTTCCCCGCTTTTCTGAAAGGTTACGGCTGCTGATACCGCTTATTCGAAACGAATTCGAGCGAAAACGAGCTTCGCTGGAAACCAATCCACAATAACTTTGGCGCATGTATGCTATTGCGCCGTGGGGGCGTGAACGGGAAAGGGTGAGGCCGTGGTGAACGTAAGTATTCTGGCACAGGATGAGCCGGTCCAAGTGGATTCGGCAAAGCTGGAGGCGCTCTATCGTCAGTTGGGCGATGCCAGTGCCGAAGACATCATGTGCCGCGCGATGGAGGAATTGGCGGTAAGGTTATCACAGGCAGAAGCCTTTTTCCGGGGCGGCAAGACGGAGGATTTGCGCAAGACGGCGCGGTTGATCGCGGCGATTTCCGAACAGATCGGTATGCAGATGCTGTCTGTTGTTGGTACGCATGTGGTGCAGTGCATTGAGGCGGGCGATGATATTGCACTTGCCGCCGTTCTGGCGCGGCTGATCCGGGTTGGTGAACGCTCGTTGACCGAAATCTGGGAGTTGCAGAATTTTTCGTTGTAGAGAATTGCCGCGAGCCGCTTGCACGTTGTCGGGAACGGGATAGGCTGATGCTGACCTGATCAATCCCGGAGTGTTCGATGCCGATGCAATTTGCCCCTGAAACTGATGCCGCCCTGACGCTGACCTTGCTGGACGTCAATGCGTTGGAAGACTGGCTGAATGATCAACCTGACCGCGTGCAAACTTGGGTGAGAGGCGCCGGTTTCGGGGCGAAGCTTGGGCAGGCGTTGGTGATTCCGGGTGCGGATGGCGCACCAGAGATGGCGGTCGCGGGATATGGCGATAGGGCGGCGCGGATGCGTGGCCGGTTCCACCTTGCTGCGGCGGCAGCGAAGCTGCCTGAAGCGGTGTATCGGCTGGAAAGCCATCTGACAGGTGCCGTGCTTGAGCAGGAGGCGTTGGGGTGGTTGTTGGCCGGGTATGCCTTTGATCGCTATGCCAAGGCGCGCGGCATAAAGGCGAAGCTGGTGACCCCTGCGGGGGTGGATGCGGCGCGGTTGGAGATTATTGCCGAGAGCGAAAAACTGACCCGTGATCTGATCAATACGCCCGCCTCGGACATGGGGCCGGAGGCGTTAGAAGCGGCCTGTGCGACCCTTGCCAGCGAGTTTGGCGCGCGGATGGAGACGATAAAAGGGAAGGCGCTGCTGGAGCAGAATTTCCCGATGATCCATGCCGTTGGCCGCGCCAGTGCAGAGGCGCCACGGCTGATTGATATGCGCTGGGGCGAGGCCGGGCCGACGCTGACGTTGGTGGGAAAGGGGGTGTGTTTCGACACTGGTGGGCTGAACCTTAAGCCCGGTGCCTCTATGGGGTTGATGAAGAAGGACATGGGGGGTGCTGCGACCGTTCTGGGGCTGGCGCGGATGATCATGGCGTTGGGCTTGAAGCTGCGGCTCAGGGTGCTGATCCCGGCGGTGGAAAACTCGGTAAGTGCGGAGAGTTTCCGGCCCGGCGATATCCTGACGAGCCGTAAGGGGCTGACGGTAGAGATCAACAACACCGATGCGGAAGGGCGGCTGGTGCTGGCCGATGCGCTGGCTTTCGGGGCGGAGGAAGCGCCGGACCTGATGCTGTCGATGGCGACGCTTACCGGGGCGGCGCGGGTGGCGGTGGGGCCGGACCTTTCGCCTTATTATACGGACGATTCGGGTGTTTCGGCTGCTTTGGAGGCGGCCGCTCTGCGGGTGGCGGACCCGGTGTGGCGAATGCCGTTCTGGGCACCCTATGAGGCGATGATAGAGCCGGGTATTGCCGATCTCGACAACGCGCCCAAAGGCGGATTTGCCGGGTCGATCACAGCGGCGTTGTTCCTGCGCCGATTTGCCGGGGAGGCGGTGCGCTATACCCATTTCGACATTTACGGCTGGCGCCCGGTTGCGGCACCGGGTTTGCCAAAGGGCGGTGTGGGGATGGGCGCGCGCGCACTTCTGGAGGCGCTGCCGGGGATGTTGGAGCTGTGAGTGACAGGCGGCAGGTGGCGGTGCCGGTTGCCGATCTTTTGCACGCGCCGGACGGGCGGCGGGAGCGGCAAGTGCTGTGTGGTGCAGATGTGACCGTGTTGGAACGCCGCGACGGTTGGGCCAATGTGCGGACGGCGGCGGATGGCTATGGTGGGTATCTGCGCGAGACCGATTTGCGGGCATCGGCGGACGTGACGCATTGGGTCAGTGCGCGGGCGACGCATGCCTACCCGGTCGCTGATTTCAAGGCGCAGGAATTGCTTGGTCTGAGCCTTGGAAGCCGGGTGCGGGTGATTGCCGAAGGAAGGATGTTTTTTGAGACAGATCAGGGGTTTATCCCACGTGTGCATTTGCGGGCGTTGACCGAACTGGAGCGTGACCCGGTGAGCGTGGCTGAGCGGTTTTTGAGAACACCTTACCTTTGGGGCGGTAACAGCGCGTTTGGGATTGATTGTTCGGGGTTGGTGCAGGCGGGGTGCCGCGCTTGTGGCATTGCCTGCCCCGGTGACAGCGGGGTGCAGGCGGCGGAACTGGGCGTGTGTTTGGGTGATGAGGCCTTGCTGCGGGGGGATTTGTTGTTCTGGAAAGGGCATGTGGCGTGGGTAGTGGATGAAGCGGTGCTGCTACATGCCAATGTGCATCATATGGCGGTGGCATATGAGGCGCTGGACGCTGCCGTTGAGCGAATTGGGCGGCAGGGCGATGGGCCGGTTACAGCGCGGAAAAGATTGGAGATTTCTAGATGAGCGACACATTTTTTCAACCCGTGAGCGGGTTTGATCTGCCGCGTTTCGCCGGAGTGCCGACCTTTATGCGGTTGCCGCATGTGGCGCCGGGGGCTACGCGGTTTGACGAGGTCGAGATCGGCCTTATCGGGGTGCCGTGGGACAGCGGCACGACGAACCGACCGGGGCCGCGGCATGGGCCACGCCAGCTTAGGGATGCGTCAACCATGATCCGGGCGGAACACCCGGTTTCAAACATGCGCCCGTTCGAGGCGAAAAACTGCGCCGATCTGGGCGATGTCGGGCCGAATCCGGCGGATATTCTGGCGACGATGGACAGGATAACTGCGTTTTACCAAGAGGTGGTTAACGCGGGGATCGTGCCGCTGACGGCGGGGGGCGATCATTTGACCACGCTGCCGGTTTTGCGGGCGGTGGCGAAGGATAAGCCGCTGGCAATGATCCATTTTGACAGCCATACGGACCTGTTTCATTCATATTTCGGTGGCACGATGTACACCCACGGCACGCCGTTTCGCCGCGCGGTGGAGGAAGGCCTGCTTGACCCTAAGCGCGTGGTGCAGATTGGCATTCGCGGGACGATGTATGACCACGAGGATATCGACTTTGCCAAGTCGGTCGGAATCAGGATCATCCGGATCGAGGAGTTTCATGCGCGCGGGCCTGAGGACGTGATGGCGGAAGCACGGGAAATCGTTGGTAGCTCAGAGACTTACGTATCATATGATATTGATTTTGTGGATCCGACATTCGCCCCCGGCACCGGCACGCCGGAGGTTGGCGGGCCGAACGCCTATCAAGCGTTGCAGGTGGTGCGGGGCCTGCATGGTGTGAACATCGCCGGCGCCGATCTGGTGGAGGTTTCGCCGCCGTTTGATGCCAGCGGCGGGACCGCATTTCTGGGTGTTTCGATTATGTTCGAGCTGCTGTGCCAGATGGTGAGCGGGCCGAAGGGTTAACGCCGCTATGCTGTGAAAAACAGCTGTCTGCACCTTGGCTGCCGGTCTGGCTGCGATGCGTATGGCGGGAATCCAGAGGCGGGGAGCGCACGGTGAGAGGTTAATGCAGCGTGCGCTGGGTGGGCCGTTTTGTCGGTGGCAGTTTGTCGGGGGCAGGATGCGCGTGGCGAAAACCGACACCGCGATGCCGGGCGAGGGATTGACAGCGCACGGGGGCAATGCGTGACTTCGGACAAGACCAGCGAGGAGGAAAGCCGATGTCGAACGATCCGTTGTTGCAACCCTATCAGTTGGGCCATCTGACGTTGAAGAACCGGATCATGACGACGGCACATGAACCGGCCTATCCAGAGGGCGGGATGCCGAAGGAACGCTATGCCGCCTATCATGCGGAGCGGGCCAAGGCGGGGGTGGCGTTGGCGATGACCGCCGGGTCCGCTTCGGTCAGCCGGGACAGCCCGCCAAGCTTCAACAACATTCTGGCCTACAAGGATGAGGTGGTGCCGTGGATCAGGATGCTGACCGATGCCTGCCACGCGCATGGTTGCGCGGTGATGATCCAGTTGACCCATCTGGGGCGGCGGACCGGGTGGAACAAGGGCGACTGGCTGCCTTCACTCGCACCGGGGCCGCACAAGGAACCGGCCCACCGGGCGGCGCCCAAGGTGATGGAGGATTGGGACATTGCCCGGGTGATCAATGATTTCGCCGATGCCGCCGAGCGGATGAAAGCGGGCGGCATGGACGGGATCGAGCTGGAAGCTTACGGGCATCTTTTGGAGCAGTTCTGGTCGCCGCTGACCAATCGGCTGGAGGGGGAATACGGGCTTGGCTCGATCGACAGCCGGATCAGGTTTTCGATGGAGGTGGTGGAGGCCATTCGCAAGCGGGTGGGAAAGGAGTTTCTGATCGGGTTGCGCTATACCGCCGATGAGGCGGCGGAAGGCGGCACCACCGCCGAAGAAGGGCTTGAGATTGCGCGGCGATTTCGCGACTCGGGGCAGGTCGATTTCCTTAACGTCATTCGCGGGCGGGTTCATACCGATCCGGCGTTGACTGAGGTGATCCCCGTTCAGGGGATGAAAAGCGCGCCGCATCTGGATTTTGCGGGCCGGGTGCGGGCGGAGATCGGGATGCCGATTTTCCATGCCGCGCGGATTCCCGATGTGGCCACGGCGCGCCATGCGATTGCCGCTGGCTTGCTTGACATGGTGGGGATGACGCGGGCGCATATGGCGGACCCGCATATCGTGCGCAAGATCGTGGAACGGCGCGAAGAGGATATTCGCCCTTGCGTTGGTGCGACCTATTGTTTGGATCGGATTTACGAGGGCGGCGAGGCGCTTTGCATGCACAACGCCGCAACCGGGCGCGAGCTGACTATGCCGCATGACATCGCCCCGGCGGCGGAGCGGCGCAAGGTGGTGATTGTCGGGGCCGGGCCGGGCGGGCTTGAAGCGGCGCGGGTAGCGGCGGAGCGGGGGCATGATGTGACCGTGCTGGAGGCGCAGGATGCCGCCGGTGGGCAATTGCGGCTGGCGGCGCTGAACCCGCGGCGGCGCGAGATGATTTCGATCATTGATTGGCGGATGGCACAATGTGCCGCACGCGATGTGCAGTTTCACTTCAACACATGGGCAGAGGCGGAGGATGTGCGCGCGCTAACGCCGGATGTGGTGATTATCGCCACCGGCGGGTTGCCGAACAAGGTTCTGCTGGAGACGCGCGGCGAGCAGGAGTTGGCGGTGACGGCGTGGGATATTATCGCGGGTGATGCCAAGCCGGGCAGCAATGTGCTGATCTATGACGAAAGCGGCGACCATCCGGGGTTGATGGCGGCAGAGGTGGCCGCAGGCGCCGGTGCGCGGGTGGAGGTGATGAGCCCGGATCGCGGCGTGGCGCCGGAGATCATGGGGATGAACCTCGCGCCGTATATGGAAGTGTTGCAACAGCGTGATGTGACGATGACCGTGGCGCGGCGGCTTCTGGGTGTGGAGCGTGAGGGCAATCAACTGAAGGCGCGGATCGGCACGGATTACAGCGATCTGGTGGAAGAGAGGCTTTATGATCAGGTGGTGGTAAATTACGGGACGCTGCCGATGGATGAGCTTTACTTCGAGCTAAAGCCCGCAAGCCGCAACCTTGGCGAGGTGGATTATGACGCGCTGATCGAGGGGCGCGCGCAGGCGCTTGAGCACAACCCGGAGGGGGAATTCGCGCTTTACCGGATTGGAGATGCGGTGAGCGCGCGCAACACCCATGCGGCGATTTACGATGCGCTGCGGCTGGTCAAGGACATCTGACGGCGGGCGGTTATGCCGACGCGGGGAAGGCCGCGCCCGGAAAAGCACCGCCAGGGGTTGGCGGGCCTTGCCAAAGGGGCGGCCTTTATGTAATCCGCTGCTCACGGTCGGAGTGTAGCTCAGCTTGGTAGAGCACTGCCTTCGGGAGGCAGGGGTCGGAGGTTCGAATCCTCTCACTCCGACCAATTTCCAAGATGTTGAATGCCAACATATGTTGCCTTGTGGGGCGCAAAGTTGCCATTTCGTCTAAACACACCCAAAATTGTGAATGCACAGTTTTCATGGGGATTGTGGCGTCGCTTGGGCGACTACTGTCGTATGGAGGTGCTTTCGATGCCGATGCCCTGGACATACCGGCACGCGACGAAAGAATGGCGGGCCTTTCTGGACGACGTGAAGGAGCGGATGTCACTGGTCTCCGACAACTCGGCCTATACGGCGGTCGACGCGGTGTTTCAGGTTTTCCGGCGCCGATTGACGGCACAGCAGGGGTTGGATTTCGCAAGCGTTCTTCCGTCGGTTCTTCGCGCGATCTTCGTGAAGGACTGGGATGTTTCGATCGGCCCTGTTCCGTTCGGGGACCGTGACATGCTCAACGCAGAGGCGAAGAACGTCCGCGTTCACCACAATCTCACGCCTGACAATGCCATTGAGGCAACGGCCTGGGCTGTCCGGCGCTGCACGAACCGGGGGATTTCGAGCGTGTGCTTGCCGGGCTTCCCGAGGGCGCTCGCGCATTCTGGCATGTGGAGGTCGATGATCCCGCCGAACTGGAGCAGCGCATCATTTGATTTGATAGCGCCTGTCGCGCATCAGGGGGAATAGACTAGCGCCTCAGCGCAAAGACCGTCGCCAGGATGCCCCCGAGGAACACGATCAAGCCGGTGATGGCCCATTTCGGCGTAAAGCCCTCAATGGTTTCACAGTCTGCCACGCAGGCGACCGGCTCGAGGTGCAGGATGCCCAATCCCTGAAGCGCCCAGAGACCGCCCAGCAGAATAGCGATCACACCAATTGCAAGTTGCAGATACTTCATGATTTTTTCCTTCAGATGGATTGTCATGGGAACGCCCCCTCCTTTCGCACATCATTGATATCTGCCTTGGCGCGCTCAGCCGCCAATTCCCCAAGCAGCCAAGCGTGCGCTGCGGGGGCGATCCGCACGCAATAGGTCAGCTCGGTTTCGGCAAGTGCATCGTCAGGGCGCTCCGACGGTAGTCCGACCTGCAATGCGACCGGATCGAAGAACCAGAAATTGTTCAGCCGGTCGTCGTGGCCAACCCATGCCGATGCTACCGCGCAATCGAAGAGGTCTGACCGAAGCACGTAAACTGCGGCCAGTAGGTCGAACGGATGGAAGCCGTCCAGCCCGATGGCGTCCTGCCAGAAGGCGAGCCAGCCGCGGGCGCCGGAAGCGACCCATGATCCGGCCGAGCCCGCCTGCGCGATCCGGTCGAGATCGGCCCCGGACAGGCTGATCCCGCGCGCCGCGTCATAGGGGACAAGCGACATCGGCAGGTCCATGTCGATCAGTTCGGTGGCCGCGCCGCGATCCTTGTCGAAGTTGAGATCGCGGAAAACCGGACCGTGCCCGAACAGCATGCCCCCGCCCTCCCCCTCGGAGGGATGGAAGATATGGCCGGGTCGGCGGCCCATGACGGCCACGATCCTCACCACGTTGCTTTGCAGATCGGGCCGTCCTTCCAGCGCAGCGGCGACATTCGTCAGCGGCCCGAGCGCGAGGATGGTCAGGGGGCCGTCGGCAAGGGCGTCGCGCAGCCCTGCTTGTGCCTGCGTCGACGTTGCGCCAGCTGCTGCTGCGCCACGCAATACACCCGGAATCCGCACTCCCTCGCGGCGTAGCTTGTCCACCAGCGCTCGGGCGGTTCGGTCCGTTTTCTCGATGTCGGCGTTGCCGAACACGGTCGAGACGCCCGCGATCTCGATTCCCGGTTCTTGGGTGAGCAGCATGAAGGCAAGGCAATCGTCTGGATCGGCACGGCGATCCAGACCACAGGCGGGATCGGTGTCGATCCAGATGCGATCAGTCTGTTCGATCTCTGGACCATTCTTGATCACTGGAAGCGGGGTGCGGGCAAGCGTCCGGTGCGCCAGACCGGGACAGGCATGGCGAGCAGCAAGGCCGTCAGGCCGAGTCCGGCGACCGTTACCACGCTAATTCTCTTCAGCGTCTTGTGAAGCCTCGCCATTGCGCGCCCGTTAAACCGCGCCCGAAACGAGCCCGGAAATCACATAATGTGCCAGCGCCGACACCACACCGGCGATGGCGGCATAGATGGCCCGCTGCTGCGGGTCGCGAATTTCATAAACGACCAGAGAACAAACAGGCCGACAAAAACGGCGATGCCATTCTGAAATGCCGGGAAGAGAAACT
Source organism: Aquicoccus sp. G2-2 (assembly GCF_034555965.1). Classification (GTDB taxonomy): domain Bacteria; phylum Pseudomonadota; class Alphaproteobacteria; order Rhodobacterales; family Rhodobacteraceae; genus JAYDCK01. The sequence goes on from NZ_JAYDCK010000003.1 coordinate 3,183,526, forward strand.
CGTTCATCGCTCGAACCTCCGTGGATCAATCCCATTGATGGGCAATGCGCGCCGCTCCTGCACTGTCCATGGCGGCATTCAACGGCGCAACAAACTGATGATCAATGCTGACATCGCCAGCAATTGGAACACCGCGCCTGCAAAATGGGAAACTTCCCATTGTTGTCGAAGTTGCGCCCAGTTTTCCGGCTGTTCCGTCCAGTTATTTGTCGCGACATTGGCCGGAAATGTCCAAATCCAGAATACAACCTGTGAGGCAAGAAAGAAAATCAGGGCGGCAATTGCGGGCCACATGACCGCAGGCGAGTGACGGTAGAAAACGATCACCGCAATGGTGCCTAGAAGCTCGAACAGCAGAACAAAGGCCAGCCGGTTCCAGCCGGCGTAAATTTGCTGTGTGATGAAGTAGTCTTCCTGCGACATCGCCATCTTGTGGAAAAATTCGAACGCGTGCGCCAATGCTCCGCCCAAGGCTATCGCTGTGGCAAGAAGGGCGACGAAGAAGCTGATGTTCTGAATCGATTGCGAGTTATTCAAACCCATTTGTTCAACCGCGTCTTTCGATCTTGCAGATCGTTAACGCTCTGCGGGGCTGAAAGTTCCCGGCTCTCACGCTTCAAGGGCCCGGAACATGCGACCCGCACGGGGCTTGGGCTGTCCGTCGTCAAAAATTGTCGGATCAGGTTTTTGACCGACTGTGGCAGATGATTGAGACAGGAGAATTGGCTTCCGGGGATACCTTGCCTTCAGAACGCGCTTTGATGGAACGATTTGGTGTCGGCCGGCCAGCCGTGCGCGAGGCTCTGCAGATGCTGGCGAACAAGGGTGTGATCACAATCTCGCATGGTGAGCGCAGCCGGGTTAACAAATTGACTGCCGACGTCGCAATCGAGCAGGTTGATTCCATCGCGAAACTTCTCCTGACGGCCCACCCTTCGAATCTAGAACATCTCAAGCAACTACGGAAAATACTCGAAGCTGGCACTGTCCGGATCGCCGCACAAAGCTGCACCGAGGCCGACATCGCCGAGCTGCATTCCTTGGTTGAGAATCAGCGCGCCCAACTCGGCAATGACAAGCCGTTCATCCAGGCCGACATCGCCTTTCATGTTGGATTGGCCAAGGTGACGGGCAATCCTCTTCTGGAAACCGTGACCCAAGCCATGCTGTCGTGGCTCTTTGCATATTATAAGCCACTCCTTCACTGGAAGGGGCGTGAGGAGACGACGCTCAAGGAGCATACTGCCATCGTCGAATTTCTTGCAGAAAATAACGCCGACAGTGCGGCCCACATGATGAAAGATCACCTCAGTAGGTCCGATCCATTGTATGCTCTGGAGCCAAGTTGAAATCGCGAATTGAGAAAAACGAATGACGGCAAAGTCCCGCATATCACCAATTCGTGTGGGCCGCCGCGAACGGTACGGTTTCCCGAAGCGGCCACTAGTGTCCAGTGCAGCGAAGGTGTCGAGAGAGGCCAGAGCGGACATTCATAATATCGGACTGAATGCGCAAACAGAGTTTGCGCAGCGCCCGAACCGCCCCCACGGGGCGGGCGCTTCTCGCCCACCCCTCGGTTCGGGCGCGGGGTTTCAATTCAACGGCAGCTCCGTCCCGCACAGCAGACCTTGGCCCCGGCTGCGGCGAACGTCCGCTTGCCCGCGCTGTGCGATGATTTTCAGGACACGGCGCTGCAAATCCTTCGTTACAACCAGAGGAAAATTATGGCGGCGCGAGAGGCAAAACAGCTGTCACGGCGCTTCTGTAAGGCATTGATTTTTAATGTGTCCAAAGGCAGGTTTAGGTGGCTTTCGACACAAAAGTTATGCTGGGTTTACCGCCGTGTGGCGGTTTGGGGTCAGGTTCCTGTGTCCTCGTCGATCCGGGGAGGAACCATGCCAGCAATCCTGCGAGCGGTAGCAACGAGCATATCTGGTAGACTGTTTCGATGCTGTAATTGTCGGCCAGCACACCGAGTAGCGCGGCTGCGATTCCGCCGAATCCGAAGTTCAGCCCGTAAAACAGCCCGCCGATCAGCCCGATCCGGTTGGGCATAAGGTCCATCGCGTAGATCAGGATGGAGGCGAAGGCGCTGGCCATGATCAGGTTGATTACGACTGTCAGAACGCCGGTCCAGAACAGATCGGCGTAAGGCAGGATCAGTGTCAGCGGCAGGGGGCCAAGCACCGAGATCCAGATGATCCGGTAGCGCCCGACCCGGTCACCCGCGATCCCGCCGATCAGCACGCCCACCGCAGCGGCCAGCATGAACAGGAACAGCATCATTTGTGCCGAGGGGATGGACAGGCCGAATCGGTCCATCAGGTAGAATGTATAGAACGCGCGGAAGCTTTGCTCATACGAGTTCTTGGTGAACATGAGCAGGGTCAGCACGATAACGCCAATCAGGATGGTTCGCGGCGCATAGTGGACGACCTCTGTTGTGCCGTTCTTGCCGCCGTTGCGCAGTGTCATGAAGCTGGCGTGAATCTGGCTTTGCTTGCTGCCGATCCAGCCCAGAAGCAACATCGCCAGAAGTGCGGTCACCGCGAACCATGCGAGGCTTGGCTGCCCCCAAGGCACGATGATCAGCGCGGCGAAGACTGGTCCAAGTGCGCCGCCCGATTGCCCGCCGACCTGAAAGATGCCCTGTGCAAGCCCCTGCCGCCCGCCAGCGGCATAGCGCGCCATCCGGGTTGCTTCGGGGTGAAAGATTGACGAGCCGATGCCGATCAGGGTGACCGAAATCAGGATCGTTGAATAATTGTGGGAATAGGCGAGGCTGACCAAGCCGGACATGGTGAACATCATCCCCACCACCGGCGAATAGGGTGCCGGGCGTCGGTCGGTGATCATGCCGACCACCGGTTGCAGCATAGCGCCGGCGATCTGAAACGTCAGGGTGATCATCCCGATTTGGACGAAATTCAGCGCATAGGTTTCCTTGAGGATGGGATAGACCGCCGGGATCAGCGACTGCATCATGTCGTTCAGCAGGTGGCTTAACCCCAATACCAGCAATACGGTCAGGTATGTTCCGGAGCGGGGTGCGGTCGGGGTTGTCGTTTCGGTCGTCATTCAAGGTGCTTTCGCTGTCGGACGTGCGATTGGTCGTGGCGCCAATTGCGCATACCCTGCTGTTGGCTGCAAGAGGGCAACTCCTGCGTCATGGCCGCATGCAAGCGCGTGTCAGCGGCATGGGGTGCAGTTGGATATGGCGTGGCGCAGCGCAGCAATCGGGCGTTGTGCGCGTTTCGCCCAAGACCAGTGTGTCAGGGTTTCGACGGAACGTTTTAGGGTGCGTCGGGCGCGAAAATTTCGGCCAGCTTTGTGCAATCAATTGCCCGGCAGGTTGCACCGCGTGGCTTGACGGTGGGGACATCTTCGCCCGCGACAAGCGCGTTGATAACCGCTTCGTCCACCGCCTCGACCGTGGCGAGGTAGAGCGGATCAAGGTGCTCTGTCTTTAGTTCGGTGGCCGTGCGCATGACGTCAGCCTGTGGCGAAAGTGGCTGTGGGTTGGCGGTTGAGAAGGCGAGGAAGATATCGCCGGAATTGTTGCCGCCCGCTGTGCCCGAGCGGCCGATCCCGAGGGCGGCACGTTTTGCCAGTGCCTTGAGCGACAAGGCGGAAAGCGGCGCATCGGTGGCGATTATCACGATGATGGAGCCGCTTTCCTGTTCCAGCAGGCGGTCATCGCGCATCATCTGACCAATCGGTTGGCCAAGGATGTTGAGCCATGGCCGGATGCCGAAATTGGCTTGCACGAGGGCGGCGACGGTCCACGTCCCGCCAACTTCGACCTGCCGGGAGGCGGTGCCGGTGCCGCCTTTGAATTCGTAACAGATCATGCCGTTGCCGCCGCCGGTGGAGCCTTCGGCGACCGGGCCGGTGGTGGCGTTGGCAAGGGCCTGAAGGCCATGGTCGGGAGTGACGGAGAGCCGGTTGATATCGTTCAGCACGCCATCATAGGTTTCCGCCACCACCGGCATTGCCCAAGCGTGTTCATTTTGGAAATGCGCGGCATAGGTTTCGATCATCCACTGAACGGCTGCCGTGTGGCAGGCACCGATGGCATGGGTGTTGCTGATCAGGATCGGGCCGAGGAAATATCCGGCATCGTCAATCCAATGCGTGCCGGTCATCTCTCCATTGCCGTTGAGCGCGTAATGCCCGGCCCAGACGGGGACGGCCCCGGCCGTTTTGCCGCGCGGCAGGATCGCGGTGACGCCGGTGCGCAAATCCTGCGCCGGGTCGGTCAGGGTGCAAAACCCGACCTCGACCCCTGGCACATCCGTGATGGCGTTGAGTGGCCCGGGGGTGCCGGAGAAAGGCAGGCCAAGTTCGCGGGCGCGGGGCTTTGGTGTGGTCTTGGTCATGTCCGGTTCCCTCTGGCGTGCATCCACATGCCGGTTCCGGCGATCAGGACGGAGGCAAGGATGATGAGCGTTGCAATTGCGTTGATTTCAGGCGTCACGCCGCGGCGGATCATGCCGAAGATGAAGATCGGCAAGGTTTGCGACCCGGTGCCCGAGATGAAGTAGGTGATAACCAGATCGTCCATCGAGATGATGAACGACAACAGCGCGCCGCCCAGCACGCCGGGGGCGAGCTGCGGGAGGGTCACCTTGCGGAAGGTTGTCCATTCGCTTGCGCCGAGATCGGCAGAGGCTTCTTCAAGCGCCGGGTCGAGACCTGCCAGCCGCGCCTGCACCACGATGAAGACATATGAGACCAGAAAGGTGCATTGCCCGATGATGATTGTCAGCAGCGAAAGGCGCATTCCGGCGGTTGAGAAAAAGATCAGCAGCCCGATGCCCAAAACGATGTCGGGCATCATCATCGGCAACATCAACCCGCCGGAATAAAGCCCCTTGCCGCGGAAGCGATAGCGGCCAAGTGCCAGCGCGGTGGACGTTCCGAGCACCGTGGCGATGCAGGTGGTGGAGGTGGCGACGATCAACGAGTTTTTCAGCGCGGCGAGAAGTTGCGGTGTGCTTTCGATATAGGTTGCGCGTTGATTGAGGTCGAGCCGTTCACCGATTCCGAAGAGGCCCTTATACCAATCCAGCGTGAAGCCGTCCCACATCAGCATGTTTACCGGGTTCGAATTGAACGAATACAGAATGATGACGAAGAGCGGCGCATAGAGGAACACGAAGAAGAAAAGTGAGAACAGGGTCAGGGGGGCGCGTTTCATGTCATGCCTCCGGCTTTGCGCGCGCGGGTTCCGAAGATCAGCAGAACGGTGAGCACCACCGCCATGATGACCATCGCCAGAGCCGAGCCGAACGGCCAGTTGCGCGATGACAGGAATTGCTGTTCGATCAGGTTCCCGGCCATCAACCCCTTGGCACCGCCAAGCACGTCGGGCACGATGAAATTGCCGACAGCGGGAATGAATACGATGACCGACCCGCCGATAACGCCGGGTGTTGTCATTGGCAGGATCACCTTGAGAAAGGTCTGCCATGGTTTTGCGCCGAGATCGCCCGATGCTTCGATCAGCCCGCGATCAAGCGTGTCGATCGAAGAAAACAGCGGCAGGAACATGAACGGCAGGAAGATATAGACCATGCCGATTATGACAGCGGTGGGCGTGTAGAGGATATCGAGCGGTTCATTGATAAGGCCCGTGTTCAGCAGGACGGTATTGAATAACCCGGATGGTTTGAGGATCAACAGCCAAGCATAGAGCCGCACGATCAGGCTGGCGAAGAATGGCAGCGCGATCAGGAACAGGAAGAACATCCGCCATTTTTGCGGCAGGCGCGACACCCAAAAGGCGACCGGATAGCAGATCAGCAGGCAAAGGGCGACGGTGGCGACGGCGAGCATCAGCGACCGGCCAAGGATTTGCAGGTAGACGGGTTCGAAAATCTCGATCACGCCATCGGCCCAGCCGAATATTCGGCCATAGTTCCAGTGATAGAAGCTCCATTCCACGCCGCCATAAAGACCGGGCGTCAGGAAGGAAAAAATGGCGATGGTGATGAGCGGGATCAAAAAGAAGATGCCCAGAAACAGCGTTGCCGGGGTCAGCAGCACGAAAAGCTGAAAGCGTTTGTGGGGGATCATTCAGTGCCCTCCATCAGGTGTGCGCAGGCCGGATCGAATGACAGGTGAACCTTGTCGCCCTCATTGGGGGCATGGGCGGTGTCGCGGGCGATGACGCTGATTTCGTGCCCGGTTTCGGGGGCCACTTTCAAATGAAGATCGGCACCGAGATAAACCGCGCGTGTGACGGTCCCGGCGATGCCTGTGCTGCCGAGAATGAAATCGGTTGGCCGGATTGCTGCCGTTACCGGCGCGCCGACCTGTAGATTGTCGGCCGTCATGGTCAGGGTTTGGCCTGCGAGGTCAATTTCCGCGTTGGGGCCGTTGATCCGGGCGACCGGGACGGGAAAGAGGTTTGTCTCTCCGATAAATTCGGCAACGAAGCGGGTTTTGGGCTGGCGGTAAATCTCGCGCGGGGTGCCGATCTGTTCGACCTTGCCCGCGCGCATCACCACGATGCGGTCAGACATGGTAAGGGCTTCTTCCTGATCGTGGGTGACGAACACGAAGGCGATACCGAGCCGGTGTTGCAGTTCCTTCAGTTCGAATTGCATCTGCTGGCGGAGATTTCGGTCAAGCGCGGAGAGTGGTTCATCAAGCAAGAGCAGGCGCGGTTCCGCCACGATGGCGCGCGCCAGAGCGACTCGTTGTTGCTGGCCGCCGGAAAGTTGATCCGGCTTGCGGCTGCCCAGATCGGCCATGCCGACCTTGTCCAGTGCTTCGGTCACGGCGGTTTCGCGGGCGGTGCGGCTGACGCCCTGCACCTCAAGCGCGTAACCGACGTTTCGCGCAACGCTCATGTGCGGGAAAAGCGCGTAGGATTGGAAAACCGTGTTCACGGCGCGTTTGTGTGGCGGCAGGCCGGTCAGGTCCGCACCATCAAGGCGGATGGTGCCTTTGTCGATCTGCTCAAACCCGGCGATGGCCCTGAGAAGGGTTGTCTTGCCACAGCCGGACGGCCCCAGAAGGGTGACGAATTCACCATCGCCGACTGTCAGGTCTATCCCATCGAGGGCCGCGAAATTGCGGCCCTCGGGGGTTGTGAAGATGCGCCGCGCGGCGCCGATTTCGAGAAGCGGTGTCATCGCGGTCTGCATCCCTTTACTGAGCCGTGCGAATGGTATTCCAGGCACGGTCATAGAGCTTCAGACCGGCACCGAGATCCTGAAACATCTGCAACCGCTTCATCGTTTCGGCGGGCACGTTGATGTTTGGGTTGGACTTGATGAAATCCGGTGTCAGTTCGTTGGCCGGCTTGTTGGGAGTGCCGTTGAATTGTTGCGCGACATTGAGTGCGGCGATTTTCGGCTTGAGGTAGAATTGCAGGAATTTCTGCGCCGCTGCCTTGTGGGGCGCGGTTTTTAGCACGCAGAGGTTTTCCTGATACATCGTCGCCCCTTCTTCGGGGATGATGTATTTGATGTTCGGCTGTTCGGTGAAGAAGACGTTGCCGCCAACGAAGAAATGGGCCGCCGCGATGTCACCGGAGAGCAAAAGCGCCATCGATTCGTAGCTAAAGGCGGTCACGTCGTCCTTGTGGCTAAGCACGTAATCGGTTGCCGCCTTGATTTCGGCGGGGTCGGTGGAGTTGACCGAACTGCCGGTCATGATGAGCCCCATGCCAAGCACTTCGCGCATGTCATCGAGCAGGGTGATCTTGCCGCCGGTCTTTTCGGGGATTTCGAAGAAGTCCTTCCAGCCCTTGATCGGTCCGGTCTTGTCTTCGTTATAGAAGATGCCGACGGTGCCCCAAGCATAAGGCAGGCAATAGGCGCTGTCGGGGTCTTCGACCGAGCGTTTGAAGGTCGGGTCGATATTGGCAAATGCCGGGTCTTCGTTGATGTTGGTTTTCTCAAGCAGGTCGAGCTTTACCATGATGTCCTGCATCCAGACTGACGGGAAAACGATGTCATATCCGGTTGCACCCGCCTGAATTTTCGCCAGCATTTCCTCGTTCGCGGAATAGGTATCCAGCGTCACTTTGATGCCGGTCTCCTTGGTGAATTCCGTCAATACGTCGGGGTTGATGTAATCGCCCCAGTTGTAGAGCGCGAGTGTGTCCTCGGCTTGGGCGGTTGCCGCGGCCAATACGAACGGCAACGCGTATTTCAGTGCCTTTTTCATGAGTCCCTCCCGGTTTTGCGCTGTCGCGCGATTCGATTCTTGTTATACTAATGACAGAACGCTAACATAGAAACAAAATGATGCAAGAAATACCATGAATGAGATCGAGAGACCCTCAGCGCCATCGCCGCTTCAACAGCGTTTGCAACGGCTGGAGGGCGGTTTGACGAAATCCGAAACGGTGATTGCGCAATGGCTTACCCTGAACGAGGCGACACTTGGCCCGGAAACAGGCGCGACCGTTGCCGCCAAGACCGGGGTTAGCGAAATCACCGTCAGCCGGTTCCTGCGGCGGCTTGGGTATCGGGGTATGACCGCGCTGAAGGAAGACCTTCAGGCCGGTGGCGCGGCACAGCTTGCCGCCGGAGATTTCTACCTGCGTCTTCTGACTGGAGAGCTTGGCGCGCAGATCCGGCGGGATGCCGAGGCGGTGCTTGCCATTGGCAGGCAGGTCGCGCGCCCCGAATGGAATCAGGCGATGGAGGCGATCCATGCCGCCGATCAAGTCTATGTGACGGGCTTTCAGACGGTGCGCGGGGCAGCCGAGGATTTCAGCCGCCGCCTGTCGATCATCCGTGAGCGTGTTTCGTTCGTGGCCGCCCATGAAACCGGGTTGGCCGAATGGATTCCGGGTCAACAGGCCGACCGTTGCCTGATCCTGATCGACACTGTTCCCTATGCGCGCGAAGCCGAACGTATCACGCGACTGGCGGCAAATACCGGAATGAAAGTTGTCGTCATCACCGGAGAGATCAACACCTGGGCGGCAGAGCATACGCCGTTCGTGTTCTACGTGATGAGCAAAGTTCATTCCTATGTGGAAAGCTCTGGTCCGCTGACTTCGCTTCTTGATCTCGTCACCCATTCGGTTGCCGCGTGCGACCCGAAAGCTGCGAAGGAGCGGCTTGCCGCATGGCCTGCGCTGCTTCGGGAGCTGAACCTGTTCTGAAAGCGGCCATCGGGCGTGCGTTCGGGCAGATGAGCAGGGCATGAAGCCCGCAATCTTTGCGCGTTATCAGCAATATTGATGAGGGTTTGGTGGAGCCTAGCGGGATCGAACCGCTGACCTCCTGCATGCCATGCAGGCGCTCTCCCAGCTGAGCTAAGGCCCCGAATGGTGCGGGCGTGGTATTGCCCGCCGCCGGATATCATGGCGTTTCGACGTTTGGTTGAAACACCACCTGAGTTCGAAACGCTTTAGGCAAATGGCGCAGCGGGATCAAGTGAAAAATCCCGTTCTGTGCCGCTTGGCCTATTCGTCGTCGTCGCTTGCCACGTCGGCGATTTCATCGAGCGAGACGTTGTCTTCGTCATCGTCGTCATCAAGCACATCATCATCGAGATCGACGTCAACATCATCATCCTCAAGCGTATCCAGATCGGACTCGCTTTCGGTTTCCTTGGCCTTCTTGGTTGCCGCGTCTTCAGCATCGGCGGCGATCAAGCTGCGCTTGTTGTTATCGATCTCAATGGTCTCCCCCGTATAGGGGCTGACGATCGGGTTTTTGTTCAGGTCGTAAAACCGTTTTCCGGTGGTCGGGCAAACGCGTTTGACGCCCCATTCTTCCTTGGGCATAGCATTCCCTCTGAGAGTGCAGAATTTCTTGTCTTGTCGACGGTTCGCGCCAACTGCCATAACGGGGCGCGGGTGTCAAAGGCTTTCGAGTATTGATCGGGGCGAGGAGAAGGCAAGCATGAGCCAGCATATTCTGCCGGGTGATCCGCCGGTCGAGGTGACGCTTCGGCAATCCGCCCGAGCGCGGCGAATTTCACTGCGTGTCTCTGCGCTTGACGGGCGGGTGACGTTGACCTGCCCAAAGGGGTGAGCCAGCGCGAGGCGCTTGGGTTTGCAGAGGAAAAAGCGGCATGGTTGCGACGTAATCTGGAAAAGCAACCCGTCGAAGTGCCGGTAGAGGTGGGCGGGACGGTACCGTTTCGCGGTGAGATGCTTCGGCTGGTTCCGGCGCAGGCGCGGGGAGTGACGTTAAGCGCAGGGCAAGCCGGGATTGCGGGCGACCCGGCGCGGGCGGGGGCAAAAATGCAAGGCTTTCTAAAAGAGGCGGCGCGGGCGCGGTTGGTGCAGGTCTGTGACGGGTATGCCGCCACGTTGGGGCGCGGGTATGCCAGTATGAGCCTGCGTGATACACGTTCTCGCTGGGGCTCGTGCAGCACCGGGGGCGGATTGATGTTCAGTTGGCGGTTAATCATGGCACCGGATGAAATCCTCGCCTATGTCGCGGCACATGAGGTGGCGCATCTGAAGGAAATGAATCATTCGCCACGGTTCTGGGCCGTGGTGGAGGCGCTTTATGGCGATCATCGTGCGGCGCGGGCATGGTTGCGCAAACATGGCCCCGAATTGCACCGCTATCGGTTCTGAGCGGACAATCGCCGGTGATAAAACGGCGAGGGCGATTGACCTTTGTGCAATTCGTGATCACAAGATGAGCCATGTTGCCACAGACCCGCCCAGACCCAAGCCCATCGGCGCATGACCGTGTGTTTCGCGGGTTGCGCACACGTATCATGCACGGTGATATCCTGCCCGGACAGGCGCTTACGTTGCGCGGGATTGGCCGTGAGTTTGGCGTGTCGATGACACCTGCGCGCGAAGCGGTGCGGCGGCTGGTGGCGGAAGGGGCGTTGTCGCTTTCGGCGTCGGGCCGGGTGGCGACACCGGAGCCAGGGTCAGAGCGGATCGAAGAACTGGCCGCCTTGCGAATGCTGATCGAGGTCGAGCTGGCCTCGCGAGCGTTGCCACGGGCGCATATGGCGTTGATCGAGCGGTTGCAAACGATCAATGCCGGGCTGGCGGACATGATTCAGAAGCAAGACCCGGTGGGCTATATCCGCACCAACCTTGAGTTTCACCGCACACTTTACCTGCGGGCGCAGGCGCCTGCGATGTTGGCGATGACGGAAACCGTCTGGCTTCAACTCGGCCCGACGATGCGGCAGCTTTACGGGCGGTTGACCAAGAAATCATTGCCGCCCTATCACCGGATGATTATTTCGGCGTTGAAAGCGGGCGATGAGCCGGGGCTGCGGCTGGCGGTGCGGTCTGACGTGACGCAGGGTTTGAAAATGCTGCTGAACTGAGTTGGGTATACCAGAAGGGGTTTCTGTTGGATAAGAACATGCATCGTCCCGGTACGCAGGTTCTGGTGAAATTCGTGCTGCTCTGCGCTTTGCTGGTAGGGTATTTCCTGTATCTTTCAATCCGTTTCGATGCAGCGACAGGTGGCGTTGCGGCGGCACTGACCTGGAGCTTCTTCGCGTTGTGTACACCGCTTGCCGATGCGGGGTTTCTGCTTGATTTTCCGCTGCGGCTTCTGTTTGGCATCCGAATGGTGCATTCCGAAATTGCGGTTTGGATGATCGCCGTCACGATCAATCTGCTCACGCTGATATTCGCGCCGATCTATTATCAAACGACATTGCTGACCCGTGTGTTCGAAGAGATCCTGACAACCCCCTGGCCATATTGGGGGTGATCGTGCTTTCCGCAGCGGGGACGTTCCTGTCGGTGCGGTTTGGCGATGAGTTGATGGATATTCTGCACCATCGGGACAGGGATTTCTTCCACAGCCATCACTTCAAATATGAATTGATCCTGATTGCGTTCTTCCTTGCCGTTCTGTTCGGCTATTTCCGGCTGATCGTTTCGCTGGGGCTGCAAGAGCACCTTTGAGTGATGCAGGCTCAGGCGGCGAGGCCCTTGCTGCCCAGATCAAGAAACTTGCGGCGGCGTTCCTTGACCAGTTTCTTGGGTGTCTTACCATCCAGCTCAGCCAGCATTGCGGAAATTGCCGCGCTGACCGCCTTGATCGTGGCGGAGCGATCACGGTGAGCGCCGCCCAGCGGTTCGGGGATGATGCGATCTGTCACACCGAGTTTTTCGAGATCCTGCGCTGTGAGCCGCAAGGCTTCGGCCGCTTCGCGCATTTTCTCGGAATCTTTCCATAGAATTGACGCACAGCCCTCGGGCGAGATGACCGAATAGACGGAATGTTCCAGCATCGCCAGCCGATCCGCCGTGGCAAAAGCAACCGCCCCGCCGGAGCCGCCTTCGCCGATAATCACGGAAATCAGTGGCACGCCGATTTGCAGGCATTTTTCGGTTGCCCGCGCGATTGCTTCGGATTGGCCGCGTTCCTCTGCCCCTTTGCCGGGGTAGGCCCCAGTGGTGTCCACCAACGTGATGACCGGCAGGCCGAACCTGTCGGCCAACTCCATCAGGCGCACGGCCTTGCGATAGCCTTCGGGGCGAGCCATGCCGAAATTGTGTAGAATGCGGGATTTGGTGTCAGAGCCTTTTTCATGGCCGATCACCACGACAGGCGTATCGCCGAACCGGGCCAGCCCGCCCATCACGGCCAGATCGTCAGCAAAGTTCCGATCCCCGGCAAGCGGGGTGTATTCGGTGAACAGGGCGGCGATGTATTCGTTGCAATGGGGGCGTTCGGGGTGGCGGGCGACCTGACATTTGCGCCATGGATTGAGCTTGCTGTAAAGCTCGCTCAAAAGCTCTGCCGCTTTCTTGTCGAGCGCGGCGGCTTCTTTCTCGATATTCATCTCTTCGTTGGCTCGCGCCATCGCGCGCAGCTCTTCGGCTTTGCCTTCGATCTCTGCCAGAGGTTTCTCGAAATCGAGGTAATTGGTCATTGCACACTCCACATCCGACACCGCGCTATATGGCGCGGGGGCGCGAAACATGCAACTCCGCAAGATTTGTTTATGATGAGGTATCGCAGCTTTTGAAGCGAAAGGAAGGGTAGGGCATGTTTGACTTAGGTATCGAAAAGGCACCGGCGGGGAGGCTTGCGGCCATCGCACATCATGGCTTCTTTATCCGCCGAGAAAGCCTCTCACTGATAATTGCGCGCCGTTGGAGGAATGATGATGCATGGAGTTTCTACGATGAGGCCAGACGTTCAAGCGGCATTTGACGCCTTCCCCGAGCAGGTGCGCGAGAGGTGCCTTGCCTTGCGGGCGTTGATCTTTGACGTGGCCGCCGACATGCCGGAAGTCGGGCAGATCTCGGAAGAATTGCGCTGGGGCGAACCGGCTTACCTGACGCCGCAGACGCGCGCGGGCTCGACGATCCGCATTGGTGTTCCGAAAGCGGGTGGCTATGCGCTGTTTGTGAATTGCCGCACCCGATTGATCGAGGAGTTTCGACCCCTCGCGCCGCCGGATTGGCGGTTTGAGGGCACGCGTGCGGTGCTGTTTAGGGCTGACGAGCGGCCTTCAGAGGCACCACTGGCGCTGCTTGTTCGGGCGGCATTAAGCTATCACCTTAAAGCGCGAGCGCGGCGCTGAGGGCGCGCTCCGGCGTGGTGAAAACGGGCACGGGCACATCGGCAAGAAACGCGGCGGCACCATCCATCGAGGCTTGGGCAAGTAGGACGCAGGCTATGCCGGGGGTAAGCGCCGCGCGCACTTCATTTGCTATGGTCTTGGCGAAACGCATGGTCTCTGCGGCCTCGAAATGGGGCCATGCACCGGGGATGAAGAACGAAGTGATCCCGGCGGTATTTCTGGCGTTGGCCATTTCTTCTTCGAGAAGGGCTTGGCTTGGGGCGGCAGTGCTTTCTAGGCAGTAGGCCATCAGAACATGCCCGCCGGTTTGGGCCGCTGTGCGCATGGCTGGGCGGTCGATCCGCACGGCGCCTGCGGCCTCGGCGGCGCTGCCCAGCGTGGAGCAGGTGCAGAGCGCATTTCGGCCAGAAACGAGCGCCGCAACGTCGCGTGCGATGGCGGCTGTCATACCGTTGGTGCGGGCGCGGGCAAGCAAGTCTTCGCGGACCAGATGGGTGAGCGGTGTGCCGGGGGCGAGCCGATCACGCAGGCCATCGAAACGGGCGATATGCGCCGGAGAGGTGTGCAGCAAGGTGAGCATGGTGTGGCGGTATAGCACGGGCCGGGGCGGGTGAGCCGGGAAATATCCGGGCAATGGCACCCGCCGCCGAAAGCCGGTTCAGTTTGGCCAACAGCGGCGGGCGGAGATCAGACCTGTCGCACGGCCCCTTTGGCGGCGGAGGTGGTGAGCTTGGCATAGGCCTTGAGCGCGGTGGAGACCTTGCGTTTGCGCGGCGCGTCGGGCTGCCAGCCCTTCGCGTCACGCGCCGTGCGGCGCTCTGCCAGCGTGGCATCATCGACGGCGAGGTTGATGACGCGGTTGGGGATGTCGATTTCGATCAGATCGCCTTCTTCCACCAGCCCGATGGTGCCGCCTTCAGCCGCCTCGGGGGAGACGTGGCCGATCGACAGCCCCGATGTGCCGCCCGAAAAACGGCCATCGGTGATCAGCGCGCAGGCTTTGCCGAGACCTTTGGATTTCAGGTAGCTCGTCGGATAGAGCATTTCCTGCATTCCGGGGCCGCCGCGCGGGCCTTCGTAGCGAATGAGCACCACATCACCTTCAGCGATCTTGCCGGTGAGGATGGCATTTACCGCCGCGTCCTGACTCTCGCAAATTCTTGCCGGGCCGGAGAAGGTGAGGATGCTGTCGTCAACGCCTGCGGTTTTTACGATGCAGCCCTCTAACGCGAGGTTACCGTAGAGCACGGCGAGGCCGCCATCTTGTGAGAACGCATGTTCACGGTCGCGAACGACGCCTGATTCGCGGTCGATATCGAGTTCTTTGTAGCGGCGCGATTGTGAGAAGGCGGTTTGCGTTGGCACGCCGCCGGGTGCGGCGCGGTAGAATTCGTGAACCTCGGGCACGTTGGTGCGCGCGATGTCCCATTTGTCGAGTGCGTGAGCGAGAGAGTCGGCGTGGACCGAGCCGACGGATGTGTCGAGCAGACCCGCGCGGTCAAGCTCACCCAGAATGGCCATGATGCCACCGGCGCGGTGGATATCTTCCATATGCACATTTTCGATGGCGGGCGCGACCTTGCACAGGCACGGCACGCCGCGCGAAAGCCGGTCGATATCGCCCATGTCAAACGCGACCTCACCTTCGCTGGCGGCGGCCAGCAGGTGTAGCACCGTGTTGGTCGAGCCGCCCATCGAGATGTCGAGCGTCATCGCGTTTTCAAAGGCGCGCTTGTCGGCAATCGAGCGCGGCAGAACAGAGGCGTCATCGCCCTCGTAATACCGCTTGCAAAGATCGACCACGGTGCGCCCGGCTTTGAGAAAGAGCGCCTGACGGTCGGCATGGGTGGCCAGCATCGAGCCATTGCCGGGCAGCGCCAGACCGAGTGCTTCTGTCAAGCAATTCATCGAGTTGGCAGTGAACATGCCAGAGCAGGACCCGCAGGTTGGGCAGGCGGATCGTTCAATCGCGGCGACGTTTTCATCCGAAATGCTATCATCGGCGGCGGCGACCATCGCATCAACGAGATCAAGCGAGGTTTCCTTGCCGTCCAGCACCACCTTGCCTGCTTCCATCGGCCCGCCGGAGACAAAGACGGTTGGCACATTGAGGCGCATTGTGGCCATCAACATACCGGGGGTGATCTTGTCACAGTTGGAGATACAGACCATGGCATCGGCGCAATGGGCGTTGACCATGTATTCCACGGAATCAGCGATGATTTCGCGCGAGGGCAGGGAATAGAGCATCCCGTCATGGCCCATGGCAATGCCGTCATCGACCGCGATGGTGTTGAATTCCTTGGCGACGCCACCGGCCTTTTCAACCTCGCGGGCGACCATCTGGCCGAGATCCTTGAGGTGGACATGGCCGGGCACGAACTGGGTGAAACTGTTGACGATGGCAATGATCGGCTTGCCGAAATCGTCGTCGCCCATGCCTGTGGCGCGCCACAGACCACGGGCACCGGCCATGTTGCGGCCATGGGTAGAGGTGCGGGAACGATAGACGGGCATGATGTGCCTCCCAGTGGATTCGTTGCCCCCGGTTTAGCGGGGGAGCGGGCAAGGCTCAAGGCAGGCGGTGGTTAAGGGGCGGTGAACCGGGCGTTCCGACACGTTAAACGCGCTTTGCGGCGCAAAACCGCTGTCTGCACCTTGGCTGGCGGTCTGGCTGCGTTGCGTATGGCAGGCGCACCGAGTCGCGGAGGCGCGAATTTGGTTAATGCCGCGCGCGGTTTGGGGGCTTTGCCTGGGTCACGTCAGAGGGCGAGCGCGCGTTCGGCGGCGCTGCGCGCCTTGTTCCGGGCGGGAGTATTATGGCGGCTTTCTTCTGGGTCAGCCCGCTCCAAATCCGTCTTTCATGAGGGCTTCCAACATTGGACAAGCTGCTGTTCCATCGTCACAATTCTTGGACAGACTAAGGAGCGCGTCGCGCAATCGCGTCAGGTTGTCAATCTTTGCGTCGATCTCGGCAAGGTGATCATTCGCCAGTGCTTTCACCTCACCGCACGAGCGTTTGTCTTGTGTGGTCAGCGACAAAAAAGTTTGGATGATCGGGATCCGAAAACCCAGATTGCGGCAGCGTTTCACGAACCTTAGTTTCGCTATTTCGTTGGCAGTATAGAGCCGTCGTCCGGCAGCTGACCTCCCTGGCTTGGGGATAACACCCTCGCGCTCATAATATCGGATGGTTTCTATGTTCACCCCGCTTTGTTTTGACGCATCTCCAATGGCGAACATTTTACCTTGCTCCTGTAGTGGCTACAGGAAGTAAATATGCAAAATGGACACGAAGACAAATCAAGTTACAGCGACCAAACCGGTCTCGGCGATAGGGTTTGTGATGCCTGTTGCGGCACTCCTGTCGTTGTTATCGGCGTCGTGCTGCGTATTGCCGATTGGTCTTTCGATTATCGGCCTTGGTGGATCATGGCTCATCATGCTTGGCCCGTTCATTGCGTATCGTGGTTTGATTTTGGTCGTGGTTGCAGTTGCGCTTGTTTGGGCATGGTATCGGGTGCTGCGCCGTAACCCTTGCGCAGCGCCCAAGCGCTCTGCCGTTGTCTGGACTTCGCTGGCAACCGTTGCCTTTCTGGTCGCATTGTCCTCGCCCTACTGGGAAGTATCAGCGCAGCGTTTCATGTGGGTATTGTGGAGGTCTACGCTTTGAAAAACAGACTGCTGGCGATTGGATTGGGCGGTACGCTCTTGGCAATTCTGTGTTGTTTCACCCCGGTATTGCCAATTGTGCTTACCGCGCTTGGGCTGACTGCCTTGCTTGGCGTTGTTTACAACGATGCTGTTTTACTGCCGATCTTGGCAGGATTTCTCATATTGACGGGGTACGCTCTATGGCGGCTAAAGAAACAAAAGTGACCTTGGAGTCCACCTTGACTTGTCCCTCATGTGGACATGTTGAGAACGAAACTATGCCAACTGATGCCTGCCAGTGGTTCTATGAATGTAAGGCGTGCCAGACGGTCTTGAAACCGCTGGAGGGTGATTGTTGCGTCTATTGCTCTTACGCGACGGTGCCATGCCCGCCGGTCCAGGAAGGTAAGTCTTGCTGAGAATAGCAACTCACCTAGGCCAAAATAGCTGCGGGCAGACTGCGCGCGTCTTGCTGCGGCCTGCAATGAATAGGGCGCGCCCGGTTTCTTGAGCGCGCCTTATTGCCAAGTGGGAAAAAGGCCTCTCAGACCGCCGATTTCACGCTTTCATCGAGATAAATCTCCCGCAGGCGTTTGGCGACCGGGCCGGGGGTGCCATCGCCGAGGGCCACGCCGTCGATCTCGACCACCGGGTAAACGAAGGTGGTGGCCGAGGTGACGAAGGCTTCGTCTGCTGCCTTGGCCTCTTCAATGGTGAAGGGGCGCTCTTCGACCTCCATCTGGGCTTCGCGGGCGAACCGCAGGACGGCGGCGCGGGTGATGCCGTGCAGGATGTCGGTGGAGAGGTTGCGGGTGATGATCTTGCCGCCCTTCACGATATAGGCGTTGTTCGAGGTGCCTTCGGTGACATGGCCATCTTCGATCAGCCATGCGTCATCGCAGCCCGCCTTTTTGGCCGCCATCTTGCCCATCGAGGGGTAAAGAAGCTGCACCGTCTTGATGTCGCGCCGCCCCCAGCGGATGTCCTCAATCGAGATCACCTTGATGCCGGTCTTGGCCGCCGGAGAATCGGCCAGCCCCGGCTTGGCTTGGGTGAACAGCACCAGCGTGGGTTTGACCGTCTCCGGGTCGGGGAAGACGAAATCGCGGTCGCCGCCGGAGCCGCGGCTGACCTGCAGATAAACCATGCCCTCATCAATCGCGTTTGCGCGCACCAACTCGCGGTGAATTTCCAGCAGATCGTCAAACGCTTCGGGCTTTTGCATGTCCAATTCGGACAGGGAGCGCTCCAACCGGGCGACATGCCCGTCAAAGTCGATCAGCTTGCCGCCCAGCACGCTGGTGACTTCGTACACCCCGTCGGCCATCAGGAAAGAGCGGTCAAAGATCGAGACTTTCGCGTCTTCTTCCGGGAGGTATTGCCCATTGACATAAACAGTGCGACTCATCGGTATTCTCCTTGGCTGGGTGCGGCCCCCGTCGATCGGATGGATTGACCGGGGCGCTATTGACTTGATCACTTGGTTGTTGTTCGCCTAGCGCGATTTATTGGAAAGGGAAAGCGATGACGACTGCTTCGCACTCGGCTCTCATCATGTTTGCCGCCGGGGTCGGGATTCCCGTTCTGGCAGGGCTTAACGCCGCGCTGGGCCAAAAGCTTGGCTCGCCGGCGGCGGCCGGGGTGATATTGTTTATCGTTGCGCTGAGCAGTGCGTGCATTGTCATGCTGGTGACCGGCGGGTCGTTGCGTGGCGCGCCGGGTGCCCCGCCGCATTTGTTTCTTGCCGGGACTTTGGTGGCGTTTTACGTGCTGTCGATCACCTGGATCGCGCCCAGTTTCGGGATCGGAAATGCGATTTTCTTCGTGCTGCTGGGGCAGCTCGTCTCGGCCGGGCTGATTGATCAGTTCGGCTTGTTCGGGGCGCAGCAGGTGCCGCTCAGCCTGACCCGCGCGCTGGGCATCGCGCTGATGGCGGCGGGCGTGTTCTTCACGCAGATCGCTGGGAGCGGGTAGCGCGCCTTGAGCGGCCCTGCCTTTGCTGGGCGCATCAGGCATCACCGTCTTGCCCTCCGCGATCAAACGCAAAATCCCCGGCTTGCAAACGCCCGTTGCGCAGGAAGTGTTGCAAGGTGAAGGCCACAGACTGCGCATCACCCAAGGCGTCATGCGCCTGTGCGCCTTCGTCTGAAATGCCAAAATGCGCACAAAGCGTGTTGGAGCGCAGGCTTTGCACGTCGTCTGTTGCCACCCCGGCTTTGACCAGCAATCGCGTGGCATTGCCGAACTGCGTGGCCGGGATTGGCGGCGCAATCCCGGCAAGATAGCAAGAAATCGCCACGGCGAAAATTTCGTCATTGCCCCACGCCCAGATCGTATCGCCCGCTGCGAATTCTGAAAACGCCGCCAGAGCCGGGCCAAGCTCAACCCCGTCTTTGGCAATGCGGTCATCATTGAGTCCGGTAAGTCGGGTGAACAGGTCCGAAAGTGGCCATGGCGCGCCCGCCCGGTCGCGTGGGATCACCACCTGTTCAAAACGATCACCGATGGGGAAATCGGCTTCAAGCCCCAGCTTTACCGCGCCAATCTGCACCAGCACCGGGTCAGGGTCATCCGGGCCGCACCAGAACCTTTGTGGTGCGCCCGCATCGGTGAGAAATTCAACGTCCCAGACAACCGCGCTGCGCATCGCTACCCCCACAACTCCGCCACCGGCGGATGCACGCCGTGTTCGTCGAATTGCAGCGCGTGGGCGCGGTCGCTGGCCAGCAGAAGCGGGCCGTCGAGGTCGGTGACCATCGCGCCCTGCGCCGCCAGCGTGGCCGGGGCCATGGCAAGCGACGAGCCGACCATGCAGCCAACCATCACCTTGTAGCCTTCCGCCAGCGCCGCGTCGCGCAGCGCCAGAGCTTCGGTCAGCCCGCCGGTCTTGTCGAGCTTGATGTTGACCACATCGTATTTGCCCGCCAGCCCCGGCAGGCTGGCTCGGTCATGCGCGCTTTCATCGGCGCAAACCGGCACCGGGCGGGCCATTCCGATCAGCGCCTCGTCTTCGCCCGCGGGCAAGGGTTGTTCCACCAGCGCCACGCCGAGCCGGACCAGATGCGGGGCGAGATCGGTGTAGACTTCCGCGCTCCAGCCCTCATTGGCGTCAACGATGATGGTCGCATCGGGCGCGCCCGCGCGGACCGCTTCGAGACGCGCCATATCATCCGGCGTGCCGAGCTTGATCTTCAACAGCGGGCGCTGGGCATTCTTCGCTGCTTGTGCGCGCATTTTCTCGGGCGTGTCGAGCGACAGCGTGTAGGCGGTGATTTCCGGCCCCGGCGCGGGCAGCCCGGCGAGTTGCCAGACCCGCTTGCCGGTTTGCTTGGCTTGCAGATCCCAAAGCGCGCAATCCACCGCGTTGCGCGCCGCCCCCGGCGGCAGCAGTTCGTAAAGGCTTTCGCGGTTCACTGTGCCGCTAAGCCCTTCAATCTGCGCTGTCACGCTTTCCAGTGTTTCGCCGTAGCGCGCATAGGGCACACATTCGCCGCGCCCGATTACGCCGCCATCGCTGACATGCGCGGTCAGCACCTTTGCCTCGGTTCGCGAGCCGCGCGAGATGGTAAAGACCTGCGCCAGCGGAAATGTTTCAGCGGTTACGGAAATCTGCACGCGCCCGACCCTTCATTTTGCTATTTTGGGCTTCGCCCGTTCCTCACTGAAACGCTTCAGAGGAGCGTTTCTATTTCGCTCGTCACCCCCGCCGGAGGCTCCCCGGCGGGCCACACGCGCTAACTTATCAAACCTCGGCCAGCGCATCCACAAGCCGTGCCGCGCCTTGGCGGAACGGATCGACGGTGGGCAGGCCCATTTCGGCTTCAACCCCGGCGAGATAGCCTTCGAACTCATCGTTGCTCATGTGCTGGGTGTTGACCGAAATGCCGACCACCTTGCAAGCCGGGTTGGCGACATGCGCCAGCGTCAGCGCCACGTCGCGCAGGGTTTGCAGGCTGGGTTGCTGATAGTCCGGCAGGCCGCGCATGTGTTCGCGGGTCGGCTCATGGCACAGGATCAGCGCATCCGGCTGCCCGCCATGCACCAGCGCCATTGTCACACCGGAATAGCTGACGTGAAAGAGCGAGCCTTGCCCTTCGATCATGTCCCAGTGGTCGGCGTCGTTGTCGGGGGAGAGCCATTCCACGGCCCCGGCCATGAAATCGGCCACCACCGCATCAAGCGGCACACCATGCCCGGTGATCAGGATGCCGGTTTGGCCGGTGGCGCGGAAGCTTGATTTCAGCCCGCGCGCCTTCATTTCGCCATCCATCGCCAGCGCGGTGTACATCTTGCCGACCGAGCAATCGGTGCCCACGGCAAGGCAGCGTTTGCCGGTGCGTTTCTTGCCATTGGCGATCGGGTATTTCACATCCGGCACCCGCACGTCATGCAATTGCCGCCCGGTGGCTTCGGCCACGGCGACCAGATCCGGCTCATCACGCAGGAGGTTGTGCAAGCCGGAGGCCAGATCGAAGCCTTCTTCGAGCGCCGCAATCAGCACCTTTTTCCACGCTTGGCTGATCAAACCGCCGCGATTGGCGACGCCGATCACCAGCGTCTTTGCCCCGGCGGTCTTGGCCTCTTCCAGCGTCATGTCGGCAAGTCCGAGATCGGCCTTGCAGCCATCCATGCGGAACTGACCGACGGCGTTGTCGGGCCGCCAGTCCTTGATGCCTTGCGCCACTTTCGCGGCCAGTTGGTCAGGCGCATCGCCAAGGAACAGAAGATACGGTGTCTTGATCATCGCAAAGAGCCTTTCAAACGTTTGTGGAATTCCCCGCCCGGCAGTTTCGTGCAACAGCGCCGGGAGAGGGTTGCAAAAACTGGCGCGATTGGCGCGAAATTCCGATGTTTCTCCTGCGATTATGAGGGATATTCGCAGGAAGTTCGAGTGATGGAGGATACGCGCAACATATCTTTTGCGCCGCACTATGCGATCCGCCGATTTTTCGCGTCTGGCGAATCTCCCTTGCAGCCCGCCGCGCAATTTAATATCGCTCAGCCCGGAATTCTCCGCAATATCCTTGCTTACTGAAAGGTGCCGCCCATGTCCTTCCGTGTTCAGCCTTCTGCGCCCGCCCGCCCGAACCGTTGTCAGCTTTTTGGCCCCGGATCGCGCACCGCTTTGTTTGAAAAAATGGCTGCGTCGGCGGCGGATGTGGTCAATCTTGATCTTGAAGACAGCGTGGCACCAAGCGACAAGGACGTTGCGCGCAAGAACATTATCGCGGCCACGCATGAGGTTGATTGGGGCAACAAATACCTTTCGGTGCGGATCAACGGGCTTGATACGCCGCATTGGTACAAGGATGTGGTTGACCTGTTGGAAAATGCCTCTGACCGGCTCGATCAGATCATGATCCCGATGGTGGGCTGCGCCGAGGATATTTATGCTGTCGAAGCCCTTGTCGCGTCGGTCGAGAAAGCCAAGGGCCGGGCCAAGCCGGTCACGCTTGAAGTCATCATCGAAACCGCTGCGGGCATTGCCCATATCGAAGAAATCGCCGCCGCGTCACCGCGCTTGCAGGCGGTTTCCTTCGGGTATGCCGATTTTGCCGCTTCGATGGGGATGCAGACCACCGGCATCGGCGGCACGCAGGAAAATTACGCCATGCTGCATGACGGACAGTCTTATTGGGGCGATCCGTGGCATTATGCGATTTCGTCGCTTGTCGCGGCCTGCCGGACGCATGGGGTGCTGCCGGTTGATGGCCCGTATGGTGATTTTTCGGACGAGGCCGGGTTCATCGCGCACGCGAAACGCTCGGCTACGCTCGGGATGGTTGGCAAATGGGCAATCCATCCCAAGCAGGTGAAGCTTTCCAACGAGGTGTTCACCCCGACCGCCGAAGCGGTGGCAGAGGCGCGCGAAATCCTTTCAGAGATGGAAAAAGCCAACGCCGCCGGGATGGGGGCGGTGACTTACAAGGGCAAGCTGATCGACCAAGCGTCAATGAAGCAGGCGGAAGTGATCGTGCGCATGGCCGAATTGGCGCAGGGCTGAGGGCGCGCGATTTTTCGGCGAAAAATCGGGCGGTGCGTTAATCGAAGCGCCAGCTTGAGGCGGTGACACCGCCGTAGATGTCATCCTCGTGATAGATGCGGGTGGCGGGGGCGTCTTCGGCGGCGCCAAGCGCGGCGAAGAGTGGCACGAGGTGATCTTCGCGCGCGTGGCATTGCCGGGCGTAAGGCGCGCTTTCCCACCCTTCGAGGGCTGTCGTGCGCGCCGGTGCGGGCAGGGCAAGCGTGTCGTTAAGCCAGCCATCGAATGCCATCGAGGGGGCTTTTGCGGCGGGGCCGAAGGCGCGCAGGTTGTGGTAAGAGAGCCCCGAGCCGATAATCAGCACGCCATCATCGCGCAGGGGTGCCAATGCGCGGCCAAGGGCAAAATGCTCTGCCGGGGCATAGTTTGCGCGCATGGAAACCTGAAAAAGTGGCATGTCGGCGTCTGGCCAGAGGATTGCCATGGGAACGAAGGTGCCGTGATCAAAGCCGCGCGCATCGTCGAGCCGGGAGGGCAGGCCAGCGGCGGCGATCAGCCCTGCCGTGCGTTCGGCCAGCGCGGGCGCGCCGGGGGCGGGGTAGGTGATTTCATAGGTATGTGGCGGGAAATTGTAGTAGTCATAGAGCATCGGCGGCGCGGGCGCGTGCATCACGGTGAAGGCATCCTGCTCTTCCCAATGGCCGGAGATCATCAGGACGGCCTTGGGGCGTTCGGGCAGCTCGCCCGGCAGGCGTTTGAAGGACGCTTCAAGTGCTGCGAAGGTGGTGCGCATGTTTTCGACCCAAGGCCACGGACCGCCGCCATGGGAAATGAAATAGCTGGGCATACGGGTCATGCGGGTCTCCTTGGCGCCTGTCAGGTGAGAACCTAGGCGCATTGGCGGCGCATGAGAACCGTCACTGGCAAACAGGGGCTGTGCGCAAATGCGCCTGTGTCAGCCTTTGTCGGTTGAGACGTTTTCCTTGAACGCGGTTTCGAACGCGGCCTTTTGTTCCGGGCTTGCCGCCGTCTGCTGCTGTGCTTTCCAGTCGTCATAGGGCATTCCATAGAACGCTTCGCGGCCTTCGGCTTTGGTCATTTCGATGCCGCGCTCGGCGGCGGCTTCCTGATACCAGCGCGACAGGCAGTTGCGGCAGAATCCGGCGAGGTTCATCAGGTCGATATTCTGCACTTCGGCGCGATCCTGCATCAGGTGTTGACGCAGGCGGCGGAAGGCGGCGGCTTCAAGCTCGGTGCGGGTTTGGTCGTCCATCGGTTGCTTCCTTTCGTCAAAGGCCGGTTTCAGCAAGCACCTCGGCGAAGATCGGTGCGAGGCGGCGGGCCCAGCCATTTTGCTGCTCGGGGGTTTCGATCACATCGTGGCGCAGTTCGATCAGAACATTGGGGCGACCGTTGCGCAAGGCGTGTTGATCAAAGGAATCGCCCGGTAGATGCCCGGCATAGGGTTGATTATCCCCGACGCAAAGATCGGGTTCGCGGCGCAGGCGGGCAATCAGCGCGGGGCCAAGGGGCAGTTCCCGGCATGAAGCACGCCGATTTGCCATGGGCGCGGAGCGCGACCGTTCAGCTTGGGCGAAAAGCTATGGATCGCGGCGATGACGGTATCATCGCGGCGTGCGGCGAGCCTTTCATAGGCGCTGTGATAGGGCTGCCAGAAGGCGGCGAGGCGGCGGGCTTCTTCCTCGGGCGTGATGTGGCGGTTGGCGGGAATGATGGTGCCGTCGTATAGCTTCATGATCAGCGTTGGATCATCCGGCCCGCGATTGGGATCAATCACCAGCCGGGAAAAGCACGACAAAACCGCAGGCGCGTCGAGCAGGTCAGCCAGCGCCGTGGTCACCCCGGCGGCCCCCAGATCATAGGCGATATGGCGGGCCATTTCCGAAGCTGGCAGGCCAAGCGAGCCACCGTTCACGCAGTCCGGCACCTGATTGGAGGCGTGATCGCAGGTGATCAACCAACGCGAGGAGCGGGTTTCCTGATGAATGCGGTATGCTTGTTGTGTCATTTGCCTGTTTCCCCCGCAAAGGCGTTTAGGCGAGATCGCGGGGGAAGTGAATTGCGCAATTGCGCCGCGTGGTGTTTGTTAGCGATAACCTATAGGATTGAACAGCAAAGAAAATGTGCAGCGCAGGCAGAAAATGAAACGAAATCGCAATGTGAAAATCGTGGCCACACTTGGGCCAGCATCGAATGATTATGAGACCATCAAGGCGCTGCATGAGGCGGGGGCGGATGTGTTCCGGCTCAACATGAGCCATGGCAGCCATGATGAAATCCGCGAGCGCCACCGGATCATCCGCGAGATCGAGCGCGAGTTGGACAGCCCGATTGCGATTCTGGCCGATTTGCAGGGGCCGAAGCTGCGCGTGGGGGCGTTTGTGCGTGGTGAGGAGGAATTGGCGGAGGGGGCTATGTTCCGGCTTGACCTTAAGGAGACGCAAGGCGATGCGGCCCGCGTTTCTTTGCCGCATCCGGAGATATTCGCGGCCCTTGAGCCGGGGGCGATGCTGTTGGTCAATGATGGCAAAATCCGGTTGCAGGTAAAGGACTGCGGTGCGGATTTTGCCGATTGCGAGGTGGTGACGGGAGGCACGATTTCCGATCGCAAGGGTGTCAATGTGCCCGATGTCGTGTTGCCGCTGGCGGCGCTGTCGGAGAAGGACCGCGATGATCTGGAGGTTGCCTGTGATCTGGGTGTGGACTGGATCGCGTTGAGTTTCGTGCAGCGCCCCGAGGACGTTGAGGAGGCGCGCGCGCTGGTGAATGGCCGCGCGGCGGTGCTGTCGAAGATCGAGAAACCTGCGGCGGTGGCGCGGTTTGACGCCATTCTCGCGGTGTCGGACGGAATCATGGTGGCGCGGGGTGATCTGGGCGTGGAGTTGCCGGTGCAGAACGTGCCGCCGATTCAGAAGCGGTTGGTGCGCCATTGCCGGGCGGCCGCGAAGCCGGTGATTGTGGCGACGCAGATGCTGGAAAGCATGGTGACAAGCCCAATGCCCACCCGCGCCGAGGTGTCGGACGTGGCCAACGCGATTTACGAGGGGGCCGATGCGGTGATGCTGTCGGCGGAATCGGCGGCGGGTGATTACCCGGTTGAGGCGGTGACGACGATGTCGAACGTGGCGGTGGAGGTCGAGGGCGATCCGAACTACCGCGATGTGATGGAAGCCACCCGCAAGGCCGACCGCGAAAGCGTGGCCGATGGCATTGTCGCGGCGGCGCGCGAGATTGCGGAGACGACCGATATCAAAGTGATCTGTTGTTTCACGCAATCGGGCACCACGGCGCTTTTGACCGCACGAGAGCGCCCGCGTGTGCCGATCATCGCCATGACCAGCCTGCGCGGCACGGCGCGGCGGCTGGCGCTGAGCTGGGGCACGAATTGCATCATGACGGGCGAGTTGCAGCGATTCAAACAAGCGGTGGTGAACGCAGCGCGCGCGGCAAGGGTGCATGGCTATGCCACGGCGGAGGATCAGATCGTGGTGACGGCGGGCGTGCCGTTCAACCAACCGGGCACAACCAACATCTTGCGCGTGGCGCCGTGTGATGAAAGTTTGATTTTTGCCTCTGACCCGGAGTAACATTGGGGTGTGAGAAAGTTTGTTGCGGGTTATTCTGAGCGGGGTGTGAGATGCACTTGGATTTTGATATGGCACTGGTTGTCGGTATCATCGTCGGCATTTTCGCAATCCCGTCAGTTGTTTCCTCGCTCTCGGACAAGCACACGCCGCGGGTCGCGGCGATTGCGCTGATCGTGGGTGGCGGGCTTGTGGCCTGGGCGGTGACCCAGAAGCCGGGCGGCTATCAGATAGATGAAATTCCCAGCGTGGTGGTTCAGGTTATTGGTCGGTTCGTCAACTGAGCGGTGCGTGCTGTCGTGTTCGGGTTGCGAGGCTGGCTTGGGGAAACCCCTTTCGGGGGTGCCCGGCGGCAAGGGACTTGCCAATCCTGCATAGCCTCAGTATAGGACGCCACTTGAACCTGCGCGGCCGGCCCGGAGTGGCATGCCGAGTCGTGCAATGGAACCGACCCGAATGAAGGAGACGGAAATGCCCAAGATGAAGACCAAGTCGAGCTGCAAGAAGCGGTTCAAAGTGACCGCCAATGGCAAAGTCTTGACGGCACAGGCCGGCAAGCGTCATGGCATGATCAAACGCACCACCAAGTTTATCCGCAACGCACGTGGCACCACCACGATGAGTGCTCCTGACGCGAAGATCGTCAAGAGCATGATGCCGTATTCGCGCTAAGGAGGGCTTGAGAGATGTCGAGAGTTAAAGGCGGAACCACCACCCACGCACGCCACAAGAAGGTGATCAAGGCCGCGAAAGGCTATTACGGTCGTCGCAAGAATACCTTCAAGGTTGCCCGTCAGGCGGTGGACAAGGCCAACCAATACGCCACCCGTGACCGCAAGGCGCGCAAGCGCAGCTTCCGGGCGCTGTGGATTCAGCGGATCAACGCTGCCGTGCGCTCGCATGACGAGGCGCTGAGCTATTCACGCTTCATCAACGGGCTGGACAAGGCCGGGATCGAAGTGGACCGCAAGGTGCTGGCCGATCTGGCCGTTCATGAGCCGGATGCATTTGCGGCCATCGTCGATCAGGCGAAAGCCGCACTGGCCTGAGACGGGCCATGCACAGGAATTTTGAAGCCGCCGGACCGCATGGCCCGGCGGCTTTGTTTCTTCCGGCACCCGGCACTTTGCCGAACGCCGGATAGCAGACGGGGGCGGGGCCGATGCGCGTCGTTGTTTTCGTCAATGCGGTGATCATGCTGTTTTTCGCGGCCCTGATGGGGCTTTGCGGGTTGTTTTTCAGCGACAGCGCTATGGTCTTTGAAGACGCTTTCGTGCTGGTTGGTACGGTCAGCCTGTTTTTGGCGATTGCCACCAACCATCCGATCACGGCGATGAGCCGCAATCACACGTTTTTGCTGACCTCCTCGGTCTGGCTTAGCGGGACGCTGGCCGGGGCGGTGCCGTTGCTTATCTGGGGGATGCACCCGGCGGATGCGGTGTTTGAGGCGATGTCGGCACTGACGACAACCGGGGCGACGGTGCTTTCGGGGTTGGACGAAGCGCCGAAGGGGATTTTGTTCTGGCGGGCGTTGTTGCAGGGGTTTGGCGGGATCGGGTTTATCGTGACGGGCATGGCTTTGCTGCCGATGCTGCGCACCGGGGGGATGCAGCTTTTCCGCACCGAAAGTTCGGACACGGGCGAGAAGGAGTTGAACACGGCGGCGCGGTTTGCGGGTGCGTCGCTTGCGGTTTACCTTGGCCTGATCGTGCTTTGCGCCGTGACCTATCATGTTGGCGGCATGAATGTTTTCGACGCGATTACCCACGCGATGACGACGCTTTCGACGGGTGGGTTTTCAAATTACGACGCCTCTTTCGGGCATTTCGCAAGCCCGTTTCTGCATTGGGCCGGGACGATTTTCATGGCGCTGGGGGCGGTGCCGTTCGTTTGGTATATCCGCGCCGCCTATCGCCGGAAATTTGCCAGCGAACAGGTTTTCGTAATGTTCAAGATGCTGGCGGCGGTGATCTTGGTGCTGAGCGTGTGGCTGGTTCTGCGCAGCGGGCGGAGCTTTTTCGATGCGCTGACCGAGGTGGCGTTCAACGTGATTTCGATTGTCACCACGACGGGCTATGCGACCGAGAATTTCCTTGCCTGGGGGCCGTTTGCGGTGGCGATGTTCTTTTTCCTCACTGCGGTGGGCGGCTGCACCGGCTCGACCGCGGGGGGGCCAAGATGATGCGGTGGATCATCCTTGGCCGCGCCATCGCCACTTCAATCCAGCGAATCCGGCATCCGCATGGCCTGTTTACCATCCGTTATGAGGGGCGCCCGGTGAGCGAGGACGTGCTGACCGGGGTGATCAGCTTTTTCATGTTCTATTTCCTGACCGTCTCGCTTTTGGGGGCGGTGCTGAGCCTGACCGGGCTTGATTTCGACACTGCGATCAGCGGGGCGTTGACGGCGGTTGCGAATGTTGGCCCCGGTGTTGGCGATGTCATCGGCCCGGCGGGAAATTTTGCCCCGCTTGACGGGTGGCAGAAAATGCTGCTGGCGTTTGGCATGTATGCCGGGCGGTTGGAAATGTTGACGGTTTATGTGCTTTTCACCCGCAGCTTCTGGCGTGAATTCTAAGCTTGTGGCACGACCGGGGAAACTTGTGATCGGCGTCAAGCTGAGGTAGCTGTTGCGGCGATTTTACAGGAGTAGATTGTCATGGACGATCTGAGAGAAAAATACATCGGCCTGATTACCGAGGCGGGTGATGAGGCCCGGCTGGAAGAGCTGCGGGTGCAGGCGGTGGGCAAGAAGGGCGAGATCAGCGCCCAGATGCGCGGTTTGGGCAAGATGAGCCCGGAAGAGCGGCAGGTCATGGGGCCGAAGCTTAACGCGCTCAAGGACGAGATCAACTCGGCGCTGGCGGCCAAGAAAGAGGCGCTGGAGGATGCCGCACTTGATGAGCGGCTGCGCAGCGAATGGCTTGACGTGACGCTGCCCACGCGGGAGCGGCGGGTTGGCACGGTGCATCCGGTCAGCCAAGTGACAGAGGAAGTGACGGCGATCTTTGCCGATATGGGCTTTGCCGTGGCCGAGGGGCCGCAGGTGGAGAGCGACTGGCACAATTTTGATGCGCTGAACATTCCGGGCCACCATCCGGCGCGCGCCGAGATGGATACGTTTTACATGCACCGCGCGGACGGGGATGCGCGCCCGCCGCATGTGCTGCGCACGCATACGTCGCCGGTGCAGATCCGCTCGATGGAGGCGCAGGGCGCGCCGATCAGGATCATCTGCCCCGGCCGGGTCTACCGCGCCGATTACGATCAGACGCATACGCCGATGTTTCATCAGATCGAGGGGTTGGCGCTCGACAAGGACATTTCGATGGCGAACCTGAAATGGACGCTGGAGGAATTTTTCGCCGCGTTTTTCGAGGTGGAAGGGATCAAGACCCGGTTTCGCGCCTCGCATTTCCCGTTCACCGAACCTTCGGCGGAGGTGGATATTCAGTGCTCATGGGAAGATGGGCAATTGAAGATTGGCGAAGGCGATGGTTGGCTGGAAGTTCTGGGCTCGGGCATGGTGCATCCCAATGTGCTGAAAGCCGGGGGGATTGATCCTTACGAATATCAGGGCTTTGCCTTTGGGATGGGGATCGACCGGATTGCCATGCTGAAATACGGGATGCCGGATTTGCGGGCGTTCTTTGATTCAGACCTGCGCTGGCTCAGGCATTACGGGTTTGCGAGTTTGGACCAGCCGACGTTGCATGGTGGGCTGAGCAGGTGACGAGAGGCGGGGCTTTCGGTTGAGCCGGAGCCGTAAGGGCCGCGCCCGACCCTGGGTGGGCGCTGGCGCGGCATCAGTTCGAAGTGCTGCGCTCAGAAGCATGTTCGTCGTCAGATTGCTAGACATGATTGCCAAAGCGCCCTCCCGGGGGAGGGTCGGGCGCGGCCCGGGCTGACGCCCGCGCCAGATAGGTGGTTTGTTCGCGCTCGCCCGGCACGCAGGTTTCGCTATGCTGGAACCGCCCCGGCTTTCACGCTATTGCGAACAAAGCAGCCCTATCCGAAAGAGACCAGAGATGTATTTGTTTCGCCATGAGAACCGCCAGAAGAGCGAAGCCGCGCGGCGGCTTTATGCGCGCTATGAGATACTCCACACGGCGGTTGATTTTCTGGCGGCGTTTGCCTTTCTCATTGGTTCGGCGCTGTTTTTTAGCGAGGCGACGCAATATGTGGCGGCGTGGCTTTTCGTGATCGGGTCGGTGTTTTTCGCGCTGAAGCCGACCTTGCGGCTAACGCGTGAAATCCGGCTCTATCGCATGGGAGAGATCGGGACGCTGGCCGAACGGGACGAGCAAGGCTGACGTTATGACGTTTGCAGGCGGGAGGCGATGATGCTGAACGGGATTCGGATTATCGAGGTCGAGGGGCTGGGGCCGGGGCCGTTCGCGGCGATGACGCTGGCCGATCTGGGCACCGATGTCATCGTGGTGCATCGCAAGGGCGGCAATGCAACCCCTGCCGTGGCGGAGCACTCGGTGCTGGACCGGGGCAAGCGATCAATCGCGCTTGATTTGAAGGATGCGGGCGATCTGAAGGTGTTTCGGGCGCTGGTGGCGCGCGCCGATGGGTTGATTGAGGGGTTTCGCCCCGGTGTGATGGAAAAGCTCGGGCTTGGGCCGGAGGCGTGTCATGCGCTGAACCCGGCGCTGGTGTTCGGGCGGATGACCGGCTGGGGGCAAGACGGCCCGCTCAGCCATGCGGCGGGGCATGATCTGAACTATATCTCGATGTCGGGCGCGCTTTGGTATGCCTCTGCCCCGGGTGATGCGCCGATCACCCCGGCCACGTTGGTCGGCGATATAGGCGGCGGCGCGCTTTATCTGGCGCTGGGGATGCTGGCCGGGATCATGAACGCCAAGGCCAGCGGCACCGGCACGGTGGTGGATGCGGCGATTTATGACGGTTCGGCGCATATGATGAATCTGGCGATGGCGCTGCGCCAAGCGGGCGGGTTTCCCGAAGCGCGCGGCACCGGCATTCTGGACGGGCCGCATTGGAGCCGGAGCTATCGGACGCGCGATGGCGGCTGGATCTCGGTGCAATGTCTGGAGCCGAAATTCTATGCGATCTTTCTTGATCTACTTGGGTTGAGCGAGGATGCGGATTTTGCCGGGCAGTATGACGGCGCGCTTTGGGCGAAAGCGACGGGGCGGCTGATGGAGATTTTCGCAAGCCGCACGCGGGCCGAATGGGAGGCGCTGTTTCTGGGCAGTGATGCCTGTGTAGCGCCGGTGCTTTCGCCCGATGAGGCGGCAGGCCACGAGATGAATGCGGCGCGCAAGGCGTGGGGCGAGGCGGAGGGGGTGTTGCAGGCCGCCCCCGCGCCACGGTTTGCGGGGCAGGGCGCATGGCAACCCGCATTGGGGCCGACGCGCGATGCGCATCGGGCGGAGATATTGGCCGAGATTGGCGTTACCTGATCTACGCCCGCGAGAAACGCAGGACGACGAAGGTGACCAGAACGGCGGCGATGACGATCACGGTTGTGACCGCGCCGCCGATACCGGCCCATTCCGATAGCGCGCTGATGGTCAGCGACAGCGCCGAGGTGCTGAGCGTGACGGAAAGCAGCCAGAGCGACATGATGCGCCCGCGCAATTCGTCGGCGAGGCGGGCTTGCATACCGATTTGCAACGATACGCCAACGTAGGTGCCGGTAAACCCCATCGGGATCGCCGCAGCGATGGCCAGCGGGAAGGTGGGGGCGAGCGACAGCGCGATAGTGGCCGCAAAGCCCATGGCGATGATGCCATAGCGCAGCGTGCGCATCCGGGCCAGCCGCGGCCCGGCAGCGACCAGAAACAGAGCCGCGAGCAGCGCCCCTGCGCCAACGCCGGAGGTGAGCAACCCCAGCCCGGTTGCTCCGCGTTCGAACGACCCATCGGCGATTAGCGCGAGAATCTCGGTCACGGCGCGCACCGGGCCAAGCGCAAGGACGGTGAGCAGCAAGGAGCGGCGGACGGGGATTTCTTGCCAGCCGACGCGGATGCCTTCGCGCAGATCGGTGAGATAGCTTGTCGGGGCGATCTTGAGCGCACGTTCGCGCGGGCGCAGTAAGGGCGCGATCACCAGGGCAGGCAGGAACAGCGAGATCGAGACAATGGCCGCCGTCATGGTGCCGTATTCACCGATCAGCACGCCGCCGATGGCGGGGCTGAGAAGCCGCCCGACATTGAAATTCAGCGAACCGAGCGCGATGACCGAACTGATTTCGGGCGGATCGACAAGCCGAGGGCCGAGCGATTGGCGAACAGGTTGATAGGCCGAAAGCATGACACCGAAGGTGATTGCGATGCCAAGCAACGGCAAAGCGGCGAGGTGGCCGGAATACATCAGCAGCAGCAGCGAAGAGGGAGCGACCAACATGCCGAAAAGCACAATCCGGTAAGCTTTGAGGATGTCCATCCGATCTGCCAGCGCGCCGAAAAACGGCGTGGTGAGCGCAACCGGGGCGAGGCTTGATGCGGCGATCAGACCGACAAAGCTGGGATCGTGGGTAACATCCCATGCAAGCCATGACAGCAGAACGCGGAAAATCCAATTGCCGTTCACCCCGGCGATGGCACCAAGATAATAGATCCGAAAACGAGGATTGGATAAGGCGCTTAGCCCGCTCATGGAACGGGCCTGCTGTAATGGGACGGCACGGGCGTTTCCTTTCCTGCGCAACGGTAACGCCAAAGGCCACGGGCGCAAGAGATCAGTGCAAGAGGATTGCGCTGAGCGTGAGGCAGCTATGCACAGGACGCGGGGCGGGGGCCAGCGTGGTGCCGGACGGCGCCACGCTGACGTTCAAAAATCGAGGTTTTCGACGTTGAGCGCGTTGGTTTGGATGAATTCGCGGCGCGGTTCCACGACATCGCCCATCAGCTTGGTGAAAAGATTATCGGCTTCCATCATGTCGTCGATCCGCACTTGCAGGAACGTGCGCGCATCCGGGTCGAGTGTGGTTTCCCAAAGCTGTTCGGGGTTCATTTCGCCCAAGCCCTTGTAGCGTTGCAGGGTGAGCCCTTTTTCGCCTTCCTGAAGGACCGCCGCCAGAAGGTCGAGCGGGCCGTGGATGAGTTGTTCACGGTCCTTGCGGGAGAGGCTGGCCATGGTGCCATACACCTCTTGCAGTGATTTGGTGAAGCTGCCGGAACGGCGGGCTTCGCCGGAGCGCAGCATCGGGCCGTCAAGGGTGCGTACCTCCTCAACACCGCGCAGGATGCGGGCGAGACGGATGCCGTGGTCCTGTGTGATGCGGCCTTGCCAACCTTGTTCATATTCAAGCGCGATAAGGTTGAGGCGGGCGGCGACCTTGTCGGCCACACCTTGCAGATCGGCATCAACCGCGCCGGGCACGAACGCACCGGCAATCGCCGCCTGTTCAAGAATATGGCGCGGGTAATGGGTGGGGAAGGCTTCCAGAACACGTCTGAGCTGGCGGGCTTCTTCGACCACGCGGGCAAGATCCTGTCCGGCGATCTCAG
This sequence comes from Aquicoccus sp. G2-2, assembly GCF_034555965.1. Lineage (GTDB taxonomy): Bacteria > Pseudomonadota > Alphaproteobacteria > Rhodobacterales > Rhodobacteraceae > JAYDCK01. The sequence goes on from NZ_JAYDCK010000003.1 coordinate 3,217,754, forward strand.
AGCCGGAGCCGAGCTTGAGAATGGTGCCTTCGATCCCTTGCTGAATGAGGTAATTTTCCATCTCGGCCTGATCTTTGAGGTAAACCTCCGATTTGCCGCGGCTGACTTTGTAGAGCGGTGGTTGCGCGATGTAGAGATAGCCGCCTTCGATTAGTTCGGGCATTTGCCGGTAGAAGAATGTGAGCAAGAGTGTGCGAATATGGGCGCCGTCAACATCGGCGTCGGTCATGATGACGATCTTGTGGTAACGCAGCTTGTCGATGTTGAATTCGTCGCGCCCGATGCCGGTGCCCAGCGCCATCACCATGTTGCCGATTTCCTGACTGCCGAGCATCCGGTCAAAGCGCGCGCGCTCGACGTTGAGGATCTTGCCCTTGAGCGGCAGGATGGCTTGGGTTTTGCGGTCACGCCCGGTTTGTGCGGAGCCGCCTGCGCTGTCGCCCTCGACCAAAAAAAGCTCGGTATTGGCGGGGTCTTTGTCGGAGCAATCCTTGAGCTTGGAGCTGAGGAAGTTCATGTCCATCGGGTTTTTGCGGCGGGTCAGGTCGCGGGCCTTGCGCGCAGCTTCGCGGGCCAGGGCGGCCTCGACAATCTTGCCGACGATGATTTTGGCCTCGTTGGGGTTCTCTTCGAACCATTCGGAGAGCTTTTCGTTCATCAGCCCTTCGACGGCGGGGCGGACTTCGGAGCTGACCAGCTTGTCCTTGGTTTGGGACGAGAATTTCGGGTCAGGCGCTTTTACCGAAAGCACGCAGGAGAGCCCTTCGCGGGCGTCATCGCCGGTGAAGCTGACCTTTTCGCGCTTGGCGATGCCGCTTTCCTGTGCGTATTTGCCGATGGTTCGGGTGAGTGCGGCGCGAAAGCCCGCCATGTGGGTGCCGCCGTCGCGCTGTGGGATGTTGTTGGTAAACGGCAGCACGGTTTCGTGGTAGCTGTCGTTCCACCACATCGCCACTTCGACGCCGATGTCGTCACGCTCGCCTTTGACATAGATCGGCTCTGCCATCATCGGGGTTTTGTTGCGGTCGATATATTTGACGAATTCCTTGACGCCACCTTCGTAGAACAGATCGGATTCGAGCGGCTCTGTCGGGCGTTCATCACGTAGTTTGATGCGAACACCGGAATTGAGGAACGCCAGTTCGCGCAGACGTTTTTCCAGCGTCTCGAAGTTGTAGTCGAGGTTGGAAAATGTATCGAGCGATGCAAGGAAGCGCACTTCGGTGCCCTTTTTGCCGTTCGCGTCACCGACGACGCGCAGATGCTCGGTCGTTTCGCCATGCTCGAACCGGGCGAAATGCTCTTTGCCTTTGCGCCAGATCCGCAGTTCCAGCCAGACCGAAAGCGCGTTCACCACCGAGACGCCAACGCCGTGCAACCCGCCGGAGACCTTGTAGGAGTTGCTGTCGAATTTACCGCCAGCGTGAAGTTGGGTCATGATGACTTCGGCCGCCGAGACGCCTTCTTCGGCGTGCAGATCGACGGGAATACCGCGGCCATTGTCGTAGACGGAAACCGAGCCATCGGGAAGGATTGTCACCGCAACGTGATCGGCGTGACCGGCAAGCGCCTCGTCGATACCGTTATCGACGACCTCATACACCATATGGTGCAGGCCAGAGCCATCATCGGTATCACCGATATACATGCCGGGACGTTTGCGGACGGCCTCCAACCCTCTGAGAACCTTGATGGAATCCGCGCCGTAGTCGGTATTGTTCTGCTCGTTATCTGCCATGGTCGCGCTTATGCTGTTTTGTTCGGTTGTGTTTACGATTTTCGGGCGGGAATGTCACGCCAATACCCCATATTCCGTGGCTTTTAGAAATCGTGAAAATGCGCCGGGAGCGGCACAGGATCGCCCTATTTTTTCCGCGTTTCGCAAGTATGTCCTGTCGCCAGACAAGAGGCCGCGCAGAGGCGCCGCGACATGATGGGATAGAGGGCCGAACATGGGTACAAAACGCAAGCTGAAGACCGAGCGCAAGGACGAGTTTATCGACGAAGCCGAGATGCGGCGCGAAGAGCGGATCGGGCGGGCCTGGCGGGTGCGTGACGATGCACTTTGGAACCCGTTTGAGGTGGTGGCCTATGTTGGCTTGATTGTGTTTGCGTTCGGGTTTTTGCTGGGCCACGGCAAGTATGTGTTCGCGGCAGAATTGTTTCTGCCGGTTCTGATTGTCGGGGTGCTGGTGGTGCTGTGGCAGGCGGTGATGCGCTATCGCGCCGGGGAGCCGGGGGTGCTGCGGGTTCTGATCGAGCGGATTCGCTGAGGCGGCGGCGCGTTTCAGGTGAATGGCAAGAGAAGTGCAACCGCGATGAGCAGGCCGCCAGAGAAGACGTTGGTGCGGTAAAGCGCGCGCGGGGAGGAGAGAAAACCACGGGCGCTGGATACGATGGCGGCCAGCCCGAGATTGCCGACTAGCGGGACAAGCTGCGAGACCGTGACGATAGCGATGATATCGGGCATGGAGATTTTCGACAGGTCGAAAAAGCCGGGCAGGATGCCCATGTAAAAGAGCACTGCCTTGGGGTTGCTGAGGATCACCACGACCCCGGCAAGAAAGCCTGCCCATGGGCCCGAGCGGGTAAGCCGCCTGTCGGTATTGATCGGGCGGGCCGCATGGCGGATGGTGTTGACCCCCAGCCAAAGGAAGGTGAGCACGGCAACAGCCCTCAGGCCATAGGCGATGGTTTGGCTGGCGGAGGTGACCCACGAGATGCCAAGGATCGCGAGCAGCGGCCAGAGCATATCGCCCACGACCACTCCAAGGGTGAGCGGCCACGCAGCGCGAAACCCGCCGGAGAGCGTGCGCGCGGTGAGTGCCATCCAGACCGGGCCGGGGGTGAGAAACAGGATGAAGACGGCCCCGGCATAGAGCGCCAGATCAGCGAGCGAGAGCGTCATTGGCATAACCCGGTCTGGGATATGCCGTCGGTCTCGGTCACTTCGAGATGCTGCGCGCGGGTGCCAAGTTCGGCAAATAGGTCCGGGCCGGTGCCTGTCATCCAGGCCTGCGCCCCGAGGGCGCAAATTTCATCGTAGAGAGCGGCGCGGCGGGTCGCATCGAGATGGGCGGCCACCTCGTCCAGCAACAGGAGCGGCGGCGCGCCGAAATCACGCGCCAAAGCGCGGGCATTGGCGAGGATGAGCGAGACCAGAAGCGCCTTTTGTTCGCCGGTAGAGCAATCACGGGCGGGAATGCCTTTGGCCGCATAGGTGCCAAAAAGGTCTGTCCGGTGCGGGCCGATGAGCGTGCGCCCGGCGGACAGATCGCGGGCGCGGGAGGCGGCGAGAGCGTCGGCCATTTCTGCGGGGTCTGTCGGCAGGGGGCCGTCACTTTGGCGAAGCTCAAGTTCGGCAGCGGGGAAGGCGGTTTCGGCCTCGGCCTGTGCGGCGGCAAGTTCGACCAGCGCGGCGCGGCGGTTGGCTTCGATCGCGGTGCCAGCCTCGGCCAGCTGTTGTTCCAGCGCGCCATACCAATGCGCATCGCGCACCATGTCTTTCAGCAATTGGTTACGCTGGCGCATCGCCTTGTCGTAGGAGAGCGCCAGTTCGCCATGGGCCGGAAAGAACGAAAGCGTCATCCGGTCAAGGAACCGGCGGCGGCCTTCGGCCCCTTCGATCCAAAGCCGGTCCATCGCAGGGATGAGCCAGAGCACGCGGGCAATCCGGCCAAGCGCCAGTTGTGCGGCGGGTTTGCCGTCTATCTTCACCTGACGGGCGGCGCCGTTTTCCGACCAGCTTTCGATTTCATGGATTTGGTGCAGAGATTGCAGGTGGCCGGTGAGTTTCCAGCCAAGCGATTCCGGACGGCGGGCCATATCCTGTGCAGCGGCGCGGCGCAGGCCACGACCGGGGGACAAGAGCGAGATAGCTTCGAGGATATTGGTTTTGCCTGCACCGTTCGGCCCGAAGATCGCCACGGGCCGGGAATCGCATTCGATGACAGCACGCTTGTGCGAGCGGAAATGCGACAGGGTGAGGTGAGTGAGCGCGAGGGTGGTCATCGGTTTGCGGCGCGCCGGGGGTGTTGGACGGGGTGGGGGCCAGCCCCCACACCCCCGAGGTATTTTCGGCCAAATGAAGAAACGCTATGGCGCAGCCGGGTCACACCCGCATCGGCATGACGACATAGACGGCGGAGGTATCGTTGCCTTCGCGCATCAGGGTGGGATCGCCAGAGGAGTTGAACAGGAAGACGGCGTTTTCACGGTCCACCTGGCTGGCGATTTCCAGCAGATACTTGGCGTTGAAGCCGATCTCCAGCCGCTCATCGCCATAGGCGACGGCAAGCTCTTCTTCGGCGGCGCCGCTATCGGGGGCGTTGACGGAGAGCGTGAGCCGGTCTTCATCGAGCGAGAGTTTCACCGCGCGGGAGCGTTCGGAAGACACGGTGGCGACGCGGTCAACGGCCTGTGCAAATTCGGCGGCATCAACTTCGAGCCGCCGGGTGTTTCCGGTCGGAATGACGCGGGTGTAATCGGGGAACGTGCCGTCGATCACCTTGGAAGTGAGGGTATTGCCGGGGGTGGCGAAGCGGATTTTCGTCTCCGACACGGAAACGGCAATCTGGGCTTCGTCATCATCAAGCAGCTTGCGCAGTTCACCCACCGTTTTGCGCGGCACGATCACGCCGGGCATGTCAGCGGCACCATCGGGCAGGTCAGCATCAATTCGCGCGAGGCGATGGCCATCGGTGGCAACGCAGCGCAGCACCTTGCCGCCATCGGACTCGGCCACATGCATATAGACGCCGTTGAGGTAGTAGCGAGTTTCCTCGGTGGAGATGGCGAATTTCGATTTGTCGAACAACCGCCGCAGCATCGGTGCGGGGGCGGAGAAATTGGCGCTGTATTCTGACGACGCCATCACCGGGAAATCTTCTTTCGGCAGCGTGGCGAGGTTAAAATGCGAGCGCCCGGCCTCAACGGTCAGGCGACCGGAAGCCCCATCATCGGTCAGCGAGACAAGCGCGCCATCGGGCAGCTTGCGGATGATTTCGTGCAACGTCACCGCAGAGACGGTGGTGGCCCCGGCGCGTTCGACCTGTGCCGGGGCACGGTCAACCACTTCGATATCGAGATCGGTGGCGCGGAATTGCACGTCGGCGCCTTCTGCTTCGATCAGCACGTTGGCGAGGATCGGAATGGTATTGCGCCGTTCAACGACGGATTGCGCCTGAGCGACCGCCTTCAGAAGAACGCCGCGTTCGATGCTGAATTTCATGCCCTCACTCCGTATCCGTGTGGCCGGGAAAAGCACCCTAGCGGCTTGCCCGGTCTGCGCAAGGTTTTAATAGAGTATCCAGCTTGGTCAAGCCAGCCCCGGCGGCTATTTCGATGCTCGTTTTGCGATGGTGTTTGGCCGCCCTGTGACGTTACGCTTCGAGGGTGCGGCGCAGAAGCTCGACATCTTCTTCGATCTGCGGGTCTTGGGTGCGCAGTTCTTCGATCCGACGCACCCCATGCATGACGGTAGTGTGATCGCGCCCGCCGAAGCGACGCCCGATTTCGGGCAGGGAGCGTGAGGTGAGTTGCTTGCACAGATACATCGCCACCTGCCGTGGGCGCGCAAAGCTGCGCAGGCGTTTGGGGCCGACCATATCCGAGAGGCGGATGTTGAAGTGTTCGGAAACTTTTTTCTGAATCTCGTCGATCGAAATTTTGCGATCCGATGCGCGCAGGATGTCGGCAAGGCAGTCTTGTGCCAGATCAAGGGTGATTTCACGCCCGACCAGAGAGGCGAAAGCAAACAGCCGGGTGAGTGCGCCTTCGAGGACGCGGACATTGTTGGAAATCCGGTGGGCAAGAAATTCGAGCACGCCGTCATCTACCTCAAGCCCCGGATATTGTGCGCGATGGGTGACAACTTTCGACTGCAAGATGCCCAGACGCAATTCATAGTCGGTGGGATGAAGATCAACGACGAGGCCGCATTGCAGGCGGCTTTTGATCCGATTTTCGAGATCCTTGATCTCTCCGGGTGCGCGGTCGGCGGAAATTACGATCTGACGTTGCTGATCAACCAGCGCATTGAAGGTGTGGAAGAACTCTTCCTGAGTGGAATCCTTGCCAGCGATGAATTGCACGTCATCGACCATCAGGACATCGACGGAGCGAAACAGTTCCTTGAAGTCCATCATCTTGCGGTCGCGCAGCGCCTGCACGAAGCGATACATGAACTGTTCGGCAGACAGATAGAGCACGTTGAGATCGGGGCGCCGCGCCTGAAGCTCATGCGCGATGGCGTGCATCAGGTGGGTTTTGCCCAAGCCGACGCCGCCATAGAGAAAGAGCGGGTTGAAGGTGACCGGGCCACCTTCGGCAACGCGCTTTGCCGCCGCGTGAGCCAGTTCGTTTGGTTTGCCGACGACGAAACTGTCGAAGGTAAACCGAGGATCAAGCGGTGAGGCCGGAAGCGCATCGTCATGTGCGACAGAGATGTCTTTGCGGGCGCGCTGGGTGAGGGCGAGGGCGGGTTTCGAGGCTGGCGCGCGCAGGGTGTTGGCCGGTTTGGCGGGCACCACAAAGCGCACCCGGCGGACATTCGCACCCAGTGCGGTCATCTGATAGAGCAGGACATCGCCGTAGTTCTGGCGCACGTAATTCCCCAGAAAACTGGTCGGGACGTGAAAGGTGGCAACGCCGTCAGCGAGTTCATGGAACTCCAGCGGTTCAATCCAGGTTTTGAAATTGTTTTTCCCGATGGTTTCGAGAAGTGCTTTTTGAACCTGGCCCCATTGGTCTTGCGTCATTTGTCCCCGACTTTCGCTTTACTACACCCAAACACGTCCTAACGACCGTACCAGGCGGTACGGAAGCATCTCAGATCCGGCGCACATGCCGGGTTAGGCTAAACACCGAACCCCAACGCCTTTTGACGCGGCCGGATCAAACCCGAAACCGGGTTATTGATTATGAATGCGGCAGCTTTAGAATCCCCACGGCAGCCCCCACGCCGACGCAGACAAGCACACATTCACGTTTCACATTTGGACAAGGCAATACCCGCCATGACACCGGAACTTTGCGATCTTGTTCCCAAGATCAGAAGCGCCGGGGAAGGTCCTGTCCCCCAAGTCGATGTGACTCGCAAGGAGAAATTAGCAAGAGCGCGCGGCTTCGTTCAATCAATCTTCGCACTTGACTCATGCTTTTATGAAAAAGAATCTCTGAACCCATTCAAACCCAAGCAAATAAGGGGTGCAGCACTAAAAAGGGCACTTCCAGAGAAGCGCCCTTTTTAGCGAGGAATTTCGGAGAATCGGCTTAGCCGATGGCTTTTACGCGCGCCGCGAGGCGCGACATCTTGCGCGAAGCGGTGTTTTTGTGGAAAACGCCTTTGGTGACGCCGCGCATCAATTCGGGTTGTGCTGCGCGAAGAGCCGATTGTGCCGCTTCCTTGTCACCTGACGTGATCGCCTCTTCGACAAGGCGCAGATATGTGCGGATGCGCGAGCGGCGTGCTTTGTTAACAGCCAGGCGGCGCTCGTTCTGGCGCGCGCGTTTTTTTGCTTGAGGTGAGTTTGCCATGATGGTGGCCCTTTCCCGTTCGATCCAAATAAATAACGCGGGACGTTCCCGAACGGGCCTCCGAATTTTCGGAGTACTCTTGCCTGAGCGGGCATCACGCGCATGTCTGTGGCGCTTAATAGGGATTCGGTGGGAAAATGCAACGCGTAAATCGGTAAGTCACAGGGGCGGGCGAGTATTTCACACGCATTCGGGTTGTGGTGGCGTCATTGGCTTTTCCTGTGTTAGCGAAGACGCGGGAATATCCGGGGCATTTCCATGATTCAGAATGATCTACTTGCGCAGTCGGCTAAAATTTTGCGGCGCCTCAATGAGGCAGGGTTTGATTGCGTCGCCGAGGACGATTTCGATACCATTCCCGACAAGGTGCAGGCGTTTGGCAAACCGTTCCAGAGCCCGCCATTTGCCAATCTGCGCAATGATTTCACGCGCGGCGCTGCGTTTTGGTCGTTTCTGACCCGTGACGGTGAGCGAGTCGGTGGTCTGGCGGCGCAATATCGGGACCTGCGCGATGAAAAGCTCGACGCGTATCTGACCCGGACGGCGCGAGGCCAATATGGCGGCGGGCAGCGTGCTGTCGATTGGGTGGCAGAGCCGGTCGGCGAAATGATTGGTGGGCGGGTTGTTTACTTCGGGGAGCTGTATTTCTCGGACAAGGCGCGGGGAAGCCGCGTTGTGCTGAGCGCATTTGCCCGGCTTAGCATGATTCTTGCGGCGATGAGTTGGCCTGATTATGACTGGATGTATGCCTTTGTGCCGCGGGAACAGGCGCGGTTTGCGGATTACTATGGCTTTACCTATCGGTTGCCGGCAGCGATGAAATGGACACAGCCGGCACCGCGCGGGCGAGGTGACAGCCATATGCTTCTTGCGATTGCTGCCGCAGATTTCAAACACATCCTAGCGACCGGTGAATTGAGTGAGTTTTGAAAACAGCAGGATGAGCGGCGTGCCGTCTTTGGTTTTTACCGGTGCGAGCAGGCGGCGGTAAGTTCCCTTAACCCGTGCGCCATCAATCTCAACGTTGATTGCCATTTCAGAAATTGCGTAGCGTTTGCGGGAGGCTTCGAGATGCGCCTCTACCAGTTCGTCACGGAAGGTGCGGTCAAACTTTGACACGGTATTGGTGTAATCGGATGTGTCGAGCAGGCGGAAATAGCGGGCCGCAAGGCTGTGGGAGCCGATCCGGTAGGGACGCAGCATATGGTCACCCTTTTGGGCGGGATAGAACAGATCGACCTGTTCGATCAGCCAGTCGATATTCACCAGACGCCCTTCATTGGTGATCAGCCAATCGAGCACGTCATCGAGTCCGGCTTGATGGCCCAAATTGGCCGTCGTGGCGAGTTTCTGCGACAGCAGGTCGGAGAGTGCGTCATGGGATTGCCGGGCGGCGGCGTTTTCGTCTGCGTCGGAGGGGGAACGGAGGAGGCCTCGGAAAAATAGTCGAGTGGCACATCGAGAGCGGTGGCAAGCCTGTCGATCGAGGTGAACGGGATCGGCCGTTGGTTGTGGATTTGTGAATGCAGGGTGGAGTAGCGCAGATCGGCAAGCGCGCAGGCCCGCGCAAGAGAAAACCCGCGGACCTTGCAGGCGTTGAGGATTTTGTCACCGGGAGTCATCCGTGCATCCACATATGTGTATTTTGCTCGCCTGATTTGACATGTATGCAAGCTTTGGTCAACTCATGGGGGAGTGACGTTAAAGGTATAGTTTTGTTTCAGTGTTAGTGGGTGATCAGGTGACGGATCAGGGGAAGAGTGTGCGCACACGTGTTGACGAAGTTTTGCAGGAGGTCGATCCCAAACGGCGTTTGGCATTGTCTCGGAAACTACGAGCGGAAATTGGCGGTTTGTTGAGCGAGGAAGACAACGAAAAGCTGCGCCAGACCGAGATTGGCAGGAGCGGGTTCCGGTGGCTTCGGGAGATCGACAAACCGAAGGAGCAATAAACAAAACGCCCGCCCTGCATCGCAAGGGCGGGCGTTTGGGTGTGTTCGGGCTCGTGGCACAAAGGCACGACCGTTTTGGTCAGCGGTCGCGAAACTGCGGCTCGCGCTTCTCCGCGAAGGCGTTCATGCCTTCCTTTTGATCTTCTGTGGCGAAGAGCGAATGGAAGACGCGACGTTCAAACAACAGGCCTTCGCGCAGGGTTGTTTCGAACGAGCGGTTCACCGATTCCTTGACGGCCATCGCCGTGATCATGCTCTTCTCGGCAATCTTGTGGGCGGCCCCCATGGTTTCTTCCATCAGCTTTCTGGCGGGCACGATGCGCGAGACGAGGCCCGCGCGCTCTGCTTCTTCTGCGTCCATGAAACGGCCGGTCAGGTTCATGTCCATCGCCTTGGCCTTGCCGATGGCGCGGGTCAGCCGTTGGGTGCCGCCAATCCCGGCCATGACGCCGAGGTTGATTTCGGGCTGGCCGAATTTGGCGGTATCGGCGGCAATGATGAAATCGCATTGCATCGCCAGTTCGCAGCCGCCGCCAAGTGCATAGCCCGCAACCGCCGCGATCACCGGCTTGCGGACCCGTTGCAACGCGTCGGTTTCGGAGGTGAAGAGGTCTTCGGTGAAGACATCGGTGAAGCTTTTCGTGCTCATCATCTTGATGTCGGCACCGGCGGCAAAGGCCTTCTCGGAGCCGGTCAGCACGATACAGCGCACTTTGTCATTCTGCTGTGCTTCTGTCATCGCATCGGCCAGTTCGCGGAGAAGCTGTGCATTGAGCGCGTTGAGCGCATCCGGGCGATTGAGTTTGATGAGGCAGACGTGGTCTTCTACTTCGACGATGATCGTCTCATAGGCCATGTTTCGGTCGCTTTCGCTTGTTTCGCATCAGGCCGAAGCCTTACCACTGTAACCGCGCGGATCAAGTTATCTTTGGCATTGCGGGCAGTAGAAAGATGAGCGTCCGGATTGGACGATTCGCCGGATTTGGCCAGTGCAACCGGGCGTGCGGCAGGGCGCGCCTTCGCGATCATAGACATCGAAAGAGTGCTGGAAATAGCCCAGCTCACCACTTGCCTGCCGGAAATCCTTGAGTGACGAGCCGCCCGCCGCGATGGCCTCGTTCAGCACCTGACGGATGATCGGAACAAGGCTGGCCACGCGCGCTTCAGAGAGGCGCCCGGCCTTGCGTGCGGGGGCAATATGGGCGCGAAAAAGGGCTTCGCAGACATAGATGTTGCCCAGACCCGCAATCAGGCGCTGATCGAGCAGGGCGGATTTGATCGGTGTATTCCGGCCTTTTAGAGCGGCGATGAGGTAGGGTTCATCGAAGCTGTTGCCAAGCGGTTCGGGGCCGAGTTTGGCCAGCAGCGGGTGTTTTTCGGCGCACGCGGTTGGCAGCAGGTCCATCGCGCCGAAACGGCGTGGATCGTTGAAGGTGATCCGCGCCCCGTTCGCCATATCGAGGATGACATGGTCGTGTTTTTCGTGGGCCGGGTGAGAATGGACAAATTGCCCCAGCGGGTCGCCGGAGACGGTCATTCGCCCGGACATGCCAAGATGGATAAGCAGTGATTCCCCTTCATCGAGATCGGCGAGGATGTATTTCGAGCGGCGGCGTAACCGCTCGACCTGCCGCCCGGTCAGGCGCTGGGCAAAATCCGGCGGAAAAGGCCAGCGCAGATCGGGGCGGTTGACGTGCGCAAGGATTATCCGGCTGCCTTCCATGGACGGGGCAAGGCCACGGCGGACGGTTTCGACCTCGGGAAGTTCTGGCATCGCGTTCTCATTGTCATTCGGGCGCATTGTGTGCCCGTTGCACCCCGTATATGAGTGAGCGGACGCGCAAACCGCAAGCTCTTGGGATGCATTGATGAACGAGAAGACCACTCATTTCGGGTTTCAGGACGTGCCGGAGGCCGAAAAGGCGGGCCGGGTGCGGGGCGTGTTCGGTTCTGTCGCGTCGAAATACGATGTGATGAACGATGCGATGAGCCTTGGCATTCACCGGATCTGGAAAGATGCGATGATGGACTGGCTGGCGCCGCGTGCGGGGCAAAAGCTGCTCGATGTGGCGGGAGGGACCGGGGATATCGCGTTTCGGTTTCTCGACCGGGCTGGCGAGGGCCATGCGACGGTGCTCGATCTGACCGAGCCGATGCTGGTAGAAGGGCGCAAACGCGCGGAAGCGGCGCAGATGGCGGCAAGCCTTGATTGGATCGTGGGCGATGCGATGGCGCTGCCGTTCGAGGCCAATACGTTTGACGTTTACACGATCTCGTTCGGGATACGGAACGTGACCCGGCCCGAGGAGGCGCTGAGCGAGGCTTATCGCGTGCTTAAACCGGGCGGGCGGCTGATGGTTCTGGAGTTCAGCCAGATCCCGAATGAGTTGATGCAGAAGGTTTACGACCTTTATTCGTTCAACATCATCCCGCAGCTGGGCAAATTGATCGCCAATGACCGTGACAGTTATCAATATCTGGTGGAATCGATCCGGCGCTTTCCCGATCAGGAGACATTCCTTCGAATGGTGCAGGACGCCGGTTTTGAGCAGGCGAAGTATCGCAACCTGACCATGGGCATTGCCTGCCTGCATTCCGGCTGGAAGCTGTGAGGGGGCCGCATAATATCATTCGGCTGATCCGCACCGGCGCCACGTTGGAGCGGACCGGCGCGATGAAGGTGATCCTTGACGGCTATGACGCGCCAAAGCTGTTGCGCATGGTGGTGCGCGGGGTTGTTTGGCCATTTCAGTGGCTGGGTGCGCGCGGCGACCCGGCCATGCCTCCCGCCACACGGGCGCTGACGGCGCTGGGGCCAGCCTATATCAAGTTCGGGCAGGTTTTAAGCACGCGGCCCGATCTTGTGGGGGATGATCTGGCTGTTCAGTTGCGGGTCTTGCAGGATAAGCTGCCGCCATTTGCCACCGAGAGCGCCAAAGAGGCGGTGCGCGAGGCGCTGGGCGTGCGGGTACGCGATGTGTTTGACGATTTCAGCGAGCCGGTGGCGGCGGCGTCAATCGCGCAGGTCCACAAGGCGCGGTTGAAAAGCACCGGAGAGGCGGTGGCGATCAAGGTGCTCCGCCCCGGAATCGAGCGCGCCTTTCAACGCGATATTGATGCGTTCTATTTCGCGGCGGATGTGATCGAATTTCTTTCCCGCGCCTCAAGGCGGTTGAAGCCGCGCGATGTAATTGCGCATTTTGAAGGGGTGGTGAAAGGCGAGCTGGATCTGCGGCTGGAGGCGGCCTCGGCCAGCGAATTTGCCGCCAATACCAAGGATGACGAGAGCTTTACCCTGCCGGATGTGAAATGGCCTTATTCCGGTCGTCGGGTGATGACGATGGGGTGGGCCGAGGGTGTGCCGCTGGGTGATAACGCGGCGCTTGATGCGGCGGGCCATGACCGGAGGCTGCTGGGTGAACGGGTGCTGCAACTTTTTCTGAGCCATGCGTTGCGCGATGGATTTTTCCATGCGGACATGCATCAGGGGAACCTGAAAGTGGCTCCGAGCGGTGCAATTATCGCCTATGATTTCGGGATTATGGGCCATATCGACGAATATACCCGCCGGGTTTATGCCGAGATTCTGTTCGGGTTCATCCAGCGGGATTATCAGCGTGTGGCCGAGGTGCATTTCGAGGCCGGGTATGTGCCCGCAGACCGGGATGTGGATGAGTTCGCCCGTGCGCTTCGTGCGGTGGGTGAGCCGATTTTCGGCATGGACGCGAGCCAGATTTCGATGGGGCGGCTGCTGAGTTATCTTTTCGAGGTGACGGAGCGTTTTGGGATGGAAACCCGCACCGAGCTGATCTTGTTGCAACGTACCATGGTTGTTGTCGAAGGGGTGGCGCGCAGCCTGAGCCCGCATCTGAATATCTGGGATGTCGCCAAGCCGATCGTGGAAGATTACATCAAGGGCGCGCTGGGGCCGCGGGCGATGCTGCGCGATCTGTCCAGAACCGTGCGGGTGCTAAGCCGGTTCGGGCCGCGCTTGCCAGCGATGGTCGAGACGGTTCTGATCCGTGAAAGCAGCCGGGATATTCCCGAGCGCGCACCGCGCCGCCGGTATTGGTGGCTTTTATGGCTTGCCATCGGTGCTGTGGCGGGTGCCGGGGCTGTGGTGTTGATTTCGATGTATTGAAGTGGCGGCAGTGGCCTTGTGAATAAGGGCCGTCCAATCATCAGAAACCGCTTTTGGCCGCCAGAGTCCAAGGCGCCAAAAAGAAAGCGGCCCCAACCAACCGGGAGCCGCTTACGAAGTATCGCTTTGCACGTGCTATATTGGCGCGCGCAGAGAGGTATCAGGTCCCGTCTGAACTGGCTGCGACAAGAACGAGGACCGTGAGGCCGCCAATAACTGCGAGTGTCACGCCGCCAGCCATTTGAGTCGAAACAAACGGGTCGGCTTGTGTTTTGGTGTCAGCGGAAACCGGGGCGGCGGTTGCGGCGGCAAATGCGGCGGCAACGGCCAGGATTGAAAGCTTTTTCATTGGGTGCTCCAAAAATTTAGCATTGACCGGTCTGGGCCGGCGTGAACCAGTGCAACATTGCATGGTTTGTGTGTGTTTTGAAGCTTGTTTTTCAAAAAAACGGATGGAGTGAGATATAACACGCAAACGGCGTTTTTTATGAGGAATTTTGTGGGAACTCTCACGTGCCGTCGGACGCAGCAGCGGTGGCGATAACGATGACTGCGACCCCACCGATAATTGCCAGTGCCGTGGCAGGGTTGACCGACTGGGTCGAGACGAACGGATCGGGTTGCGCATTGGTATCGGCAACAACCGGTGCGGCAGTTGCGGCAAATGCGACAGCCAGAATCGAGAGGTGTTTCATTCGATGTGTATCCCCTATTTCACGACGAATTGGATCAGGTGATCAGGGTTGCCCATAAATCAGTTAGCCAAAACAGACCGATGGCGCAGGAATAGCCTTGTTCGAAGGACGCCGAAAATCAGCGCCCTTCGAACGATAGAATTATGTGCCGTCAGATGCAGAAGCCGCGGCGATGATGACCGCAAGGCCACCAACAACGGCCATGCCCGTAACAGCAGCCTGAGTGGAAACGAACGGATCGGCAGACGCTTTGGTGTCAGCGGCGACCGGAGCGGCAGTTGCAGCGGCAAAAGCGGCGGCAACCGCGAGGATTGAAAGCTTTTTCATTGGTTACTCCAAAATTAATGTGGGCCAGATTGGCCCGGTGTCGACTCTTCCAATATCGCATGGTTGGCCGTCTGCTTGAAATGAATTTTTTCAAACCCGTGTGGTCGGCAAAAAAACTCTGGTTGAGAGTCTGGCTCGCGTGTTGGCAAAGGCGGTGGAACGAGTGGCCCGGTTCAGTTCTACATCAGTCAGGGATGCGCAGGCCGTTAATATCGGTGGAAGCGACCGCTATGTTGCCGTCAAGCAGCAACGTGAGCACGCCCGCGTTATTCTGTGCCTCGGTCACGCGAGCATAATGCGCAACCGGCGTGGTGCCGAGAAGCGCATCATTGGCAAAATTCTCAACCTCGAACGTGTAGCGCCCGTTGGGAAGCGGTGCCCCGGTGGTATCGGTGCCAGCCCAGTCGATCTCATCGCCGTTCAGCCCGATCTGAGTTCGGGTGAGCTCGGTTCCGCTTGCGTCATGGGTCACCAGCCAAGCTTGATCGGCTGCTGGCTTGATCGCCGGTGAAAGGGTGATTGGACTGCCGGTGAAGTGGGCCGGAGCGGTGGTGCGGGCCTCCATCCCGACCCAACCCGCAAGCTGCGAGATGCCGCTGGTATTCATCTTGCCGACAACATCGCTGAGTAAATCGTTGGTTTGCACCTGCTGTTCGACGGAGGAGAAGGTTGCCAGTTGGACCGCGTAATCGGAGCTGTCTATCGGGTTAAGCGGATCCTGATTCTGCATCTGTACGGTGAGCATTTGCAGAAAGGTTTGAAAATCCGAGTTGAGCACTGGCTTGCTTGCCTTGCTGTCGGCGTTGGTGCCTGTCGTGGATTTGGCGGCAGTTGCCGCCGGGGTTGAAGATGCGGGTTGGATGATGCCTGTCATGGGGAGCCTTTCCTGTCAGAGGCGGAGATCGAGGCCGGACATCGGTTGGAGGCGGGGGTGGTGTCGGTTTCGGCCTGTGTGGGGGAGCGTTCGCCGGCGATTTCGGAAATGAGGGCATCGGCGGCGGGTGTTGATGGTTGAGGGTGGGAATGATCACGTTCGGAGGATGAAAACGAGAAGGCGACGTCACTGTAGCCGATTTCGCGGAACGCAGTTGCAAGCTGTCCAATATGGCGGCGCATCAGGTCGAGGGTATCGCCGCGCTCGACATGAATGGCGAGCGAAACCGCGCCATCGGCCGCGTGGAGCGCAAGGCGGACGTGGCCCAGTTCGTCCGGGTTGAGCCGTAATACGACGGGTTGACCCGGCGCCGAGTGGGAAATGGTCGAGGCGATTTGTTGCGCGGCATGATGAGCCAGATCGGGCCGGAGCGATGAGGCGGTTGGAAGCGCGGGGCCCGGTTTGATGGCGCCAGTCGGATCGGCGATAGGCGTGAGGTTGAAAGCGGGTGTATCCGTGCCGTTGGGAAGGGGATCGTTTTGCTTTCCGGCGGGTATGCCCTTCAGGGCTGCGCCTGCGTTTGTGCTTCCGCGGGTCGCGTGGAGTGTCTTTGCGGCGTCGGGGGGCGCGGTGGGTGCGCCCGGCACGGTGGCGGCTGAATCAAGAGTGCTCAAGGGGGGATGGTGGCCTTGGTCGGGACGGCTTGAGGGATCGCCCCCCTGACAAATGGCCCGCCATGGGTTCGGTGCCGACCGGACTGGTGCCAGTCGGTTGCCCGGCTGAGGTCCCGGGGGCAAGCGACGGGGATTGCTTGCCTGCCGAGGCGACGGGCAGGGGGAGCAAGAGCGGTAGGGTTTTCTGCAAGGCGTGCCGTGGCGGGTGGATTGGTGAGTTGGCTTGTCCCGAGCAGACCTGTTTCGCCGGGCACAGCGATGTTCGCGCGGGCATTGGGCAGGGTGCCGTCAGGTCTGCGCGAGGCAAGCACATGTGCAGCCTTTGGGTGCGGGGGTTTGTGAACAGCGAATGGCGAGGGGCGTCGCCTTGTTGTTTGCG
This sequence comes from Aquicoccus sp. G2-2, assembly GCF_034555965.1. Taxonomy (GTDB): domain Bacteria; phylum Pseudomonadota; class Alphaproteobacteria; order Rhodobacterales; family Rhodobacteraceae; genus JAYDCK01. The sequence continues at coordinate 3,234,331 of NZ_JAYDCK010000003.1, forward strand.
CGAAGGCGTGCGGGTTGTGGTGGTCGGCCCCTCTGTGGCGGAAGAGTGCGAGGGCACTCCGGTTTGGTGCGTCGCATGAGATTTTGACCGGCTGGCAGACGCTGGTTTTGCGCCAATGCCCGGTGCCGGGGCATCTTCGCCGGGCGTGATAGCCGAATTTGGTGCAGTGGCGGTTGTAATCTCGGGCGAGGCGGCCTTGTCCGCAGGCGGCCCTGCTTTGGTTTGGCCGGTGACGGGTTGCGCCGGCTTGTTCGTAAGCTCCGACAGAAGGGTTGCGATGACATTGGCAAAGCTGGACGGCGTAGCGCCATCATCCGGCGCTGTCTCCTCGTGGTGATGCGTGCGCGCCTGCGCTGCTGTGTCAGCCGTCCGGGGAGGGCGCGAGGAGAGTGTGGGAATGTCAGTCATGAATGCCTCGGCGTCGTTCCGAATGGCACTATTATTCCGCAAGTTGATTACCAGTTCTTTACCGATAGCTGCGCATAACGAGAAAACTTCGCTGCATTGGAGGTAATCCCGTGACCAATCTTTCATCTTTGTCCCCGGCGGCATTGCCGGTGCATCATGCCGGGCGGTTGGCTGCTGTGGCCCGAGCGGACACGAGGCAGGACGCGAAGCTTCGCGCAGCGGCGGAAAAGCTGGAAGCGACATTCTTGGCGGAGATGCTGAAATCCGCCGGGGTAGGACAGGCGCGCGAGAGTTTCGGAGGCGGGGCGGGGGAGGGGCAGTTTGCCTCTTTCTTGCGTGATGCGCAGGCCGAGGCGATGGTCAAGGCGGGAGGTATCGGCCTTGCTGACAAACTTTACCAAGCGCTGAAGGAGCGACGAGATGACTGATGAGACCACCGAAAACACGATCAGGGCGCTTGAAACGCTGCTGGAGCAGGAGCGCGAGGCGCTGCTTGGGGGGAACTTGAAATTTTGATAAGCCAGCTTGATCAAAAGAAGGCGTTGATCGACGCGCTTAACGACACTCCTGCCGCAGCCGGAGTGTCGTTGCAAACGCTGCAAGGCAAGGTCTTGCGTAATCAGGCGCTGCTCGACAGTGCGCTTGGCGGGATTCGCAGCGTCGCAAACAAGATGAGCACGCTGCATCGAATCCGCCGGACACTTGACACCTATGATGAGAGCGGTCGCAGGATGACGATTGAGAGCGTCAGCGAAAACAAGCTTGAAAAGCGCGCCTGATTGCGGCGGTGTGCGCGAGTCCACGCGAAAAGAGAACGCCTTCGCAACGGGGTGGTGCCGCTATTTCCCTTTCCAGACCGGATCGCGCTTTTCGGCAAAGGCGCGGGCCCCTTCGCGTTGGTCTTCGGAGCCGTAAAGGATATCCACACTGCGCAATTGCCGTGTGGTGATGCGGTTAAGCGCATCCTGAAATTTTGAATCCTCTGCATCGCGCACAACTTCCTTGATCGCGGCATAGACCAGCGGTGGGCCGGAGGCGATCAGCCGGGCCATTTCCCATGCCTTGTCCATCAGAGTATCGGCGGGGTGAATTTGGTTGACGATGCCCCAGTGGTGCGCCTCTTGCGCATCCATCCAGCGGCCTGTGAGCAGCAGTTCCATGGCGATGTGATAGGGGATGCGTTTGGGCAGCTTGATCGAGGCGGCATCGGCCACGGTGCCAGAGCGAATTTCCGGCAGCGCGAAGGTGGCGTGCTCGGCAGCGAGGATAATATCGGCAGAGAGTGCCCATTCGAGGCCGCCGCCACAACAGATGCCATTGACCGCAGCGATGACCGGTTTGTTCAGATCACGCAATTCCTGCAACCCGCCAAAGCCGCCGACACCATAATCACCATCGACCGCATCACCATCGGCGGCGCCTTTCAGATCCCAGCCGGGGCAGAAGAATTTCGCGCCCGCGCCGGTGATGATGGCGACACGCAGCGCCGGGTCATCACGGAAACCGGCGAAGACCTCTCCCATCAGGCGCGAGGTTGCGAGGTCGATTGCATTGGCTTTCGGGCGATCAAGGGTGACTTCGAGGATGGCCCCCTCACGGCGGGTTTTGAGCGGGGAGGACATGGGGGAGGTGGTCATGGGCGTGGAGGTCATGGGCGGGCCTTTCGGATTAGGGCGTCGGCGGCGGTCGCACCGGTTGAGGTGCAGATGAGCGGGTTGATCTCAATCTCCTCAAGCGTGGCGGCGTTGGCAAGGGTGTAGGTTTGCACCGCCTCCGCCGCATCAAGGATGGCCGGAATATGCGCCGCGGGCGCGCCGCGATAGCCGGTGAGCAGACGATGAATGCGCAGGGCTGTCAGTGCCTCTTCAATCTCTGCACGCGTCACGGGGAGCAGCAGGCTAATGCTGTCCTGCATCAGCTCGGTGAGCGTGCCGCCCGCCGCGAGGGTCAGCACGAAGCCATGGGCCGGATCGCGGGTGATGCCGATGAGCAGTTCGGCAATTGGGGCGCGCACCATTTCTTCGACCAGGAAGCCGGTTGCGTTCATCGCGCGCGCGGCCTGCGCGATCTCGGCGGGCGCGAGATTGAGGCGCACCGCGCCCATCTCGGATTTGTGGGCGTGGCCCATGCCTTTGAGGGCAAGTGGCGGCGCGAGCGTGAGGCAAGCCTGCGCGGTGGCGTCTGGGTCCGGTGCAGTGACGTGGCGCGGGATCGCTAAGCCGTGGGCGGCGAGAGCTTGTTTGGCGTCAACCTCGGACAGGGTGTGTGCCAAGCGCGCGGGGCCGGGCAGCAGGAGCGGCGTTTGGGATGGCGCGCGAATGCTGGCGGCTGCGGCGGCGGCAGCGATGGCCTCTGTGAGGCCCTGAAGCGGTGTGATCCCGCCGGAGATGAGGCGCTGTGCCACGTCGTCTGGCATCAGTTCGGGCAATGTTGAGACCACGGCGAGCGGGCGGCCCGTGCGGGCGCGTGCGATAAGAGCGGCCTGCGTTGCGCAGGCCCAATCGCGCGCATCGGTATGTGGATAGTCAACGACCAATAGAGAGAGGGCGATGGCCGGGTCGGCGATGGCGCAGAAGGTGTCGGCCATGGCCGCAGTGTCGCGCCATATATAGGTGTGATAATCAAGCGGGTTGGCCAAGGCGACATGCGGGCCGAGGGCTGCACGCAGGTCAACTTCCTGCCGGGTGTTGAGCGGTGGAAAGCGGGCATTCGTCGCAAGAGCGGTATCCGCCGCGAGGCTCGCCTCTCCGCCGGAGCAAGAGAGAGAGGCCAAGGTGGGCGCTTCGAGCGGGCCGGTGACGTGCAGCAGCTTGAGCGTCTCCAGAAAGGTGGGAAGATCGTTGACGCGGGCAATGCCGAGCCGGTCGAGAAGGGCCTGTGCGCCGACATCGTCACCGGCAAGCGACGCGGTGTGCGATATGGTGGCGGCGCGGGCTTGCCGGGAACGCCCGACCTTGAGGGCGATAAGCGGGATGGCCTTGGCATGGGCTTTTGCGGCCAGCCCCTCCCAGGCGCGCAGATCGGAGAACCCTTCGATATGCAGGCCGATGGCGGTGACGCGCGGATCATCAAGCAGATTGGCCGCAATTTCGGCCTGTGTGGTTTGGGCCATGTTGCCGCAGGTCACCATATAGGCGATCGGCAAGGCGCGTTGCTGCATGGTGAGGTTGATCGCGATGTTGGAACTTTGGGTAAGGATTGCAACGCCGCGGTCAACCTGCCTGCACCCGTGTTGATCGGGCCAGAGCAGCGCGCCATCGAGCGCGTTGATAAAGCCATAGCAGTTTGGCCCAAGGATTGGCATGTCGGCCGCTGCGCGCACAAGACGGGTTTGCAAGTCAGTGCCGGAGGCGTCTTCCGCCTGTGCCTCGGAAAAGCCGGAGGCAAAACAGACGGCCCCGCCCGCGCCCATGGCAGAAAGTTGTGCGACCGCGTCGATTGTTGCGTTGCGGTTGATGCCGATGAAAGCCGCGTCCGGTGCGGCAGGGAGCTCTGCAAGCGTTGGAAACGGCGTAAGCCCGGCGATGTCTTGTGCCTTGGGATGGACCGGCCAGATCGCGCCGGTGAAGCCCATCTTGCGCGATTGCTCAATCACTTGGTTGCACCACGCGCCGCCGCCGATCACCGCGATGGACCGGGGGCGCAGCAAGCGGGTGAGGGTGTGTGTCATGGCAATATCCGGTGCGAGTGGAGAGTGCGGGAGCCTCCGGCGGGGATATTTGAGGCAAAATAAAGATGCAGGCCCGCGTGCCACTTCATTTTGCCGGAAATATCCCGGGGAGCGCGAGGGGCTGGCCCCTCGCTTGCGCGACCGTTTTTGGCACGCTGTGCGCGCATTCAGCCGCCCAGAGGCCGCAGCAATTCGCGGCTGATGATGTGGCGCTGAATTTCCGAGGTGCCTTCCCAGATGCGCTCAACACGGGCATCGCGCCAGATACGCTCAAGCGGCAGGTCATCCATCAGGCCCATGCCGCCGTGAATCTGGATGGCTTCATCGGCGATCATGGCGAGCGTTTCCGTCGCCTTGAGCTTGGCCATCGCCATGTCGGCTTCGCTGACCGTGCCCTGATCGAGTTTCCAGCCGGCCTCCCATGTCAGCAGGTTGGCGGCCTTGAGTTCGGTCGCCATGTCGGCCAGTTTGAAGCTGACGCCCTGAAACTTGCCGATCTGCTGACCGAACTGGCGCCGGTCGGCGGCGTATTCGATGGCGTGACTCAGGGCGCGGTCGGCGCGGCCAAGGCAGGTGGCGGCGACTTGCAGGCGGGTCGCGCCGAGCCAGTCATTCGCCACTTGAAAGCCTTCGTGAACCTCGCCCAGAACCGCAGAGGCGGGCAGGCGGCAATTGTCAAACTCCAGCACCGAGTTGGTATAGCCGCGGTGGCTGACATTGCGATAGCCGTCGCGGACTGTGAAACCGGGCGTGCCCTTGTCGATGATGAAGGCGGTGATGAGTTTTTTCGGGCCGCGCGGCGTGTCTTCTTCGCCGGTGGCCATGAAGACGATGGCAAAACCGGCGATATCGGCGTGAGAGATGAAATGCTTGGTGCCGTTCAGGATGAAGTCGGTCCCATCGGCGCGAGCGGTGGCCTTCATGCCGCGCAGATCGGAACCGGCACCAGGTTCGGTCATGGCAAGGCAATCCCATGTTTCGCCGCGAATGCAGGGGAAGAGATACTGTTCCTTCTGTGCGTCGGTTCCGGCGAGCAGGATATTGGAGGGCCGGGCAACGCAGGTCCAGTGCAGGGCGTAGTTCGCCCGGCCCAGTTCTTTTTCGTAAAGCAGCCATGACAGGGTGTCGAGCCCGGCACCGCCAACCTCTTGTGGCATGTTGGCGGCATAAAGCCCGGCCTGCATGGCCTTGGCCTGAACCTCGCGGATGATGTCCATGGGCAGGTGGCCGGAGCGTTCGACCTCTTGTTCGAACGGGTAAAGCTCTTTCTCGACGAAGGCGCGTGTGGTGTCGGCGATCATCTGTTGTTCTTCTGTGAGGCCGAAATGCATTTTGGCTCAACTCGCGTATGTTGCGCCTTCCTCGTCGAGGATGGCTTTGAGTTCGGAAAGATGGCGGGCGTCCTGTTCGGGGTAGTCTTCCAGCTCACGAGCGGTTTTTTCGGCCACATCGTCGGGCAGGATGCGCAGCGGTTGGCCGGTTTGCAAGGCGCGGATATAGGTTTCGGCCGCGCGTTCGAAATAATACATCCGGTTGAATGTTTCCGCCACCGTGGCGCCGATGACCATGACGCCGTGATTGCCCATGATCATCACTTTTTTCTTCGGGTCGGCAAACAGCGCAGCGCAGCGTTCGCCTTCTTCCTCGAAGGCGAGGCCGCCATAGTGTTCGTCGATCACATAGCGATTGAAGAAGGTGGCGCAATTCTGGTCGATCGGAGGCAGGCGGCTGTCGGCGAGCGAGGCCAGTACGGTGGCATGAATTGAATGGACGTGCATGGCGCAACGTGCATGTGGGCAGTGCCGGTGCAGCGCGCCGTGCAGACCCCAGGCGGTTGGATCGGGCGCGTTGGGGCCTTCCAGCGTGGCGGGATCGTTGGCGTCTATCTCAAGCAGGTCGGATGCGCGGATGCGCGAGAAATGCATCTGGTTGGGGTTCATCAGAAAGCGCGTTCCATCGTCATTCACTGCGAAGCTGAAGTGATTTGCAACCGCCTCGTGCAGGTTGAGGCGTGCGGTCCAGCGGAATGCAGCGGCGAGATCGACGCGTTCTTGCCAGTTGTTCATATTAGCGCGGATTTGGGTGACGGGCATAGCAGGGTCCTTTTGGCTTGGGGAGAAGGCAGCATGTGCCGAATGCGTCTGTCTTGCTTGTTTGCGACGCGGTGCGGTTGTCAGATCGGGCATGAGGGCACCCAAGCGTAACCATCGGGATCGAGGATGTAGGCTTCGCGCAGGCCGTGTGGTTTGTCTGTCGGGTGTTGCAGGATCGTATAACCCAGAGCAGCGGCGAGGGCGGCGGCAGTGTCGGGGTCGGTATTATAAAGGCGCAGTTCGATACCGGCACCGCGCGGCGGATTTTCAGGCAGGAGCGCAAGATACGGGTTGCTGTGATAGGTGCCGTCGGAATGGAGCTGAAAAAGTTGATCCGCGTAAGTAACGATGGCGAAATCGGCGGACAGGCGGTGCACCCGCATGGCGAAGACCTGCTCAACGAAAGCGGCACTGGCGCGCACATCGCGGCAGATGAGATTTAGGCCGAGCCCTTTGAGCGTGGTGCCGAATTCGGCGGCGGAGGCGGTCTCGAAATCCATGGCGGGCCTTTTGCGAGCGGGTTTCGGGCAGCTTGAAAGCGGGGCGGGGGCATGTCAACGTGAGCGAAATGGAAAGTGGGCGCAAATATGGGCGATGATACCGGGGTATTGATGCCCGATCTTGGCGGGCCGCAGCAGTTTGATGACCCGAAGGCGGCAGTGGCGCGGCTGGTGGCGCTTTATGAGGGTGCGGTCGAGTTCCTGATGGCGGAATTTACCGCTGCGATGGCCGGGCAGGTGCCGGTGGGCCGGGTGCGCGCCTGCTATCCTTACGTGCGGGTGGAGACGACCAGCTTTGTGAAGGTGGATAGCCGCCTGAGCTTTGGCCATGTTTCCGATCCGGGTGTTTACGTGGCGACGATCACGCGGCCAAGGTTGTTCCGCGATTATCTGGAACAGCAAATCGGGCTGATTATTGGCAATCATCGCGTGCCGGTGGAGGTTGGTGTGTCGGACACGCCAATCCCGGTGCATTTTTCGGTGGCGGGTGACCCGGGTTTGCAGGTGCCACAGCAGGGGGCGGCGCATTTCACCTTGCGCGATGTATTCGACGTGCCCGATCTTGGCACGACGAATGACGAGATTGTAAACGGCACGTTTCAGCCGATGGCGGACAGGGCGATGCCGCTTGCGCTTTTTACTGCGCAGCGGGTGGATTATTCGCTGGCACGTCTGGCGCATTACACGGCGACGGACCCGGCGCATTTTCAGAACCACGTTCTGTTCACCAACTACCAGTTTTACGTCAATGAATTCGAAGCCTATGCGCGCCGGATGCTGGCCGAGCCGGAAAGCGGTTACACGAGCTTTGTAGCCAGCGGCAATGCCGAGATCACGCGCCCAGATGAGGAACTGGTGGGTGTCGACCGGTTGCCGCAAATGCCGACTTATCATCTCAAGCGCGCCGATGGGTCGGGGGTCACGCTTGTCAATATCGGGATCGGGCCGTCGAACGCGAAGACGGCGACCGACCATATTGCGGTGCTGAGGCCACATGCCTGGATCATGGTGGGCCATTGCGCGGGTTTGCGGAATTCGCAGAACCTTGGCGATTTCGTGCTGGCCCATGCGTATTTGCGCGAGGATAAGGTGCTTGATGATGATCTGCCGATCTGGATTCCGGTGCCGCCGCTGGCGGAGATACAGATTGCGCTGGAGCAGGCGGTGGCGATGGAAACCCGGCTTGAAGGGTTTGACCTCAAGCGGGTGATGCGCACCGGCACCGTGGCTAGCTTTGACAATCGCAACTGGGAGCTGCGCGACATGGCCGGGCCGGTGCAGCGTTTGAGCCAGTCGCGCGCAGTTGCGCTGGACATGGAGAGCGCCACTATTGCGGCCAACGGGTTCCGCTTTCGGGTGCCTTATGGCACGTTGCTTTGCGTTTCGGACAAGCCGCTGCATGGCGAGTTGAAGCTGCCCGGCATGGCATCGGATTTCTATACCGCGCAGGTCGAACGGCATCTGATGATCGGGATTCGCGCGATGGAAATCTTGCGCGAAATGCCGCTTGAGCGCATCCACAGCCGCAAATTGCGCAGCTTCAACGAGACGGCCTTCTTGTGAGGTGTTTTCGCGCTTGATCCGGGGGCGGGACGTTATAAAACACGGCGCAGTATTTGACCGTCTCAGGGGTTTTGCCGCATGTTAGCGATCCAGAATCGTGGCAAAATGCTCCAAACAGGCGAAAAACAGCGAAAAACGCATGTTTTCTACTTGCAATAACCCACTATTCATTGTGTTTGGACACTATATTCCGTTATACGAAGCCAATGAGGCCCAAGCGTTCGGGCAGTTTTAGGAGAGCAAAAACATGGCAAAACCGATGACCAAAACCCAACTCGTCGCCGCTCTGGCAGAGGAAATGGGCAGCGACAAGAAATCCGCCGGCACGGCGCTGGATGCGGTGGTTTCGATCATCACCAAGGAAGTTTCAGGCGGCGGTGCCGTGACACTTCCCGGCGTAGGCAAAATTTACTGCCGTGAGCGCCCCGAGCGTATGGTGCGCAACCCCGCCACAGGCGAACAGATCAAGAAAGACGCCGACAAGGTGGTCAAGATGACCATTGCAAAGGCACTGAAGGACAGCGTGAACGGCTGATCCGATACAGGACCGGATTTTGAAAGGGGCGGCCGCGAAGGGCCGCCCCTTTTTCTGTTTCAGGCAGACGGGCGCAGGTTTTCATCGTAGTCCTGTGCAAAGACAGCGGAGGGCGCGCGGCGCAGCGGGCAACCCAATCGCGGATGTTTTGATCGTCTGGGGTGATTTGCGGCGCGAAGGTGAAAGCTGACGCGATCATCATGTCGGCAATCGTGTAGTCCGCGCCAAGCAGGTAAGGGCCGGTTTCCAGAGCGGTGGCAAGCCGGGCAGCGATACCGCCTATTCCGCCAAAGGCACGCTCGATCACCGGGCTTTCGACGCCGGAGAAAGAGAAGATCATCATCGGTTCCAGCACGTCGCCATACCATGCGAGCCAACTGAGCAGCGCGCCGCGATCAGGCGTGCCGGGCGCACGGCCAAGGCCTGCTTCGGGGAACAGTTCAGTCAGGTAAAGCGCGATGGCGGTGGATTCCCAAATTCCGATGTCGTCATGCACGAGATAGGGCACCCTGCCTTCGGGATGGGGGTTGTTCGGGTCGTGCGCGCCGGTGCCATCGGGCCGGGCGATTTCGACTGGTTCGATTTTGACCTTGTCACGGGCGCCAAGCTCTTCGAGCAGGGCAACGATGCGGGTCGAGCGGGTGCGGGGGCTGTGATAAAGGGTGAGCAAGGCAGTTTCCTTTTCGGTTGAGTTGTTCTTCGGGGGCATTATGCTTCGACCGTCCTGTCAAATCACGTCAGGAGCGCGATGCCCCGGACCGACCGCCTTTTTCGCCTGTTACATTTGATGCGCAGCTTGCCGCCGCCGTTGACGGCGGCGCGGTTGGCACAGGAAACAGGTGTATCGGAACGCACGCTTTACCGCGATATCGAGAGTCTGCGCGCGGCGGGGGCGTTGATCGACGGAGAGGCCGGTTATGGGTATCGGCTGACCGAAGACCCGGCCCTGCCGCCGCAGTCATTTAACCGGCTGGAGCTTGAGGCGCTGGTGGTGGGGCTGAGCGAGGTAATGACCAATGGCGATACCGCGTTGGGAGAGGCGGCGCGCGGCGCACTTGCCAAGATCACCGCGCGGTTGCCTGATCGGCAGGCGCAGCAGGCCATCCATGCGGTTTCAAGGGTTTTCCGATATGAGGCCGAGGCAGTGCCTGCGCATGTCGGCCCGTTGCGGCAAGCCTCGTGGGAGGAGCGCGCGGTGGACATTGCCTATTGCGATGCAGACGGCCAAGAGACGGAACGGCGGATATGGCCGCTATCGGTGGTTTACTTCGATGACAGGCAGATGATTCTGGCGTGGTGCTGTTTGCGGCAGGATTTCAGGAAATTCCTGCTCAGCCGGATTGCGGGCGTGACGCTGACGGAGGAGAGCTTCCGGCCCCGGCGTGTGCCGCTCCTGCGGACGTTCATGGCAAAATTGCGGAAGACGGGCTGACCTTCCCCGGAGGATAGGCTAAGCGGGGTGGGCAGGCGAGAGGGGCAATGATGAATATTCGTGCGATTCTGATGGGGTTGGCATTTGCCTTCATGTGGTCTTCGGCATTCACGTCGGCGCGGGTGATCGTGATGTATGCGCCGCCGATGGCATCGCTTGCGCTGCGGTTTTTCATATCCGGATTGCTTGGCGTGGCAATTGCGCTGGCGCTGGGGCAGACCTTCCGCCTGACGCGGGCGCAATGGCGCGCGACGATCATCTTCGGCGTTTGCCAGAATGGGCTTTATCTGGGGCTGAATTTTGTGGCGATGCAGTGGATCGAAGCCGGGCTTGCTTCGATCATCGCAAGCACGATGCCGCTTATGGTGGCGCTGCTGGGGTGGCTGTTTTTGCGCGACAAGCTTCGGCCAATGGCGCTTGCCGGGCTGCTATTGGGGTTTGCAGGCGTGGCCATCATCATGGAGGGGCGGCTGGATGGTGGGCTTGACTGGACCGGGGTTGCAATGTGCATCGTCGCGTCGGTGGCGCTTGCGGTGGCCACCCTTTCGGTACGCGGGGCGTCTTCGGGCGGGAACGTGATGATGATCGTCGGTTTGCAGATGTTCGTCGGCGCGGCTTGTCTTGCCGTGGTTTCGGCCTTTACCGAAACGCTTTACGTCACTTGGAACTGGCAGCTTGTGGTGGCGTTTGCCTATACCACACTGGTGCCGGGGCTGTTGGCAACATGGGTTTGGTTCGTGTTGGTCAATCAGATTGGCGCGGTGAAGGCGGCGACGTTTCATTTTCTCAACCCGTTTTTCGGCGTGGCCGTGGCGGCGGCGCTGCTGCACGAAAAGTTGGGTGGCTGGGACGTGATCGGGGTTGCCATTGTGGCGGTGGGGATTTTGGCGGTGCAGCTGTCCAAGCAGAAGCCTATCCCGCTGGATGATCAGAGCAGGGCGTAAAGCAGCGCGCTGAGCGTGATGAAGGCGGCGGATGTGGCGATGATCTGAGCAATGGAGGCCATGCCTTCATGGCCCATTTCCTGTGCAAAAATCACGTAGATGGAGAACATCGGGATCGCCGCAGAGATGACCACGGCTGCGGCCAGTTCGGGCGAGAGTGGCGCGAGGCCGAGCGCGGGTAGAACCAGCAGTGCCAGAGCGGCCATGGCCGGGTTGAGGAAGAGCTTGCCAACTGCGATCTGCACCGCGCTTGCCCAGTTGCCGCGCAGAGGTGCGCCGACAAGGCCGCCACCGATCACAAAAAGCGCGAGCGCAGAGGCGGAGGCGGCGAGCATGGTAAAAATGCGGTTGACCGGTTCGGGGATGTCTATTCCGGTCAGAGAGACGATCAGCCCGGCAATCAGGCCCAGCACCATAGGGCGTTTGAGAACCCCGAAGAGAATGTTGCCGAGCTTGCGCACGATATGTGCGTCTTCGGCTTTTGAGGCTTCCATCAGCGCGAGGCAGACAGGGATGATGACAAAGTTTTCCACCAGCATGTTGAGTGCGAGAATCTGACCCGCGATGGCCGGGAAGGTAAGCAGCATCACCGGATAGCCGATGAAGCCGGAATTGGGGCAGGAGATGCCCATGAGGGCGACTGCGCGACGGCGGGGCGAGAGGCGCAGTGCGGAGAAGGCGAGAAAGCCCACCGCAATCGTCGCCAGAGCGCCGGTGAGGTAGATCGCCATATAGGTAAGGTTGAAGACCTCTGCGACACTGCGTGTTGCGACGGCCTGAAACAACAGCGCGGGGAGCGCAATGTTCATCACATAGCTGCCAAAGACCGGCATGGTCGCGGGTTTGAATACCCCCTTGAGAACGCAGCCATAACCAAGTGCGATGATGACGTAGATCGGCAGGGTGATTGACAGGATGGCGAGCATGACCTAGCCGATTTTGCCGCGTGTCTCGCCGATCTCGCCGCCGATCTGTCCGCGATGCAATAGTAGGTGGTCAAGGATTACGCAGGCCATCATTGCTTCGCCCACGGGGACGGCGCGGATGCCGACGCACGGATCATGGCGGCCTTTGGTGATGACTTCGGTGGGGGAGCCGTCAATCCGGATTGAGCGGCGCGGCGTGAGGATCGAGGATGTGGGTTTTACGGCGAAGCGCACGATCACGTCTTGCCCGGTCGAAATGCCGCCGAGGATGCCGCCAGCATGGTTCGAGGAGAACAGCGGCGCGCCGTCATTGCCGGGGAAAATCTCATCGGCGTTCTGGCTGCCCTTCAGCTTGGCCGCTGCCATGCCTTCGCCGATCTCGACGCCCTTGACCGCGTTGATTGACATGCAGGCGGCTGCGAGGTCGGTATCGAGCTTGCCATAGACCGGCGCGCCGAGACCTGCGGGCATGCCGCGGGCGCAAATTTCGACGATGCCGCCGACCGAATCCTGTGCTTTGCGGATTGAATCGAGGTAAGCCGCCCATTCAGCGGCGATTTCCGGGCCTTGCGGAATCCAGAACGGGTTTTGTTCGATCGCGTCCCAATCGAAATTGGCGCGGTCGATCTCTTTCTCGCCCATGGCAGTCATGTAGCCTTTTATCTTCAATGCGGGCACGAGCGCTTTGAGAGCGGCGCGAGCGACGCCACCGGCGGCCACGCGGGCGGCGGTTTCGCGTGCCGATGATCGGCCACCGCCGCGATAATCACGCAGACCGTATTTCAGGTGATAGGTGATGTCTGCATGGCCCGGACGGAAGGTCTGGGCGATGTCGCCGTAGTCTTTTGAGCGCTGGTCGGTGTTTTCGATCATCAACTGAATGGGCGTGCCGGTTGTGACGCCCTCGAATACGCCGGACAGAATGCGCACTGCATCGGCTTCGCGGCGTTGGGTCGTGTGTTTCGACTGTCCGGGGCGGCGTTTGTCGAGCCAGTGCTGAAGCATGGCCTCGTCCAGCGGAACACCGGGAGGACAGCCATCGACCGTGGCACCAAGTGCCGGGCCGTGGCTTTCGCCCCAAGTGGTGACGCGAAAAAGATGACCGAATGTGTTGAGGCTCATGGGTAGGCTCCTTTGTTTTGGCAATAGCGGCCAGAACCGGCGCTGCCAAGAGTGGAAGGTGGCGGAGCGGGGGCCAGCCCCCGCGCCCCGGGATATTTATGGCAAAATGAAGGGGCTGGACGAACGGCTTGCCAAGCGCGAAGGCCCCGCATAGGGTTTGGCCTACCTCGGGGAGCCTTTTGGGCTGAGATGCAATTCTGCGAACCCGTTGAACCTGAACCGGTTAAGACCGGCGGAGGGAAGGTTTGGGTCTCCCACATCCTGCTCCGCCCGTCGCAGATAAGGGAGATGACATGAGACATCTTGCATTTGCTACGGGAGTTTTGTTGGCCAGCCAAGTGGCGGCACAAACCCCTGTTCTGACAGTTTATACCTATGACAGCTTTATCACAGATTGGGGGCCGGGGCCGGCCGTGGAGAAGGCATTCGAGGCGCAATGCGGGTGCGATCTGCAATTCGTCGGTGCGGGCGATGGCGCGGCGCTTCTGGCGCGGGTCCGGTTGGAAGGGGCGCGCACCAAGGCGGATGTGGTTCTGGGGCTCGATACCAGCCTGACGGCACAGGCCGCGCAAACCGGGCTGTTTGCGCCGCATGGCATGGATGTTCACCCGGATGTGCCCAACGCCGAGGGGGTGCCGGGAGAATGGAGCGATCCGCTGTTCGTGCCGTATGACTGGAGCTATTTCGCGTTTGTCTATGACAAGACCAAACTGCCCGATCCGCCGAAATCGTTTGAGGAATTGGCTGATTCGGACATTTCCATCGTCATTGAAGACCCGCGGTCTTCAACGCCGGGGTTGGGATTGTTGTTGTGGGTGAAGGCGCTTTATGGCGACAAGGCGGAGGAACTATGGGAGCGGTTGGCCGACAATATCGTGACGGTGACACCGGGATGGTCAGAAGCTTATGGGCTTTTTCTTGATGGAGAGGCGGATATGGCGCTGAGCTATACCACGTCGCCGGATTATCATCGTGTCGCGGAGAAGGATGACAGCAAGGCAGCTGCGTCGTTCGGGCGGCATTACATGCAAGTTGAAGTCGCGGGGAAGGTGAAGGGGAGTGATCAGCCGGAACTGGCAGACGCATTCCTGCGCTTCATGACATCAGACGCGTTCCAGAGCCTTATTCCCGAGACCAACTGGATGTATCCCGCGTTCATGCCGAAGGATGGGCTGCCAACGGGTTTTGGCCAGCCATTACCAGCGGAGCGGGCGATGATGATCGCGCCGAATGAGGTGCCGACAATCCGGACAGAGGCCTTGCAGGAATGGCTGCGCGCGCTTTCCAAATGAGCCTGTCGGAGCGGGGGACGGCGGCATTGGTGGCCGTGGTTCTGCTGGCACCGCTTGGCGCGGTGATCTGGCGCGCCGGAGGGATGGGCGCGCCGGGGGCGGCGGATTGGGCGGCGCTTCGGTTCACGCTTTTGCAGGCGGTGCTGTCTGCCAGTGTGAGCGTGGTGCTGGCCATACCCGTGGCCAAGGCTTTGGCGCGGCGGCAATTTTTCGGGCGGGCGGCGCTGATCACGCTGTTGGGTGCGCCGTTTATCTTGCCAGTAATCGTGGCGGTGATGGGCTTGCTTGCAGTTTTCGGACGGGCCGGGTTGATCAATCAAGGGCTAGCGACGCTTGGGCTTGAAGGATTCCGGATTTACGGGCTTCAGGGTGTGGTGCTGGCGCATGTATTCTTCAATTTGCCGCTGGCGACGCGGATGATTTTGCAGGGTTGGCAGGCGATTCCGGGTGAGCGATTCCGGCTGGCGGCGAGCCTTGGGATGGGACCGGGGCAGGCTTCGCGCGTGTTGGAATGGCCGATGCTGCGCAGCGTGGTGCCGGGCGCGTGGATGGTCATTTTTGCCTTGTGCCTCAGTAGCTTCGCGGTGGCGTTGACCTTGGGGGGCGGGCCAAAGGCGACGACGCTGGAACTGGGTATCTATCAGGCGTTCACATTTGATTTCGACCTTGGCCGCGCGGCGGGGCTGGCGGTGGCGCAGCTTGTGTTGACCGGTGCGGCGGCGGCTGTGGCACTGTGGGTGGCGGCGCCGCCGGGGTTTGGCGCGGGGATGGACCGGGTGGTGCAGCGTTGGGAGGCGCAGGGCGGCCTGCTGAAAACATGGGATGGGGTGGTGATGGGACTGGCGGCGGCGTTCCTGTTGGTGCCGTTGGCAATGGTGGTGCTGGATGGGTTGGAAGGGTTGGGCAAGATGCCGGGAACGGTGTGGGCAGCGGCGCAGACATCTGTTTTCATTGCGCTTTGTGCAACCGCGCTGACCACCGGGTTGGCGCTTGCGCTTGCGCGGAAGGCGGAGTTGGTGGGCTATCTTGGGTTGGCGATTTCGCCGATGGTGATCGGGACCGGGCTTTTCCTGCTGGTCAATCCGGTGGCTGACCCAAAGCTGCTGGCCTTTCCGGTGACGGTGTTGGTCAATGCGTTGATGGCACTGCCGTTCGCGGTGCGGATACTGGGGCCGCAGTTGAGGCAGGTGGAGACGGATTATGGCCGGTTGGCAGATGGTTTGGGCCTGCGGGGTTGGGCGCGAATGCGCTGGCTTATCTGGCCCAGAGTGCGGAAATCATTGGGGTTTTCGGCTGGTCTTACGGCGGCGCTTTCGATGGGCGACCTTGGCGTTGTGGCTTTGTTCGCAAGCCCGGATTGGGCGACGCTGCCGCTTGAGATGTATCGTTTGATGGGGGCGTATCGGATGGATGCGGCGGCAGGCGCGGGGCTTTTGTTGCTGGCGATCAGCTTGGCGCTGTTTTGGCTTTTCGACCGGGGAGGGCGCGGCGATGTTGACGCTTGAAGACGTGGCGGTGAGGATGGAAGACTTTGAAATGACGGCAGATTTCAAAGTGGCGGATGGCGCGTGTGTGGCGGTGATCGGGCCGAGCGGGGCGGGAAAATCGACGCTTTTGAGCGTGATCGCGGGCTTCCTTGCGCCGAGTGAAGGGCGGGTGGTTTGGCGGGGGAGGACCTTGCGGGGCTGGCACCGGGGGGGCGACCTATCTCTATGTTATTTCAAGATAATAACCTGTTCCCGCACCTTTCTGTGGCGCGGAATGTCGGGCTCGGGATTGATCCGGGGTTGAAGCTGAACCGTGCGCAGATGGTGCGGGTCGAGGCCGCGTTGGAGCGTGTCGGCTTGGCCGGGATGGGCGACCGGAAACCGGCAACGCTTTCGGGTGGGCAACAAAGCCGGGCCGCGCTGGCGCGGGTGTTGGTGCAAGGTAAGCCATTGATCTTGCTTGACGAACCATTCTCGGCCCTTGGGCCTGCGCTGAAGGTTGAAATGCTGAACCTGCTGAGCGAGGTGGCGGCGGAGACGCGCGCCACGGTGTTGATGGTGAGCCATGATCCGGATGATGCGGTGCGGTTTGCGGAGCTTGCGATACTGGTGGCGGACGGGCGGGCGGAGCCGCCGGTGGCTGTCGGTGAGTTGCTTGAGAATCCGCCGGAGGCGCTGAGGGCGTATCTTGGTTAACGTGCATGGTTAACGTGCTTGGGCGGCGAAAAACGCCTGTCTGCACCCCGGCTGGCGCCTCGGCTGCGATGCGTATGGCGGGAAATTGGCGCGATGCATCGCACGGTGAATGGTTAACGCGGCGTGCGGTGCCCTATTGCGCGGCAGTCTGCGCGGCGGAGGCTGCGGGGAGCCGCCTTGTGCCGAGGCGCGGGTGCAACCGCCCGGCGATTCCCCAGGCGGTAAAGAGTGCGGCGGAGGCGGCGAGGAATATCCCCCAGAGCGGCAGGGCAAGAAGCACGACCCAGGCGATGCCGGGGGTGAGTGTCCCGGAGACATCCCGGTAGCTAGAATAGATCGCTGACATCTCCGTGCGCTCGGACGGTTTGACGGCCATCAGGAAGGGCAGACCGGCGGAGATATCGAGCAGGATGAGAAAGAACGACCCGACGAAGAGGAGCGCCGCCGCGACGGGCGGGAAAAAGGCAAAGACGCTGGCCGCCGCGAAGAACGAGGCGGAGATGAAAAACCCGGAGCGGACGGCATGGCGCACCGAGTTCGCCTTCATCCAGCGTAGCATGAACGGGGTGAAGAAAAGCGCGCCGTTGGTGAGCGACAAGAGCAGCCCGCCGAGGGTGTGACCAAGGCCGCTTTCGACGGCGAAGATCGGCAGGTAGACGACATAAGCCCACCAGCCGCAGGAGCGGATCACCGCAAAGAGCCAGCCCGCGACGAGCCGGGGCTGTGCGAAGAAGCGCGCGAAATAGGCGAACGGGTTGGGCGCAGGTGCGCGGGCGCGGGTGATCAGCTTGCCATTGCCGAGCCGCATGAAGAGGAAGGTGCCAAGCAACCCGCAGGCGGCGAGGCACGACAGCAGGAATGGCAGCGGTGGCCACATCCCCATCAGGAAGACCCCGGCAACCGGACCGACGGACCAGCCAAGGGCCGAGTAGAACATGCGCAGGGATTCGGAACGGGTGAGTTCGATCCGGGCGATATAGTCGAGCACGTAGGCATTGAAACAGTTGAAGGTGATGACCGTGGCGATGGTGGTGCAGGCCAGCCCGGCGGTGAGCGGCACCGTGCCACCAACAGCCCCGAGTGCGGTGCCGAGGATATAGAGGCACGCCCCGCAGATATAGACCCAGCGGCGCGGGATGAAACGCTGTGCGAAGGGAACCAGAAGCCCGGTGCAAAGCGAGGCGAGGCCGATCAGGAAATAGATCAGCGAGACGATGGCCGCACTGCCATGGGAATTGTAGAGCGCGACCGGAAAGACCGAGATCAACAGGCCGCGCACCACCCCTTCCCAGCCGGCCAAGAGGGCAAAACGATGCACTGAGGGTGCAGGGGCGTGGCGAAGCCACTCTGGAATTCGGCGCTCGAACATGGCCGCTCCGGGGTCGTGATACGCCCAGCATGGGGTGTGACATGCGGGTTTCTGGTCTGGGCGCGACAGCGAGGTCGTAAAGTGGCGATTTTCGACAGAAAACCCTTGGGGGAGGGGTGGGTGATTTTTCTGCGAAAAATCGGCGGGGGCGGAGCGGTTGGGAGAGAGCTGGCCTAGCCACAGGGAACCGATCCACGGCACGGACTCAAGGGCCGACAGGCCCGCCGTGCCAGCGCCGGACCGGCCCGTGGGCCGGCGCTTTGGTGGGTGTGGGCGCGTCGCTCGGGTGGAGGACGTGTTTGAGTGCAATAAAGCGCGACTGAACTGAGGTTGGTGCGCCGTCCCCCGGCCCGGCGCTGGCACGGCTTGGGGTGTTGCCCTGCAAACAAAAACCCCGCCGAAGAGGCGGGGTTCAGGATTGGCGTTAGTCGGGCGGCATCAAGTGTCGTGCCGCTTCTTGCCTTTATGCGGTGCCCAGATGCGCTTGTTGGTGAGGTAGAGCAGCACGGTGAGCAGCACCAGCATCAGCACCCCGGTAAAACCGGCCTCTTTGCGCGCCATCATCTTGGGTTCGGCGGTCCACATCAGGAAGGCCGAGATATCTTCGGCTTCGTGGTGCAGATCGTTCGGGTGCCCATCGGCAAAATCGACGTCCTCACCGGCGAGCGGGGGCATGGCGATCCAGCTTCCGGGAACGGTGTGGTGGCCATGTTCGTCCTTGCATTCGTCCGGGTAGCCGCCGGGGGCGAAGTGGATATTGTAGTGCCCGGTGAAATCCTCAGGCGCGCAATCGGGCGGATCTTGGTAGCCGGTCAGGATCGAGACGATATATTCCGGCCCGCCGATGCCTTTGAAGAGTTGGTTGACGCCCGAGCCATACGGCCCATGGAACCCGGCGCGTTTCTTGGCCATCAGCGACAGGTCGGGCGCGTGCGGATCGCCGGAGACCGGGAAGTGATCGGTCGGCTTGGCCGGGCGATCCTCATCGGTTTCCGGGTCGGTGATGGTGATCATCTGCTTGGCATAGGCGCGGACCTGTGCTTCGGAAAGCTGCGGGCCGCCTTCATCCCCGAGCGTGCGGATCGGCACATAGCGCAGACCGTGGCAAGACGCGCAGACCTCGGTATAGATTTGCAGGCCACGCTGTAGCTGATGCTGGTCGAACTTGCCGAACGGGCCTTCAAAGGAGAAGGCAACATCCGGGACATTGCCGCCTTCGCTGGCTGCCGCCACCCCGGCCGAAAGGGCGAGGGCGGCAATGGCTGCAATGGAGAGTTTCTTCATCATTGTCCCTTGTCCTTTCTTATTCTGCCGGTTCGGCCGGTTTGCCGTAATGTGCGGCGAAGTCTTCTTCGATCGTTGCCGGTACCTCTTTGGGTTTTTCGACAACGCCCAGCAGAGGCAGGATGATGAGGAAGTAGGCGAACCAATAGGCGGCCCCGATCAGGGCGAGGCTTTTGTATGGTTCTTCCGCAGGCATCGCGCCCAGCCACATCAGGAAGATGAAATCGAGGCACAAGAGCAGGAACCACCACTTGAACACCGGGCGATAGCGGCCCGAGCGGATACGCGAGGTATCGAGCCAAGGCACCAGCACCATCACGATGATTGCGCCGAACATCGCCAGCACGCCGAAGAATTTCGCATCAATGATGCCGCCGGAGATGGCCGAGGCCCATTCCACCACCCAAACTTCGGAGGTGAAAGCGCGCAGGATCGCGTAGAACGGCAGGAAATACCATTCCGGCACGATATGTGCGGGCGTCTTGAGCGGGTTGGCTTCGATATAGTTGTCCGGGTGGCCAAGGAAGTTCGGCATGAAGGCAACGACTGCGAAGAAGATCGTCAGGATGACCCCCAGCGCGAACAGGTCCTTGATTACGAAGTAGGGCCAGAACGGCAGTGTGTCTTTCTCGGCCTCTTCCTTGGAACCGCGGCGCACCTCGACCCCGGTGGGGTTGTTGTTGCCAGTGGTATGGAAGGCCCAGACGTGAACGATGACCAGTGCCGCGATGATGAACGGCAGCAGGTAATGCAGCGAGAAGAAGCGGTTCAGTGTGGCGTTGTCCACCGCCGGTCCGCCAAGCAGCCATGTCTGAATGTCCGGCCCGATGAAGGGGATGGCCCCGAACAGCCCGGTAATCACCGTGGCGCCCCAGAACGACATCTGCCCCCAAGGCAGCACATAGCCCATGAAGCCGGTGCCCATCATGGCAAGGAAGATCAGCATCCCGATGATCCATGTCACTTCGCGCGGGGCTTTGTAGGAGCCGTAGTAGAGGCCGCGGAAGATATGGATATAGACCGCGAAGAAGAACAGCGACGCGCCGTTGGCGTGCATGTAACGCAGCATGTACCCGCCGTTCACATCGCGCATGATATGTTCGACCGAGGCGAAGGCCATGCCCGCTTCGGGCGTGTAGTGCATTGCCAGCACAACGCCGGTGACGATCATCTGCACCAGCGCATAAGCAAGCACGATGCCCCAGATCCACCACCAGTTCAGGTTCTTGGGGGTGGGGATCATCAGCGTGTCATAGAGCAGGCTGACGACGGGAAGGCGGCGATGCAGCCATTTTTCGAAGCCTGATTTCGGCTCATAGTGGTCGTGTGGAATTCCAGCCATGTATCAGTCCCCCTCAGCCCAGCTTGATTGTTGTTTTGGAATCGTCGGCGAATGCATTGACCGGGATTTCCATGTTACGCGGTGCCGGGCCGGAGCGGATACGACCGGACGAATCGTATTGCGAGCCGTGGCAGGGGCAGAACCAGCCGTCATACTGGCCCGCGCCATCGCCGAGCGGCACACAGCCGAGATGGGTGCAAATCCCGATCATCACCAGCCATTCGCCGTCCTTGTCGAGGGAGCGGTTTTCATCGGTTGCTGGCGCATCTGCGGGCAGGTTCTTGTTTTCGGCATTGATATCGACAAGCGCCGAGAGCGGCACGGCGCGGGCTTCGTCGATTTCCTTCTGGGCGCGGCGGCGGATGAAGACCGGCTTGCCCTGCCATTTTACCGTGAGCTGGGTGCCGACTTCGACGCCCGATATATCGACGTGGATCGAAGATAATGCCGCCACATCGGCGGAAGGGTTCATCTGATTGACAAGCGGCCAAATGGCGGCGCCTGCGGTTACGGCACCGGCACTGGCGGTGGCGTAATATATGAAATCGCGGCGGGTGCCAGCGTGATCTTCTGCTTGCGACACGAGGTGGTCTCCGTTTTGCCGGGCCGGGGGCCCACATCAAAGGGCCGCAGAATCCGACAGCCCGTCCCGCCGGTTCTTTAGCGGGGCTTTCGCCTTGCGTCCAGAAGGGATTGGAACTCAAACCCAAAAGGCGGTGAAGTGTCGCGGCAAAATAGCAGACTTGCGGCGGCATGATCGCCATTTTGGCAAGTGACAGGCACGGTGCGCGGCATAGGCGCTTCCGCCGGGTGAAAATATGTGGTGTTGTGGCGCGGAAACGACATGACATGGCAGGGGCGGCAGCAGATGCGCGGATGGCTTGAGAACCAAAGACTTTTCTGGCTGCTCCGGCGGCACCGGGCGGCGATTGTGGTTGTTGTTCTGATTCTGGTTCTGCTGGTCACGCCGCCACTGTCGCGGCGCTATGGTGACCGGCTTCAGATTGCATTGCCGTTGCTTGGGCTTGGCTGTTCGGTGTTGACCGGCGGAACCGGCGAATACCTGACACGGTTCGTGGTAATGGAAACGATTTTGCAGGGCACCAAGCGCGGGCTTGGCGATGCGCCGATCAATGTGCGCCCGGATGGCAACCTCAAGGGGTTTCCATCGGGGCATTCCACGGCAGCGGCGTTTGGCGCCAGCGCATTGGTGCATGAATGTCTGCGCGCCAGCCCGCCGGTGCAGGCGGCGGTGATCATTGCGGCAGGTTTTACCGGGGCCTCACGGATTGCGGCAGAGCGGCATGATATCTGGCAGGTTCTGGCCGGAATTTTGCTGGGTTATCTTACCGAACGCCTGTTTCGCCGCAGACGGCGCGGATTTTTGCGCTGGATCAAGGCGGGCGTGTCGAGATATGTCCAGAAGTGAATGTAGCGGTGTGGAAACAGTGGCTCTGACCCTGTCCGGTCGCTGCGAACCAGATCAAGCTTAGGAAGATGACGATGTTGAAACCCTATGCCAAGCCCCGTGTTGCCCTTTGCGGTGCCAGTGCCATTCTTGCAGGTGCAATGCTTTGCCCCAGCCTTGCTTCAGCCGAGATCGAGCTGAGTTTTTATGGCGGCACGCAATCCGCCATGGCAAGCAACGTGACCGGCACGCGGGCCGACACGACACCGTTTTCCAACAAGATCCACTGGGAGGGCAAAAGCTTTGCGATGCCGCCCTATTATGGCGTCCGCGCGACGTGGTGGCAGCAGAGTAACATCGGCTGGGGCATCGAGATGACCCATGACAAGGTGTATTCCCCGGTTGCTGATCGGCCCGCCGGGTTTACCCATCTGGAGTTTACTGACGGGCATAACATCGTGACCGCCAATGTGTTGAAACGCTGGCCGGGCCTTTGGGGCAATCTGACGCCTTACGCGGGTGCCGGGATCGGGCTTGCGGTGCCGCATGTGGAAACCACGGAAAACGGCAACGTGACGCGCGGTTATCAGGTGACTGGCCCGGCGGTGCGGCTGACTGCGGGGATCAAATACAGCCTCAACGCGCATTGGGGGGTATTTACCGAGTATCAGGCAACGTGGTCTGACAATAAGGCCGAGCTGACCGGTGGGGGCAGTCTGAGGACCAAGATCACCACGAATGCGATTAACTTCGGGGTGAGCTATTCGTTCTAAAGGTGGCGGAGCGCGCAGGCGTCGGCTGTCGAAACGGTAACGACCGATGCCCCCGGCACCGCTCGGGGGGATCAGTCGGTCCGGGTTTCTCCCGCTCATTCATTCTATAGAGGTGCGCAGAATGCCCACCCTACGGGTCAGAGGCTTGGTACGGTCTCTTTCATGCTGGGGCGTTCGGAGAACGCGGTGAACCACTCGGCAAGTGCGTCGTTGCCATCACGCCAGCCGCGTGCGCCGTGGCGAAAATCGAGATAGCCAAGCGCGCAGCCGATAGCGATCTGGGCCATGTCGAGCGGCCCGGAGAGGTGGCTCATCCAGCGGGCATTTACCGCGCTGACGGCATGGGCAGCCTTTGACCATTGCGCCTCTACCCAGTCATCAGAGCGCAGTTCGGGCGGGCGTGTGCGCTCTTCGTAGATGCACAGTACGGCGGCATCCATGATGGCATCTGCCGTGGCTTCCAGTGTCAGCACCTCCCAGATGCGGGCTTCGGGGTAGAGCGTGCCACCGGCGCGGTCATCGAGAAAGCGGGTAATCACCCGGCTGTCATAAATGGCGGGCGCCCCGTCGCGGATCAACGCGGGAATCTTGCCGCTGGGGTTGGCGGCACGCGCCTCTGCGGCGACGTTGATTGGCGTGGTCTGAACCGGGACGAATTCGACATCGTCCGACTGACCGGTTTCGATCAGGCAGGCGCGGACCTTGCGCACGAACGGAGAGGCGGGAGAATAGATCAATTGCATCGGGAGTTTCCTTCTTGATTTCGCGGCTGAGCCTAGGAGCGGGCGGCGGTGCTGTCCATCACTGTTGTGGCGGGCGGCGCATCAGCGCGGCAAGAAGCGCCGTATCCTGCCCGAAGCCCTGCGCGCAGAGATGGTCGGCGGCGGAGAGGCGCACGGCTTCCGGCTTGGTCTGGTTGAGTTTCCAGGTGCTTTCGATGTGTTCGATGTCGAGCCGGAACGGGCGGATCTGGCGCAACATCCGGGTCATCGGGTCATCCGCGACCTTCTCCATCCGCCATTCCGGCTTGGGCGCGAGTCGGCCTTCGAAATGTGCTGATTGGCGGGCCAGCAGCGGCGGCAAGGCGGCATCGTCCAGCGGCTCTAGCTGGCCGGTGAAATGGATGGCGACATAGTTCCATGTCGGCACCTGATCTTCGGTGCCATACCAGTCGGGCGAGATATAGCCATGCGGCCCCACCACGGCGAGCCGCGCCGGGATCGGCCCGGTGCAGGCGCGCGCAATCGGGTTGGAGCGCATCAGGTGCAGCTCTGCCGTATCGCCGTTGTCGGCCAGCAGAAAAGGGATGTGCGACAGCAGTGGTGCGCCGTCAGCCGAGACAGCCAGCATCCCAAAGCCGATCTCACGGGCGAAGGCGCAGGATTCGGCGGTGTTCTCGGGGCGGTAGGCGGGGTTGGGGTGCATGGTAGTGCTTTCGCTGATGCGCAGCGCGTGAGGCGGGCGCAGGGTTGTCAGGCGGTCAGCCGTTCGCCATCCTGCCCGGTGATGACTGCCGGGACGATCTTCCCGGTTTCCTGCGCTGCGGAAAAGGCGACCTCGGCAAATTGCTCGGTGCGGCCAAGCTGCGGGTTTTCCATCAGGATGCGATGTTCGCGGCCTTGTTGGGCGGCAAGATGGCGGGCGACGGCGGCATCACCTGCCGCGCGCAGGCGGGCGGCGCGGGATTTGATCGCATTGCCGTCAACCTGCGGCATCCGCGCCGCGGGCGTGCCGGGGCGGGGCGAGTATGGGAAGACGTGCAGCCAGGTGAGATTGCATTCTTCCACCAGTTTCAGCGAATTTTCGAAATGCGCCTCTGTCTCGGTCGGGAAACCGGCGATGATGTCGGCACCGAAGGTCATGTCCGGCCTGAGCGCGCGGGCCTCTTGCGCGAAGCGGATCGCATCAGCGCGCAGGTGGCGGCGCTTCATCCGTTTCAAGATCAGATCGTCGCCGTGTTGAAGCGAGAGATGCAGATGCGGCATCAAGCGCGGCTCGGTCGCGATGGCTTCCATCAGGCGTTCATCCACCTCGATGGAATCGATTGATGAAATCCTCAGGCGCGGCAAATCGGGGACCAGCCGCAGGATGCGCATGACAAGATCGCCGAGCCGGGGTTCGGCGGGAAGGTCGGCCCCCCATGAGGTGAGGTCAACGCCGGTCAGCACCACTTCATTGAAGCCGCCCTGCACCAGCCGCTTGATTTGATCGACCACCACACCGGCGGGGACGGAGCGGGAATTGCCCCGGCCATAGGGGATGATGCAGAAGGTGCAGCGGTGATCGCAACCGTTTTGCACTTGCACATAGGCGCGGCTGCGGGTGCCGAAGCCGTCGATCAGATGGCCCGCTGTTTCGGTCACCGACATGATGTCGTTTACCTGAACGCGCTCTGTCTCTCCGATAAAACCGGGGGCGAGGCGGGCCCATGTTTCCGGCGCCATCTTTTCGGCATTGCCGATCACCGCGTCGACCTCGTCCATGGCGGCGAAGCTGTCCGGGTCGATCTGTGCGGCGCAGCCGGTGACGATGACGCGCGCCTCGGGGTTTTCGCGGCGCAGGCGGCGGATTTCCTTGCGCGCCTTGCGCACCGCTTCGTTGGTGACGGCGCAGGTGTTGATTACCACGGCGCCTTCGATCCCCGCTTCGGCGGCGAGGGCTTTCATCGCCTCGGTTTCATAGGCGTTGAGGCGGCAGCCTTGGGTGGTGAATTTTGGCGGGACGAATTTTGGCGGGTCGAATTTTGGCGGCGCGTTCATTTCATCCCCTCCAGATGCCATCAAAGGCATGCGCGGTCGGGCCGGTCATCCAGATGCCATCGTCAGCAAGGTCGATTTGCAGCGTGCCGCCATCGAGATGCAGCGTGACATTCCGGCCCACCAGCCCGCGCCGGTGTGCGGCATGCGCGGTGGCGCAGGACGATGAGCCGGACGCCAGCGTGATTCCGGTGCCGCGCTCCCAAACGCGCATCCTGAGCGTGTCCGGCCCGGTTAGTGACGCGAATTGCACATTGGTGCGCTCGGGGAATAGCGGGTGATGCTCAACCGCAGGGCCGCGCGTGGCGAGGTCCACCGTCTCTGCATCCTCTACGAAGAAGGTGCAGTGCGGATTGCCCATCGAGGTGGCCACCGGCGCGCCCTCGATCGGTAGTTCAAGCGTGTCGAGCGCGCGGGCAAGCGGGATCGCCTGCCAGTCGGTCGCGGCCTGCCCCATGTTCACCGATGTCAGCCCGCCGCCGGCATCGCGGGCCTGCATCAGGGCGTGATCGGTGGCAAGACGTACCTGCGCCTGCCCGGTTTCCTGCATCAGATGCCGCGCGATGCAGCGGCTGGCATTGCCGCAGGTCTGTGCCGGGGAGCCATCAGCGTTGAGAAAGCTCAGATGCAGATCGGCCACGTCACTGTCGCGCAGAACGGCAAGCTGATCAAAGCCGATGCCGCAATGCCGGTCGGCCATAGCGCGGGCGATTTCAGGCGTGATTTCAGGCGTGCGATGTGGCGCGACGGAACGCGCGTCGATCACCACGAAATCGTTGCCGAGCCCGTGCATCTTCATGAAGGGGATATGTTGTGTCTGCGCGTTCATGGGGCGCATATACGCTCGGTGCCGGGATGAATCCAGACGGCTGTGACGATTGCCGCAAATTCGGGCTTGACCCTAGGGGGCATCTTTCTAGATAGGCCGCCTAGTGGGCCGTTAGCTCAGTTGGTAGAGCAACTGACTTTTAATCAGTGGGTCGCAGGTTCGAATCCTGCACGGCTCACCACTTTACACTGATTTATCAAGTGGTTGCGTGGCGGAAAATTTACGCGCCGTGGCTCTTGTCGTTTGCCGGAAGCAATACGGAAGCAACGTGACAGGGATGTTTCGTGTGGCGATTCTGCATCATTGGTGCGTAGCCATGCAGAGATGAAGCCAGTGAAAACCGCAGCTGACTTTTCCGGCGGATTTGGGTTAGCGAAAAGCAGTGGCTTATAGCGGTGAACTGATGCTGCCTTAACAGCTTTGACTACGGTTTCGGTCCATCAGCAAGCTTGAGAAAAACAGCTCCAGCCGTCGGGACCCTAATTGGGCAATAGGACCGGCTTGTAAAATGCACGCAACAGCCGCATTTCGGCCTCACAAACGGCCTTTAGGTTGACTACTCAATATGCGAGCATTTTGGTATTCTGAGAGTCACGGTGCGTCTAAGGTTGGTGGCACCATTTGAGTGAGAGGTTTGAAGGGGAATACTGTGAGGTTAGGCATCGTACTTTTTGTGACCATTGGAATGACATTTCCAAATATATTGGCCGCGGGGTCTGGGCTTCCGCCAGCGTCCGCTTCTAACTCCATGAAGCCTGTGGCGTTCCTAAAACGCGTGCAAGCTCTTCAAGGCAAAGAAGCTATTGTGCTTGCGGCATGCTGTAAGACCTGTCGCAAAGGAAAAGCGTGCGGCAATAGCTGCATTAGTCGCTCGTACAACTGTACTAAGGCTCCGGGCTGTGCTTGTGATGGGTAATTGTTCAAACAAAGTTCAACTCTCGACCGAAGCCTAAAGATTGTGCCGACTTGACGATGCCTTTCGCAGCGTTGGAGCTACCTTAGATATTCCATAAGAAATGAAAGCGCCGTTTAGGATGGAAGCGATACTGAAAAAACTGGCTGTTGCGTTAACTATCTATGTGTTTGCCACTACCACTACTGCAATGGCGGGCCGAGTGCTTAAAGGCCGTGTTACGAAGGTGAGAGACGTTGATACGATCGTTGTTGCTGGCACTCCTATTCGTCTGAATGGGGTCGATGGCCCCGAGACTTCCACGCGAGTGGGGAGGGACGCGAAATTCTTTATGGAGCGCCTCGTTGGCGGTAGAATTGTAACGTGCGAACTTAACGGTGAGCGGACCTATGATCGGTGGGTTGGAGTATGTTTCCTGAATGGAGAGGACATCGGAGGTATAGCTGTGAAGGAGGGACACGCTTTGGACTGCAATAGATACTCTGGCGGCAGGTACAGAGAGCTTGAAACACGAGCCGCTCGCTCCAAAATGCGAAGAGCCAGCTACTGCTGAGAGTTCAATATATCGGCCCAGACCTGCCGCTCGTTTTGTCATGTGACACAGTCGTAACCCCTCCTGAAAGCGGGCATTCATGAATTATGCAGCGCAACTCTCATTCCTTTGGCTTGGTGCCGTATCTAATTGGGCTGACCTGCTGTGGATGAAGCCCCAATACAACTTCGCCTTTTGATGGGGGTTCTTCCTCTGTCGATCGCCAACGCGTAAAATCCGGCTCAACCCAAACCTTAGACTTGCGGCGTTCTAACGCCACCCAGTCAGCTCTGTGGTAGAGCCTAAGCACAACACAAATCGTTGCGTTTATCAGACGGAACCGTGACGTGTGAGTAGGATATGCGTCTTCTTCAGGCAAAGGGCTCGAAAAGCTGGAACAAAGCCCCTTAATGGCGTCATCGCCAAACGAAAGACCGTGTCGAGCATGAGCAAAGCGATTGCGCACTTTCCTTATTAACTCTGCCTCTGATTTCTCATAGTCGTCGATTAATCCAAGCGCATGACATAAATTCACACGCGCAGACATTGTGCCGATCGGTGCCGTGGCTCCATTCAACAACTTGTCATGCGTGCTATTTTCAATGAAGAAACTGCGCAGAGTGTCTGAAAGCAACTCATCAATCAGCGCGGCTGCCACCAATGGAAGACCGCGATCAGTCTCCTTTTGAAGTTCTTGTGTAAATATCGCCAAGTCTTCCGCGGTTGATAAAAGCACTATTACGATCCCTCTTCCAAATCTTATTCACAAGGATACGGGGTGACCTGCCCCCTTTGAGTCCACTTTTCTAAGTAAGCGCTGTTCAGGGCTTGCGAGCGGTCAGTTGGAAGGTTTAGCGCCGAACATTCTCCAGCAACATGCCACGGTTATTTGGGTAGAAAAGGCCATAGCCCCCGCTCTGGGCAACATCCACATTTCTATACAAGTCCAAGTATTCATCCCCATGATTCCGGCCCGCGCTGTCGCGAGTCGGAATAATCACGATCTTGTCGATATCCTTCACGCCGTCCGCGTATCCAATCTCCCACGGACACCATCGACTCGAAGCCGAGTTGGCTGTTGGTAAATAAAAGAACCAATCAAAACGCTTGATCTTATCCTTGATCTTCTGCGCCGTTTCACGATTGGGCTTCGATGGCATCGACATGTCTTCCCAGTCGATGTAAACAAGCCAGCCTTTGGACTGAAGAAACCCCTGAAGGCCTTTGGCCAATGCCGAATCTTTGTGGCTATGAGAGAGAAAGGCTGTTTGCTTTCCTGCCCGTCGCGCTTCCTCGACAACACGCTCCGACTTCCGAACCTCGGCGCGACTTGAATAAGCAAGAATAGAAGACTGATCGATCATTGCTACCTTCCCACATCAGAGGCGGCTTGCCTCACCCAAGACGAAAAATTGGCACCCCCGTTCTGCGTCTTGTAGCAATACGATCCGGCATAGCGAGACAGCCTAATCACGTTTGTATCGTGCGGCTTGATCCATGTGGCAGGAAGCTCCACCGCCTGAGTGTAGTCCTCATACCTCATCCATTTCCCGCCCTGAATCTCCGCTAGGCGTATCACGCCACCCGCATTGTAGACGCCCATGTAGTCGAGTGGATTAGGCCCTTCTTGGGAAATATATCCTTGCTGATTTCCCATGAGGTTGATCTTCACGACCAACAGACCGTTTCCTTTGACGACCGACCTGGCGAGCTCATAGCGAACCCATCGGCGCTCATACGTTGCCGTGCCAACGAGAACACAAGTCACGGAAGTGTTCTTGATCCCCTCGCGGATAAGGCTTTTGAGAGATTCCGGCCCTGTTCGCCGGGAACTCTCCCAAATGCTGCCATCAAAGAAGCCCTCCGACACGCGCGTGTTCTCGTGGTTGTATCGCCACGAATTGCGAACCTGGTTAACCTTCCAAATGTCGTTTTGGTAATGGAAGGAAAAGAAAACCCGGCGCTTTGCCGTTTGAGCGGGGATAGCCCCAAAGATACTAGCCATTTACTCCCCGCAAAATATCAACGACGCGACTGCACCTAATGACATGAAAATCGCCACATAAAACCAACTCACCGACCACGACAGCGCCAGCCGAAGAACTGAAGACGTATCCTTCATGAACGGTGTTGCTTCGAGACTATAAGCTTCGATCTCTTCCCCTTTTCGTACATGATCGTAGAGCTTCCGATAGGCTCGCTCGAGGCGCAAATATTGCGCGTCCATGAGCCAAAAAATAATCATCGGCACTACGGCTGCAACCGCATAATATGGCGACGGCGTTTCCATGGTGGCCATGACAGCGACAGCTGCACTCCCAAAAGTCGCAGCAAGAGCTTTGAGAGTAAATGAGTTTGCCCCCATCCTCGTGATGACTCCTTGCAGCATGGTCAGATGCGCAATTCGAATACTCTCATCTTGGACTTCAGTATCGCCCATTCAATTACCTCGCTTTCTATCTGCGCGCTCAATCCCAGCGTGTAATCAGCTTCAATGTATCTGAGCACCCTGAGAAATCCAGCGAAAGTCACTAGCGATGACGTCTGCTTTGCTTAAAAATGCGATTTGATCTCGCACGCGCAGCGAAAGTCCGCAATCCGCCCTCTGCGTAGGATGCAGAGTATTGAGCCGCAATAGCCTAACCCAAGAGAAGATCGCCTGCGGTGTATCATTTTTTTGGCGTAGAGGGTGATGAGCCGCGCGCACCTTTTGCCCTAGGCGGGCTGTGGGCCCATTCACAATATCAGGGGCCGGATGGCCAGAGCGAACTGAGACCTACTCAATGATCACTACCACGGCCAATAGCCTGATGCTCCCGGTTCATCCAACAAGAGTGCCAGTAATTATGCCAGCAGATTTGGCACAAAATAGCTATGCACAATGGCTAGACGGCACACCAGCCGATGCAAAGGCGTTACTGCGTCCCTATCCGGCTGAGGCCATGCAGTTACGTAAAGCTGGCGAAAACGAAAAAACGGGCAGGGTATGACTGGCCTTACCTAACGTCAACACGGCAATTATTGACGCAACCAATAGATGAAAGTAGCAAGAAATAGCAAAATGACAAAAAATTAGGGGGTAATACGATGAAACGATACGCTGCTATGTTTGCCGTTCTGACGGTTGTCGCGGCATGTGCCAAAGACCCTTCACAAATTGCCGCTGTGCCAATGGATGACAGCACCTACGCTGCCTTAGGATGTAAGAGTCTGACCAAGCACGAGTTGCAGCAAACGCAACTTCTAACCGCACTTTCCGCAGACCAGAAAAAAGCAAAGAATGGTGACGCGTGGGGAGTTTTCCTGCTGGGCTTGCCTATTTCCAGCATGTCGGGTTCTGACAAGGAAACGCAAATTGCAGTAGCAAAAGGCCGCATTGACGCAATTGTGCGCCAAAAATCTGCAAGAAACTGCAGGTAATGTTATAGAGGGCATGAACTCCCGCAATCTTATTCATAAAGCCCGCCGAGTACTCCGGCGGGTCCTTTATGGCCAAATTCTTGCATCCGAATTAGGCAAAGATACGATAGGATGCATGACACGCACCGTACCAACACATGCACTCAAAAAAATTATAGTGGCACATTTTGCGCGACCCAATAATGCCCGACACGCGAAAACGCCCCACGTAGCGTAAGGCGTTTTCGGCTGTCTAGTTCGCCTACGTTACATCGCTTTACGTAGGGCCATTGCGCGGCTGGATAAACACATAGCGGTCTTTCGCGTCTTGCAGTTGCTTGGCTGTCTTTTGCGGATTGATCTGCACCTCCGCCTGCATTTGCTTGGCCAGATCGGCAAGCGTATCGGGCAGGGCGTCAACCGTTATGCCCTTGAGCGCGCCAATGGTAATGCTGGACCCCAGCACATTGCGGAAAATCGTGCTGATATGTTGCTCACGGTGAACCTCTTTCATCGGGTTGGGATCGGCCCCGCTGCGCATTTCGGTCAGATCATCATTCATTTCTGCGCAGACGATTTCCCATAAGGGATGATTGGGCCAACGGGCACGGTTGCTGTCGGCTGGATCAGGTTCGGTATAGCGCACCACCTCGCCGGATTGGCGGCACAGATCGCCAAAGCGGTCAAAGAATTGCTGCCATGTGCGGATGTCCCATGTGTCTTTGAGCAAGTCTTTCCCCGCTCGAAACTCCACCCGCCAAACGCGGTTGGCGCTGGCATGGGCAGGATCAGGGGAGAGGGATGCGGGCGGGGTTTCGGCGCTATGTAATGTAACGTAGGGATCGCCCGCCCCTATGTTACGTAATGTATGATTCCAGATATCCCACCAATAGGTTTTGGAATGGGCAATTACCTCTGCCCGTTTATCATAGATAATGACCTGCCGGTTGCGCGTGCCGCCGATTGTGACGGAGGTGGTGCGGCCTGATTTGCCGTTGACCGACTTTTCAGCATCCGCCATGAAGTCACGCCGCCCTGCGGCGCTGTGCATGACAAACTGATCAGGGGTAAGCGCAAAATCTGACGCATGAATATCGACGCAAAAATCGGCGCGCGATATGCTGATGTCGTCGGGGCCAAACCGCACCCCAAGGCGCTCTAAGGTATCCTCTACATGAGACTTGGCACGGCCCAGCCCATTCAGCGCCATAAAGTAGGAGCCGAATGAAAGGCGGATTCCCCAATCATCTTTGGAATTAGGCTTTTTGAAAAACCATGTTGCCCCGTCCAAGCCGCCACTGGCAATAAAGCGATAGCCGTTGCCACCATGCGCCTTGAGGTGGAGATTGACGCCGTTGTAGTCAATTAGCACCTCGCGGCGTTCTTGTTCGGCTCGCTCTTTCTCCGCTTCCAGATATTCAAACAATTCGGTCGGAATGTTCGCTTTGATGGCGAGGGCAAGCGTATCAAACCCACGGTGCAAAACAGTCATGCCTTGCGGGCCTGTATTTCCAGAGGGGGTGCTACAATCACCCCCTTTGCCCGCGCCCATTGCGAGGCTTTGGGCGCGGATTGATGTTATTGGCGCCTCCGGCGGGGTAGCTTTTGTTTTGGGGCCGTTGGTTTTTTTGGTTTGTGAATTAGTTGTTTGCATGTGCTTGTCTCGCTATCCAGATTTCCGCGCGCTCTGCGCATTTGGCGACATTCAAAAGATCGTTGTGGGCGTAGCTGGCCGTGCTTTGCCAATCGCCATTGGCGTCTTTGTAAGACCGGGACATATCAACGCTATAGAAGCCGTTATTGTCCCAGATCGTTGCCGTAATCAGACCGAGCCTGACCTTGTGGCTTGGTGTTTTCGTCATGGAGTTTTCCTTTCATGACATGGTTGTTGGTAGGCATAGAAAGGGCGCACGCTGCCGTTTGAACGTGCGCCCTGTTTGAAGACCATCCGGCCCCAAAATCCCTTAGCGTGCTACCAACCCACTAAGGGCAAAACTCAAGTCTAAGAGGTTGGCGGCTGCGACGAATTCGCCACGCGGTGCCTGTTGATCCACTCGATGAGATCGCCGTGCGTATAGCGAATGGAGCGTGCAGATACGCGAATATACTTTGGCCCGCCGCCACGGTGTCGCCAGTTTTGAAGCGCCCGCACCGAGTAGCACAGGATGCTCGCCGCTTCTTTTTCGTCCATGAGGCGGTCAGTGGTTTCGGTCTTGGTCAGTGCATTCATCATTTTGTTGCTCCCTCGTAGTTAAGCTGAATAGGTGCAACATGACAGTTTTGGAACTCGCGATATAATGGCGGAACTGTGCAGCGTTTAGGAAAGTTACGCCATTATCTTATTTTCTTAGTCCAAACGCCCGTCTTGCGGCTTCGCCAACCATCAGGTTGGTTGGAAGTCCCCGCCCGTTGATGCTCCAGAGAAGATTAGTTACGAGGGTCAAATAGCGGCCTTGATAGGGCTGATCGTCGTTTAGCTCGTCAAAGTGATAGGTTTTCATTGGCGCTTGCCCAGACACTTGTTCAAACAACTCCCCAAGTTCGACCAGAGTGTATTCAAAGTCTGAATTCTGCTTTCGCCTGCCATTGGCTGGTTTGTGGATTTGATATGCCTCTGAAGCAATTTTCTGCAAGAGTTTCACATGGGCTTCCACTCTTTCTACCGTTTGTTCAAAATAGCTTGTGCCCGGCTCCTCAAGCATACGCCGCATGAAATTTTCTTCGGGGTCGTTGGAGGTAAACGTATCCTCAAGCTCAATAATGATCCGGTCGGGTATTTCGTGGGTTATGTCCAAGAGGGCTTGAGAGGCCTTTTCTAACTTTCGATAGAAGCGGTCCCTTTCCTTTGCTGGCATCTGAACTTTTTGATCAGGTCCATAGCGATAGGATCGCATGATTTCCCATAACCGCTGTGCAAACCAATCGGGCATTTGCCCTTGGCCTCCACAGTCCTGCCATACGGCGACGGCACTGTAGTTGGGTGGATCGTTTGCTGTCATTGCTACTACGCCGCTGGCATCTAGTTGTTCGGAATTTCGATCTAAATAGCTAATTAGTAGGGTTTCAGTCCGCCCTATTAGTTAGCTAGAAGAACTCGCACTCTAACTAAATAGCTAACGGTATCATCAGATCACACGCAACTGCGGCCCTCTCGAGTCCTTTGCCTTTAGAGCGCCCGCTAAACGACTTGCGACCGATCCGGCGGCGCGTTGCACAGCATCATCTGCCAAGTGGGCATACCGCAGTGTGGTTTGCAGGTTTTTGTGCCCCATGATCTCTTTCAAAGTAAACGGGTCGATCCCGTCCTTCATGGCCACCGATGCATAGGTATGTCGCAGATCGTGCAGGCGCACTTCGTCTAGACCCGCCGCGTGACGGATGCGCCGCCATGGTTTCTGTAGGTTTATTAGGTGCCCGGTCTCGGTATCGCCCAAGATTACAAATGGGTTGTTTTCGCGGCGCGGAAGGTCAGCAAGGATATCGTAGGCTTCGCGGGGTAGGGGAATGCGCCGCCGCCCGGTTTTACTATCTGGCAGTTCAAGGTGATGGGTTGTGACATAGTCCCAGCGCAACGTCAGAATTTCATTCAACCGGCAACCTGTGAAAATCAGCAAAAGGATTGCGGAAACGGCGGGCAGGCTTTCGCTGCCCTCTTCCAGAACATCGGCCAGCACATTGCCCAAGCGCATTTGCTCATCATCCGATAGGTAGCGCTTCTTCTCTTCCTCTCGGAATTTCTTGATTCGGCGGGCAGGGTTGGAACCGGCTTGGCGCAAACCCCAATCCTCGGCAAGGTTGAACAGCTTGGATAGCATGCTGGCGGCGCGGTTGGCTTGGTAAGGCGTGCTGCGCAATGCATGGTGAAAGGCGACCACGTCAGCCCGCGTCACTTCGCCTATTGGGAGGGGGCCAAGTTTGGGGCGGATAAAGCGGCGGATGATACTGCGATAGTCGCGTGCAGTGGTGGGTTTGCAATGCTGGTCAACGTATTCCTCTAGGAACCTGTCACATAGCCCTGCAACGGTTGGAGCGCAGCGCTTGGCTTGCTTGTCGGCTGAGGGGTCCAATCCGCGCGCCACGTCTCCTAAAAGCCGCTTCGCGCTATGGCGGGCTTCCTCGGCGGTCAGCACGCCATGCTGGCCAATCGTAATGCGCCGCGTTCTGCGGCCTGAGCGATATTGCACCAGATAGGTCTTTTTGCCGGATGGATAAATCCGAATGCCAAAGCCGCGCATATCCCGGTCCCATACGAGATAGTCAGAGGCTCTGATTTCAAATCCTTCCACGGTCCGTTTTGTGAGTTTGAACATAGCGTGAACACTCCTTGCTTCCGTTTTGCTGCCGGAAGCTATACGGAAGCAACTTGCAGCGAATTCTGGCGCTATTAGTGATTCACAAGCGCAAGCGTAGTCAAGGCAAGCACATGTTTTTAATGCATTTTTGTCCCTGTGGCGAAAACTAGAGAAAACCAGAGAAACCGCTCTGAGCGTTCTTTTAATCAGTGGGTCGCAGGTTCGAATCCTGCACGGCTCACCACTGTAACCGATATGATGAATGGCATCTGATCGTTCTTTTGCGACCGCGTTCTTTTAGTGCGGGCCGTTTGCGGTGCGCTATTCGCCGACCGGAAAGCCGGAGGCCTCTTTGACGACTTCCATGACGGCAAATGAGTTGGATTGGCGGATTCCGGGCAATCTGCTGATGCGCTCTCCGAGGATTTCGCGGAAATGGGTGATGTCGCGGGTTCGCACCACCAATACGTAATCAAAAGAGCCAGCGATCATCAGGCAGGATTCGATTTCCTTGATCTGCCTTACCGCTGCGTTGAAGTCATCCAGCGCGCCGCCCGATGTTGTTTCCAAGGAAACCTGCACGACGGACAGATGGCTGTAGCCCAGAAGCGCCGGGTCAACCACGGCGGCATAACGTTTGATCAGGCCCGATTTTTCAAGCCGTCTGACCCGTTCCGAGCAAGGCGTGTTGGTCAGGTTGACCCGTGCCGCGAGCGCCACGATCGACAGGCGACCGTCTGCCTGAAGCTCGTTTAGGATGCGTTGGTCGATCTTGTCTAATTCTCTGGCCATCAGTCATATTACCTAAAATTTGCGGGCAACTCAGTGAGTTTATCATACACATAGGGCATAATTATTCCCATTAACCAGTGATTATCCCTATAGTTGTTGAAGGTGGACCCGGCAAAGCACGTGAAAAGATGTAATTGGGCCCACTTTTCGAGAACGAGGATTCGGGTCCGATTTGGCCCGTGGACAGAGGAGATATCAATGTCAGCTAAGATACTCGTAGGCCTTGATGGTGCAGATACGGGAGACCGCGCACTGTCTCATGCAAAGCGTTTGGCCGCGCTGATTGGCGATTGTGAAATCATAGTTGCTTACGTGATTGAGTGGTCACCCTTCACGTTTCAAACGGCGGAAGAAAACGCCAAGCGCCACAAGCGGCGCGAAGAAGAAATCAGCACTGCAACCAACCGAGTTGTCGATCCGGCCGT
Organism: Aquicoccus sp. G2-2; assembly: GCF_034555965.1. GTDB lineage: Bacteria > Pseudomonadota > Alphaproteobacteria > Rhodobacterales > Rhodobacteraceae > JAYDCK01. Next base: position 3,271,113 of record NZ_JAYDCK010000003.1, read on the forward strand.
CAAGAAATTGAAGGACGAAGGATTTTCCGCATCCGGCACGGTCCGACACGGAGATGTCGCGGACACGTTGGACACTCTTGCCGGTGAGCTTGGTGCTGGTCAGATCGTCGTCGGGCGGTCGTCAGAGGGCGGGTTCGCGCAACGCATCTTTGGCAGCGCGACGGCAAGTCTTGTCATGAACGCAAGCGTACCTGTCACTGTAGTTGGATAAGGGAACAAAAGTCATGAAGATGAAAAACACATTTGGAGCCATGGCCCTGTCGGTTGTGGCCGCCGGGTTGGCAAACCCGGCTTCGGCGCAAGAGGCGATGTCACTTGATCAGAAGGTAAACGAGACGTTTGCAGCTGTGACGGGGCCATTCGTCAATCTGATTTTCGCACCCTTTCCCGGCACGTCCTTTCCGTGGATCGTGATGTGGCTGGTGGTGGCGGCCTCGATTTTCACGCTCTACTTCGGGTTCGTTCAGTTCCGTTTTTTCAAACACGCGATTTCGCTTGTGAAAGGCGACTATTCTGACCCGAATGATGCCGGCGAAGTGAGCCACTTTCAGGCGCTTGCCACTGCCCTGTCCGGCACGGTCGGACTTGGGAATATCGCGGGGGTTGCCGTTGCCGTTGGCATTGGCGGGCCGGGGGCGACATTCTGGATGATCCTTGCGGGTTTGCTGGGAATGGCGTCGAAGTTCACCGAATGCACATTGGGTGTGAAATACCGCAACGAATACCCCGATGGCACCGTTTCCGGTGGTCCGATGTACTATATTTCGAAGGGCTTTGACGAGCTGGGCTTGCCGGGTGGCAAGATTCTGGCTGTTGTGTTCTCGATCTTCTGTATTCTCGGGGCGCTGGGCGGTGGCAACATGTTCCAGGCCAATCAGGCCCATGCGCAGATTTCAGGTATCGTCGGGGACTATCCGGGCTGGATCACGGGCATCGTTTTTGCGACTGTGGTTTTTGCCGTGATTGTTGGCGGGATCAAGTCGATTGCGAATGTCACTGAAAAGATCGTGCCTTTCATGGGTATTCTTTACGTTGGCGCGGCGATAATCATCCTGCTGGTGAGCTATGACAAGATCGGTTGGGCCTTCGGGCAGATCTTTGCCGGTGCGTTTACCGGGCTCGGGGTTGCGGGCGGCATGGTCGGCGCGTTGATTCAGGGTTTCAAACGGGCGGCGTTTTCGAACGAAGCCGGTGTTGGCTCTGCGGCGATTGCCCACTCGGCAGTGAAAACCAAGGAGCCGATTACGGAAGGCTTTGTTTCCCTGCTGGAGCCGTTGATTGACACCGTGGTTGTCTGCACGATGACAGCCCTTGTGATCGTCATTTCGCAACAGATGATTACCGACCCGGCGACGGGCCAGTATATGCTGAACGAAGACGGTGTGGGCATTGCAACCATCGGCGGGACTTCCGGCGTTGAGCTGACCTCGGCGGCGTTTGGCGGGGCAATCAGCTGGTTCCCGTATGTGCTTTCCGTGGCGGTGGTCTTGTTCGCCTTCTCAACGATGATCTCTTGGTCCTATTACGGGCTGAAGGCATGGACCTATCTGTTCGGTGAAGGCAGGACAGCAGAGTTGACGTTCAAGATCATCTTCTGCGTCTTCATTGTTATTGGTGCGGCAGCAAGCCTTGGTCCGGTGATTGATTTCTCGGACGCGGCGATCTTCTCGATGGCTGTGGTCAACATCTTTGCGCTCTACTTCCTGATGAAGGTCGTTCGCAAGGAACTGGTCTCCTACGGAGCGCGCCTGAAGTCGGGTGAGATTCACAAGTTCGCCAAGTGAGTCCTGCTCTGGGGCGTGTTTACGCGCCCCAGAGCCGTTTGTTTTTTACGATCCTGTTTGCGAGCTGACTGAGCCAGTTTGGTTCGACCCGCTAACACTCAGCCGTTGGCCAGTCTGCGCCGGGTGACGGCGGCAAGGATCAGCAGCGCGGCGATGAGTTCCACGCCTGCCGGAGCCAGCGCACCAAGCGCCAGCACGAGTGCGGCGACTGCGAGCAATAGCCAGCGTGCCCCGCCGGAAAGGCAAAGCCGGTCACGGATAACCCAAAGTGTTGTGAGATAGATGGCAACCGGGATGGCGATTGCCAGCACTCCGGTCTGATGGTCGATATGGGCGGAATGATTGAGCACGGCCAGCATCACGCTCATCCCGGCGCCGGTTGCGGCGCCCGCGGCGAAGAGCACGAAATGGCCGTAACCCCAGAGCAGTGCGTGCGGCAGTTCCGCATCTGCCAGATGCTCATCCTCGGTGAAATAGATGCCCCAGAGCGAAAACGCGATGGCCGCCGAGAGGACCGCGAGCCAGAGGAACCCGGCGTTCGGGAAAACCGTGCCTGCCTCAAGCTGGATCATCGCGGTGATGGCGACGAATGTTTCGGCCAGAACGATGATGTTGAGCAGGCCGTAGCGTTCAATCATGTGTTCGCGGTGCCATGTGGTCGCGCCGCATCGTTCGGCGATGGCGGGCACGGAAAGCTCTCCGACGACGCCCACGAGAAAGAGCGGCAGGTAGAGCGCGGAGGTTGGCGGAATCAGCGTAACCATTGCGATCCAGTAGATTTGCAGCACGAGGATGCCGGCAGCATAGTGAAGGGCGGTGCGGCGGCGCGCCGGATCGCCCCGTGCAGCGCTGAGCCAGCACACCGCCATGCCAAGCCGCATGACGATGAAGCCAAGCAGGGCAAGCCATATGGGTTGCAACGCGAAAACTGCGCTGATGCCTGCCGCGAGCATCAATGCGCCCATCATGATGACCATGGTCAGCAGGCGGAAGGTGGAGGAATCGTCATCGTAGGCGGAGGCGAACCAAGTGTAGTTCATCCACGCCAGCCAGATCATGAAGAAGCTGCCGAAGAACCCGATAACCCCCTCGAAGATGTGGCCGGATTCGATTGCGTGGGCGAGACCATGCGCCGCCCCGGCAATGGCGATGACCGAGGCCAGATCGAAGATGAGTTCGAGAGAGGTCGCGCTGCGGTGCCCCTCCTCAGGGTCGCGCGGCGAGAAACAAAAGAGGCTGGTTTGAGACATGTGGGGTGTATCCATTGCGGTTTGAATTTATCGAGTTTGCCTCACAAACCAAGCGCAAGACAAGCCGCGCGATGCGGTTGAGCGGTTCGGGCAGTGCATGACATGACGGTTGGCGGTGGGTCAGACGGAAATTGCGTAGCTGCGTTTGATTTCGCGCAGGACGACGTTGGTTTGCGCACTCTGGACCGCCGGCAGGCAGAACAGGAAATCTTCGAGAAATGCATTATAGGCGGCGATATCGCGGCAGAGGACGCGCATGTAGTAATCGCCCTGACCTGTTGTCGCGTAACAATCGAGCACCTCGGGGCGCGCTTCGATTGCGGTGATGAACTGGCTGAGATGTTCGGGGATGTGGCGGGTGAGTTGAACATGCACGAGCGCCTGAAAGGCGAGGCCGACGGCTTGCGGCGATACCTCGGCCTTGTAGCGCTCGACGATGCCTTGCTCTTCGAACGCGCGCACCCGGCGCCAGCAGGCCGAAGCAGACATGCCGACGCGCTCGGCCAGTTCTGCGTTGGAGAGACGGCAATCGGTTTGCAGCAGCGCGAGGAGGTGCTTGTCTCGGGGATCAAGGTTCAAATGGTCAAGCCTTTCGGAAAATGAAGAATATATGGCATGATTTTCCAGATACCAAGTTAAAGCGCGGCTGAATAGATCAGATTTTTCGCATGACTATGGTAAGCTCTGGGAAAACCGGAGTCGCAGCGATGAATGATGAATCCCAGCAATTCGAGCCTTACGCCCTGTCCGACAGGTATGCGCGCAATGAGGGCCGCGTTTTTCTGACCGGGACGCAAGCATTGGTGCGCATCATGCTTGATCAGGCGCGGCGCGACCGGGCGGCGGGGCTGAACACGGCGGGGTTTATCTCGGGCTATCGCGGTTCACCGCTGGGCGGGCTTGATCTGGAACTGTGGCGCGCGAAAGCGGAAACCGAGGCGGCGAAGATTACCTTCATGCCAGCGGTGAACGAGGATCTGGGCGCGACTGCGGTTCTGGGCGCGCAGCAGGCGGCGCTTGACCCTGCGGCAGAGGTCGAGGGCGTGTTTTCGATGTGGTATGGCAAGGGGCCGGGGCTTGACCGTTCGGGCGATGCGCTGCGCCATGGCAATGCTTATGGGTCTTCGCGCAAGGGCGGTGTATTGGTGGTGGCGGGGGATGATCACGGCTGTGTTTCGTCGTCGATGCCGCATCAGTCGGACGTGGCGTTCATGACGTGGTTCATGCCGACGCTGAACCCCGCCAACGTGGCAGAATACCTTGAGTTCGGGGAATACGGGCTGGCGCTGAGCCGGTATTCGGGCACATGGGTCGGGTTCAAGGCGATTTCGGAGACGGTGGAAAGCGGGCAATCGGTGGAATTGCAGGCGGACCGGGGCTTCGTCTTTCCCGAGATCGAGTTGCCGCCGGGGGGCTGCATGTGCGCGGCTCTGACCTGCCCAGCACGGAGATCGAGACACGGATCGGGCACAAGCTGCGCGCGGTTGAGGCGTTTGTCGAGGCGAACCCGATTGACCGGCATATCTATGACATCAAGGACGCGGTTTTCGGCATCGTGACCACCGGCAAAGGGCATCTTGACCTGATGGAAGCGCTCAGGCTTCTGGGGCTGGATGAAGCGGCCTGTCGGCGGCTGGGGATCGACATTTACAAGGTCGGCATGGTGTGGCCGCTGGGGCGGCGCGATGCGTTGAATTTCGTGCGCGGCAAGAAGGAAGTGCTGGTCGTCGAGGAAAAGCGCGGCATCATCGAAAGCCAGTTCAAGGAATATTTCTATGACTGGCCGGGGGCCAAGCCTGACAAGATGGTTGGCAAGCACCGCGCGGCAGGTGATCCGCTGATCCCGTGGACCGGAGAGTTGAGCCCGCTTGATCTGGTGCCGGTGGTGGCGGAGCGGCTGGATGCGTTCTTCCCCGAGGAAAAGCTGCTGGAGAAGACCCGCGCGCTGACTGATCATCCGCCGGAATTGTTGAACGTGGAGGGGCCGCGCGCACGCCCTATTTCTGCTCGGGGTGCCCGCACAATACATCGACCAAGGTGCCCGAGGGCAGCAAGGCGGCGTCGGGGATCGGCTGTCATGTGATGGCAAGCTGGATGGATCGCGACACCGGCGGCTATGCCCAGATGGGCGGCGAAGGGGTGCCGCATGTGGTGGCGTCGAAGTTCAACGGCGGCAAGCACATGTTTCAGAACCTTGGGGAGGGGACGTGGTATCACTCCGGCTCATTGGCGATCCGGCAGGCGGTCGCGGCGGGGGCGAACATCACCTACAAGATCCTTTACAATGACGCGGTGGCGATGACCGGCGGGCAGCCGGTGGACGGGCCGGTGAGTGTTTTGGGAATTGCGCAGACCTGCCGCGCCGAAGGGGTGGCACGGATTGCGCTGGTGTCGGACGATATTGGCAAGTTCCAGCGCGCCGATTTCCCGCGCGGGACCAGCTTTCATCCGCGTGAAGAGATGAATGCCGTGCAGCTTGAGCTGCGCGAGGTGCCGGGCACCAGTGTTTTGATCTATGAGCAGACCTGCGCGACGGAAAAGCGCCGCCGCCGCAAACGCGGCACGATGGAAGACCCCAAGCGGTTCGTTTTCATCAACCCGGCAGTGTGCGAAGGGTGCGGTGATTGTTCGGTGGAAAGTAACTGCCTGAGCGTTGAGCCGCTGGAAACCGAGTTCGGGCGCAAGCGCAAGATCAACCTGTCGACCTGCAACAAGGATTTTTCCTGTCTGAACGGGTTTTGCCCGAGTTTCGTGACGCTGGAAGGCGCTGTTCGGCGCAAGAAAAGCGGCGCGGAGATCGACTTGTCGGCACTTCTGGGCGATGTGCCCGAGCCTGCTTTGCCGGGGCTGGCCGCGCCTTATGATTTGCTGGTGACGGGCGTTGGCGGGACCGGGGTGGTGACGGTGGGCGCGCTAATCACTATGGCGGCGCATCTGGAAGGCAAGGGGGCGAGCGTGCTTGATTTCACCGGGTTCGCGCAGAAATTCGGCACGGTGCTGAGTTATATCCGGCTGGGTGAGGCGCCGGAGACGATCCATCAGGTGCGCACCGATTTGGGCGGCGCGGCGGCGGTGATCGGCTGTGATATCGTGGTATCGTCAGCGCCGCGTGCCTCGGCCTATTACCACAGGGGCACGCATGTCGTTTTGAACCGGGCGGAAATGCCGACCGGCGATCTGGTGCTGAAGCGCGATGCGCAGTTGCGGGTCGATGAGCGCGAAGCGGCGATCCGGCGGGTGGTCGGTGATGATTGTGTTTCGGGGTTCGATGCCAATGCGCTGGCCGAGCAGTTCCTTGGCGACAGCGTTTTTGCCAATGTGATGATGCTGGGCTTTGCGTGGCAGAGTGGGTTGGTGCCGGTAAGCGAGATGGCGTTGAAACAGGCGATCACGCTCAATGCCGTGGCGGTGGAGAAGAACGGGCGCGCCTTTGATCTGGGCCGAGTTTTGGCCGCGAGGCCGGAGGCGGTGACGCCGCATGAGAGTGGGCCGAAGGCGCTTTCGTTCACGGCACTGATGGCGCGCAACGAGGTTTTCCTGAGCGACTATCAGAACGCTGCCTACGGCGCGCGTTATCGCGCCACGATTGAGGATTTCCGCGCCGCCTTGCCCGCCACTTTGCCTGAGGAACAGGCCGACGGCTTGGCCACAGCGGCGGCGAAGTCGCTTTTCAAGTTGATGGCGGTGAAGGATGAATACGAGGTCGCGCGGCTTCATATGCAGCCCGAGTTCGCCGATATGTTGGCGGAGGAATTCGAGCCGGGCTTCAGGATCAATTATCACATGGCGCCGCCGCTTCTGTCATGGCGCAAGGATGGCCGGGGCCGCCCGCTCAAGCGCCGGTTCGGGCCGTGGTTCACCACCGCGTTGAGCGGGCTGGCGCGGTTCAAGGGGCTGCGCGGCGGTGCGTTTGATCCGTTCAGCTATTTCGGGGAGCGCAAGCGGGAGGTTGCGTTGATCGGCTGGTTTGAGGCAGTGTTGGCGACGCTGCCGCCGTTGGTGACAGAGGAAACCGCCAAAGACGCGCGCGCGCTTCTTGAGGTTCCGATGGAGTTTCGTGGCTATGGCCCGGTGAAGGAGAAGGCGGTGCATGAGTTGCAGCCGAAGGCGGATGCAATGCTGGGCGCGTTGCAGCAGGCGGCCAATGCCTGAAACGCATTAAAGCGCGTTGAGGGCCGCATCGCGGACGGTTCCGGCGAGGGCTTCCAGTTGATGCTTGAGCGGGCTGGATTTGCGCCAGATCATGCCGATCGAGCGTTCAGGTTGCGGTGCGGGAAAATGGGAGATGGAGACCGCCGCCGACCGGGTTTCCACCGGCACGGCCATTTCGGGGATGAGGGTAACACCGATGCCCGCGCCGACCATTTGCACCAATGTCGAGAGCGAGCTTGCATCAAGCCCGTCATGCGCCAGCGCCGGTTGGATCGAGCAGAACGAGAGCGCCTGATCACGAAAGCAATGCCCTTCTTCCAGCAACAGAAGGCGCATTTCGCGCAGGCCTTCCCGGCTGGGAATGGGTTTGTCTGCGTCCTTCTTGGGGCGGACGAGAACGAAGTTTTCCGAGAATAGGGCAGTTTCGCTTAAGGCTGGCTCGGAAATTGGCAGGGCGACGATGGCGGTATCAAGGCGACCGGCTTCGAGTTCCTGCAACAGCGTGACGGTGAGAGTTTCGCGGACGTGGATATCGAGCCCGCGATGTTTTTGGGTGAGGGCCGTAATGATGGTGGGCAAGAGGTAGGGCGCGATGGTCGGGATGACGCCGATGCGCAACCGCCCGATCAGCCGATCATGCGATGCACGCGCGAGTTCGCCCAGTTCATCGACGCTGCGCAGGATTTCGCGCACGTGGTGAGCGAATTCTTCCCCGAAACCGGTGAGCCGGATCTGACGGGCACCGCGATCAAACAGGGCAGAGCCGAGTGTTTCTTCCAACTCCTTGATTTGCATCGAAAGAGCGGGTTGAGAGATTGAACAGGCTATCGCCGCGCGCCCGAAATGGCCGTGCTGTGCGAGGGCCTCAAAATAGCGCAATTGGCGCAGGGTAAAGTTGATCATAATCAAAGCTTATAATGGCAATCAGGAAATGCAACTTTTTCCAATTGTCCGGCTTTGCTACGCTCAACCATGATAAACGGAAGCATCCGGCTGAATGCGCGGCTTTCGCTGTGAGAGATGTTCAGGCGCTGACCGAAAAGGGAGAGAGATCATGGACGGCAACGATATTGGCAAATGCCCGGTGATGCACGGGGCGACGAATGTGAGTATGCGCTCGAACCGGGATTGGTGGCCGAACCAGTTGAACCTGAGGATTCTGGCGCAGAATTCGGAAAAATGCGATCCGCTGGGGCGTGATTTCGACTATCGCCAAGCGTTTGGTAAGCTTGACCTGAAGGCGGTGAAGGACGACCTTTATGCGCTGATGACCGATAGTCAGGAGTGGTGGCCTGCGGATTATGGCCATTATGGCGGGCTATTCGTGCGCATGGCATGGCACAGTGCGGGCACCTATCGCACCGGCGACGGGCGCGGCGGAGCGGGGCATAGCAACCAGCGGTTTGCACCGCTGAATTCATGGCCCGACAATGGCAATCTGGACAAGGCGCGGCGACTGCTTTGGCCGATCAAGCAGAAATATGGCAATGCGCTTTCGTGGGCCGATCTGTTGGTTCTGGCGGGCAATTGCGCGATGGAATCGATGGGGTTCAAGACCTTTGGTTTTGCCGGGGGCCGGGAAGACATCTGGGAACCGGAAGAAGACGTTTACTGGGGCGCGGAGACCGAGTGGCTGGCAACCAGCGACATGGAAAACAGCCGCTATACCGGCGAGCGCGAGTTGGAGAACCCGTTGGCCGCAGTGCAGATGGGCTTGATTTATGTGAACCCGGAAGGGCCAGACGGAAACCCGGACCCGTTGGCTTCGGGGCGCGATATTCGCGAGACCTTCGCACGTATGGCGATGAACGACGAAGAAACCGTGGCGCTGACGGCGGGGGGACATACCTTTGGCAAGGCGCATGGCGCGGGGGATGCCGGATTGGTCGGACTGGAGCCGGAAGCCGCCCCGATTGAAGCGATGGGGCTTGGTTGGCTTTCGAGCTATGGGTCGGGCAAGGGGCGTGACGCAATCACCAGCGGGATTGAGGGCGCGTGGACGCCCAACCCGACCAGTTGGGACACCGGCTATTTCGATGTGCTGTTCGGTTATGAATGGGAGTTGGTGAAAAGCCCGGCAGGGGCAAATCAATGGGCGGCGAAAGATTTGAAACCAGAAGATATGGCGCCCGACCCGGAAGACCCGGACAAGAGGACCATGCCGCTGATGATGACCACCGCCGATATGGCGCTGCGCTATGATCCGATCTATGGTCCGATTTCCAAGCGGTTCCATGAGAACCCGGACCAGTTCGCCGATGCCTATGCGCGGGCATGGTTCAAGCTGACGCATCGCGATCTGGGGCCGAAGAGCCGCTATCTTGGCCCGGAAGTGCCGGATGAGGAAATGATCTGGCAAGACCCGATTCCGGCGCTGGATCACCCGGTGATTGATGCGGATGACATTGCCGCGTTGAAGGCGGAGCTGCTGAATGCGGAGTTGAGCACGGCGGATCTGGTGCGGACGGCCTGGGCTTCGGCGTCGACCTTCCGCGGTTCGGATTATCGCGGTGGCGGCAATGGCGCGCGTATCAGGCTTGCGCCGCAGAAGGATTGGGAGGTCAATGAACCGGAGGAATTGAAGCGCGTGTTGCTGGTGCTTAGAAGCATTCAGGGCGCGTTCAACGGTGAGGCCAAGGATGGCAAGCGGGTTTCGCTGGCTGATCTGATCATACTTGGCGGTGCGGCGGGAATTGAGCGGGCGGCAAAGCTGGCCGGGCATGAGATTGAAGTGCCGTTTACACCGGGGCGGATGGATGCCCATGAAGAGCAGACCGATGTGGAAAGTTTCGAGGCGCTTGAGCCGGTCGCTGATGGGTTCAGGAACTACCTGAAAACCGATTTCACCATTTCGCCGGAAGAGCTTTTGATCGACCGGGCGCAGTTGCTTACGCTGACGGCGCCGGAGATGACGGTGCTGGTTGGGGGCTTGCGGGTTTTGGGGGCCAATCATGGCGGCGCTGCGCATGGCGTTCTGACGGATCGACCGGGCACGCTTAGCAATGATTTCTTCGTCAACCTGCTTGATATGCAAACGGCATGGAAACCGGCAGAGGAAGCGGGGGTTTATGAGGGGCGTGACCTGACCAGCGGGGCGGTGAAATGGACCGGCACGCGGGTTGATTTGCTGTTTGGTTCAAACTCGCAACTTCGGGCGCTGGCGGAAGTCTATGGTCAGAACGACGCGGAGGAGAAGTTTGTTACCGATTTCCTGGCGGCGTGGGCCAAGGTGATGGATGCGGATCGTTTTGATCTGGCATAAGGCATCCCGCCTGTGACCTGAGACATCAGGGAAAGGCGGGGCGCGTTGGGCGCTCATGTCTTGCACTGTGGTCCGTCAAGAGCCCGTAAGTCAGGTTTTTGGCGGACCGCTTTGGCATCGTAGGGCGCGGCGATTGGCGGGGGTTTGGGTAATTGCCTAAAATCTCTGATATTTTGCAGGGCAGTTATTGGTCAAACCCGCCGGCTTTAACGCTTGGCTAAGCCCGACACGGCAATCTGTCGGGCATGTACCAGATTGCTCACTCCAGAAAAGCGTTTGCAGACCCATGCCGCAGCCGGGAACCGGCGGGCGTTGGCAAGCGGGTGTTCGATGTGGCGGCGGCGGTGGTTTTGTTGCTGCTTACCTTACCGCTAACCGTCGCTATTGCGGGCGTGCTTTGGGCGCAGGGCGGTGGGATATTCTTTCGCCAGCGGCGTGTTGGCCATGCCGGGCGGATGTTCGACATGTGGAAATTTCGCAGCATGCAACCGGGGGCGGAGAGACGGCTTGCGCAGTTTCTGGAGCATAACCCGGCACTGCGCCGGGAATGGGCACAAGGTGCGAAGCTGTCGGTTGATCCACGGGTGACGCGGCTGGGTGTGGTCCTGCGCCGCTATAGCCTTGATGAGTTGCCGCAGCTTTGGAACGTGTTGCGTGGCGACATGAGCCTTGTCGGGCCACGCCCGGTGCCGGGCGATGAGTTGCGCAGTTTCTATGGGGCGGCGGCAAAGATCTATTGCGCCGGGCGGCCGGGATTGACCGGGCTATGGCAGGTGAGCGGGCGAAACGCGCTGAGCTATGAGGCGCGGGTGATGCTTGACCTGCGCTACCGCCGCGATCAGGGAGTTGCGCTTGATCTATGGATCATCTGGCGCACGATTCATGCGCTGGTTGGGGGCACTGGGCGGTAAGAAGCTGACTCGCAGGCATTGGCAGGAACGTCGTGCAGGAGATGAGTGCCAGCACGCGCCCGTTGTTCGCCTGATGGCTTAGGTTAAAGGCGTGACGCTTTCGCTGATGGATACTGCCGAACAGGATTGTTTGCCGTCAGTTCCTATTATAAGCGTGGGCGGTGATTTCATCGGTTTAGTTGTTTTCCGCGCGCCGGTAATTTTGACGTAGCGCAGGCCAAACGCATTCATGCTGTTGCACGACAAGACTAATATTCGGAGAGCGAATATGGTGGTTCGGGTTTTCAAGTGTCCGGAGTGTGGGCACGGTTTGCGCTATGGTGCGCGCAAGTGTGGTGCATGCTACGCGCCGACAAACATGCTGAACAGAATTTGGCTGTTGTTGTTGGCTCTATGTGCCATCGGGGTTGTGGCGGTATTCGTGTCGTAAAAGGGCCAGAATGCCATGCATCGCAACGGATGCCATTGAAACGGTATGGCCAAAAATCCGCCTCGCAAGAAACTGGTTATGGGGTATTGCGTTTACCCATAATCGTTAAAGCGACCCGCCCTAATTCGAGGCCGCAGCGACCGAGGATGTAATCAGCGACGGCACAACTTGTTGCAACACACGGTTCCATCTTGTGACAGGTTGCTCGGCAACGAAAATCACGTCGTTGGGGCGCATTTGCAGCCGCGTTGAGGTGACAAGATTGGCCGCGTTACGCGCATCAAGGTGGAGTGCTGTGACGAGGTTGGGATTGGCTTTCGACGGCGAGGCACGTAGCACGTAAATTTGCGTCGGATCACCGGTTTTGTTGGAGAATGCGCCACCGTCATAAAGCGCATCTGCGAGCGTCGCCTGTTGGCCGAACGGCAGCGCAAAGCGCGACGGTTTGGTCACTTCACCGGCAACATAGACGTAATCGCGCTTCACCCCGCCAAGCTCCATACGGGCCTGGAAATTGGTGCGTGCTTCATCAAGCGCGGCGCGGCGCAAGTTGATTTCGGTATCCAGTTCGGTCAGGGCCGCAGCGCGGGCGCGCTGACGGTAATCGGCGAGGGTGATTTGTTCGGTGAAATAAGCCTGAGCTTTCTGAAGTTCGTATTCGGTATCGACGAAGATGCTGTCATCGGCGGCGAGACGCAGCTTTTGCAGCGCGGGTTGCTTGAGATATTCCGACAGCGGGATCTGATAGAGCACGCCATCACGGTAGATGCGGATGGTGGTATATTTCTGATCATCGGTGCCGATGCCGCCCGCAGCGGAAAGGGCTTCGCTTAGCCGCAGCGGGGTGAGTTGAATTGGCACCACGGTGGGGTTTTTGACGGCGCCGCCGATGGAAACCCGCTTGGAATTGAACTCGGCGATCTCAAGACTGAAAGACGGGTCGATCTGATTGCGCACGAGGGTGTCAAAGACCAGTGCTTCGGCGTCTTCGAGGGTTTTTCCGGCCACGGGCACACGGCCGACATCGGGGATGGCGATGGCGCCATCGTCCTGAACGGTGTAGCCCTGACGCCGACTTTGTGCTGCCAGCAAACCGCTGAGTTCCTGAACCGTTGAACCGCTGTTCTTGGTGGCGAGAATCAGCACATCGCCGATACCGATATGATAGGGGGCGTCGGGGGCTGATGGGGGCACACGCATGGCCAGCGATGTGGGCCGGTTTTGGGCGTCGACCACGGGTTCGGGTGTGGTGCCGATGCCGCGCATACCACGCGCGCCGCCTGCATTTTGAAAGAACGCCTTGGGAAGTTGGCGTGGGCGATATTTCGAGCGGTTGGCCTGCTCTGCCGTTGCAACATTGAGCGGGACGACCACCACATTTTTGTCGTCGTCGGGCACCTTGGATGAATTGTAGGCAACGCCGCACGCGCTGAGTGTCAAAAGACTCAATACAACCAATAGTCGCCGTATCTGCACCACTTCGCCCCCGAGTGTTTTTTATCTGTTGCCCTAAAAGACAAGGGGCACGCAAGCCTGCTTGTCGGAAAACCGGCAGAAAAAGCGGAAACGGGGTGGAATGCAACACTGGCGAAAATCCGCCCGAAGCGTGGCCCCGGATTCAGCCCAGAAGATCGAATGTATCACCACCCGTGCGAAGGTAGATGTGGTCTTGGTCGGCGCCATCGACGAGCGCCCACATCAGCAGGCCGGACGGAATATGGGTGATGAAGGCCTCTTCGGTGCCGGACACACCAGCGCCCGCGGTTTCGGTGTATTGCACCAGAAAATCGGACGCCGTGGCGGGCCCGGCCCCTTCGCCATAAAGCAGCACATCGCCTTCGGCGGCGTTGTAGTCCTGAATCCAGTCATTGCCGTGATCGGCGATACCCAAGTGATAGAAGCGGTCCGCCCCGCTGCCACCATTGAGCCGGTCGCAGCCGAAGCCGCCATTGAGGAAATCGTCACCCTCTCCGCCGAAAATTTCGTCTGACCAGGCCGAGCCGGTAATCACGTCATTGCCGCCCTGACCGATCAGTTCGTCAACGCCGAATCCACCGGCAATGTCATCGTCGCCATCGCCGCCGTAAACCAGATCGTTGCCATAGCCCGCATCAACCGTATCGTTGCCAGCCCCGGCATAGACCACGTCGCGCAGGTCGGCGCTGCTGTCTCCGCCGAAGATGTTATCAGCGCCTGCGCCTGCGTTCAGTGTATCCGCGCCATCGCCGCCATAGAGCCAGTCCGCGCCATCGTTGCCGCGCAGGATATCCGGCCCGTCATAGCCTTTGAGCAGGTCACCATCGGCCCCGCCGGTGAGCACGTCGCCGGCATCGGTGCCGAACCGGGCAAGGCCATCGGCGGTGGTGGCGGCGCCGACGGTGCCGCCGCGCATTTGCCAGGTCCAGACACCGGTATAGCCAGTGTTGCCCGAGGTTTCATCAAGCGCCAATGGGGGGCAGAAAGACCGATAGGTTCTGGCAGGCGAGTGCCTGCGAGAAAGGCGCGCGCGCCGTCATCGGTCCAGCCGATATGGCCATAGCGGAAGGAAATATCGAAATCACCCTGCCCGTGGTCGGAGAGCTGAAGCTGGAAGCTGTTGGTTGCCCCGGCATCGAAGCGATAGGCACCGACATCGGCCCAGGTGACGGTGAGGGTATGGGTGGCGGCGCTCTGATCGACCCAGATTTGGCCGCTCTCGGGGCCGAAGCCATCGGTGCGCGTGTCGATGTCGGCCCAGAACGGGGCGATGACATCGGCCTGTGGCGTTGCCGACCCCGCCGCTTGGGGATGGGCGGAGAGCGCGCCGCCAAGCGAGACGGTGCCGTTGGTGTTCACGCTGATGTCAGCGCCCGAGTAATTGTTGCCAAAGTAGTGGAGCCCGCCGGAAAACAGCGCGCTGGCATCAATTGTGACGCTGCCGTCATCGGACCGGGCGAGCGCGGTTTCGCCAAACCCCATGCCGCCGCCGAGGCCGGTGATCAAAGCGCCGGAATCTGCGCCGGAATTGGCGGCGTGTTCTGCAAGAAGTTGGCCATTGCCGGTGAACAGGAAGTCGTCATTTGAGAAGTCTGAAGCGTCCAGCCGACTGCCATCGGCGCTGTAGAGGCGGACGGAATGGCCATCGTATTTTATCAAAGCGCCATCGTTGCGTGCGCCAATGGTGAGCGAGGCGGCATCGTAGATCCGGCCCCAACGACCAAGATCAAGCTTGTCGGTGCCAAGCTGAAAATCCTGCACCCGGTCGGTTGCCGTATCGGCATCGAAGATGAACACATCCGCCCCGGCCCCGCCGGTTAGGTAATCTTGCCCGGCACCGCCATAGAGCACGTCATCGCCGCCGCCGCCAAACAGGGTGTCGTTACCACCATCGCCATAGAAAAGATCGCTGGCGCTACCGCCGGAGAAGTAGTTGGCGGCGGTGGTGCCGATTCCGGGATTGGCAATCGACGCTTTGGGGAGAGTCAGTTGGGTTATGCCCTGCTCACCTGTGCCCGCAGCAAAAATCTGTATTTCGCTGCCGGTATCGACGGCTTCGATTGAGGTGACATCGGCGAGGCTCCAGCCCGGGTACTGCGCCAAGCTTTCATGCGGGATGAGCCGCCCGTCAGGCAGGACTTCGAGCAGGCTGAGACCATCATCCCCACCGCCAGCCAGAAGAAAGCCACGGCTGCCAATGTTGAAGCTGGTGAGGGCGTCGATATGCGAAAACCGGGTGGCGAGCGTGTCAACCACATGGTCGGTAATATGAAGCGCGCCGTTCTGCGCGATTTCCATCAGCGTGATCGAGCTTGAATTGGTGCCGCCGACAGCCGCGTATTGGGTGCCGAAGGCCGACAACAGGGTGATGTCATCGGGGCCGGACGCCCAGAAGCCGGAGGCGTTGTCGAGCGTGTCAACCAGACTTGCCTGACCAGAGGCGGATACGGCGAAGCTGCTGATCGCGTTGGTCTTGGCCGAGGTGGTGAGCATGTAGGTGTTGGTGCCCAGATCGAGGCTGGCGATATCGGAGATATGCTCTAGCGCGACTTTGGGCGTGGGAACGAGCGTGCTGCGGTAGGAGAGGTTGCCGGAGGCGTTTTCCTGCCAGAGCATCAGGCCGGGTGTGTCAGGGTCCGCGGTGGCGACAAGGTCTGTGCCGGAGACGCTGAAGGCGTGAACAAGGCCAGTCGCGGGCGGCGTGGCGCCGGAATAGGAGAGCTGGCCAGTACCGGTGAGGTTCCCGGAGGAGGACAGGCGATAGCTTTCGATATGAGCCGAGACATCGGTTTCGGCAGTGATGAGATGCGCGGTGCCGCCTGCCTGTGAAAGTGCCAGATCGGTGAGCCGGAAATCACCGCCATGGCCGTTGACGAGCCATTGGCCAGCGAGGCTGGCCGTGCCACCGTTGGAGAGCGAGAAGCCGGTGATGCCGCCTGTGGCTTCGCTGCCGGAATAGAGAAAGTGACCGGAGGCCGTTTCGACCGGGAGCATATCGGCGATGCCGGTGAGGTAAGGCCAGCTCGGCTGGGCAAGGGTGGCACGATAAGACAGGAAGGGCATGGCATGTCCGCTGGTTGAATGCGCGATACCATGCGGGCCAAGCAGTCCGGTGGCGAGACGGGATTATGGCCGCCGAGCGGCAAATCGGTTTGATTTGCTGAAAATACTGGGTCTGCAAAAAAGGGTTGGCTAATCAGGCTCAGGCTCAGGCTCAGGTGCGAGCAAGCGCGAGGGCGAGACGCAAGGCAACTTGTTCGAGCGGTGATTGGCGCGTGACACCGCGCGTGTGCTGGCCTGCATGGACGCGGCTAAGCACGGCGCGGGCGGCAGGGGTGAGCCGCGTTGAGGAGGCGGACAGGCAGTGTATCTGTGCCCTCCGCCAACCATGATAGCTGCCATCAAACAGGCGTATGAGCCGGGACAGCCGGGCAGGCAGACCATGCGCGGCACCAAAGTGGTTCGCCCCGTGTTGGCGATAATAGAGCAACGGCGCGGGGTCAAAAATCACTTGCCCGCCTGCGCCGGTGATCAATTGGTAAAGCCACCAATCAGGGAAGGGCGCGGGCGCGCTGGCATCGAAGCTCGCGATTCGTGCCAAGGCTAGTGCCGCCGAGTTGAGGGCAATGGTATTGGCGGGGGCGACGTTTTCGACCATGGCATTGCAAAAACCGGGCGGATGCCGGGGCAGGCGCGAAAGCGTTCGGGGCCGCAAGGTGGCATCGGTGATGATGCGGCGGCCGCAATGCAGCGCGGGCAGGCCGGGCGGCAGGGAGGCAAAGGCGGCGGCGGCGCGGGCAAGCCGGTCAGGTAGCCATGCATCGTCCTGATCGGCAAAGGCAGCGGGCGCATCGGGCGGGGCATGGCGGATGAGGGCGGTCATGTTGGACGGCCAGCCACGGCAAGGGCCGGTTTTGAGCGCGACCGGGAAGGGGGCGGTGCGGGCGAAGCCAAAGAGGATTTCGCGCGTTTTATCGGCGGAGCCATCATCGGAGACGATGAGGCGCGCGGGACGATGCGTTTGAGCGGCAAGGCTTTGTAATTGCGCAAGCAAGTGTGTGGCGCCGTTGTGGCTGGGTATGAGGAGCGTGAACGACATGGGTTATTGCATCCATGGCGGCAGGCGGTTCTGCATCAGGTGTTGGTGATGCTCGATCGCCCGTTCGATCCGGGCATAAAAGAACAGCCGCCCGTTTTCGAGCACCAGACCGGGGCCACAGATATGGCGCAGCATCGGCAGGGCGTGGGAGACGATGATCGCCCCCGCGTTGCGCAACCTGTCGCGCAGCATGGCTTCGGAGCGGGCGCGAAAGGCGGCATCGCCGACTGAAGTGACTTCGTCGATCAGGTAGGTATCAAAGGGCACCGCCATCGAAACCGCGAAGGCGAGGCGGGCTTTCATGCCCGAGGAATAGCTGCGCACCGGCAGGTGCAGATGCGCCCCGAGTTCGGCGAACCCTTCGACAAATGCCACCATGGCGCCGGTATCGACCCCATAGAGCCGGGCGACGAAACGGGCGTTTTCCGCGCCGGTGAGATCGGGGTGAAAGCTGCCTTGAAATCCCACGGGCCAAGAGATGCTGCCACGCCGAATGACGCGGCCGGAATCGGGTGGGATGAGACCGGCGATGAGTTGCAAAAGCGTGGACTTTCCCGCCCCGTTGCGGCCCAGAAGCCCGATACATTCCCCCGGGGGAAGCTGAAATCGAGATCGCGGGCAACGGTCTTGCGAATCCCGTTGAGCATGTGGGTTTTGCAGAGCGCTTCGAGTGTGATCATTGCGGTTGCCTTTTATGTCCGATCACGCAGGGCAGCGGCGGAGAGCACGATAACGGCCCAGCCGAGCAGCAAGAACAGCGCGCCAACCCCGAGAATGAGCCAGCGCCGTGGGTAGAGCGCGCGCTGGGCCAATGGCGGCGGGGCGAAGCTGGCGAGATAGAAGCTTTGATGACTGGCCTCCGCACGGGCGGCTTCATGGGCCTTGCGCGTGGTGAGATAGGCTTCGCGGGCAAATTCGAGGTCGGTTTCAAGGCGTTCATACTGCGCAAGCTGGGCAGAAAAATCGCGCGCTTCGCCTGCGCCGACGGCAGTGCGCTCATCCTTGATTCGGGCGCGCAGGACGGTGATGCGGCGGGCGACCTCGTGTTTTTGCGCGCGGTTGACTGCGTTGCGCCGGGCGGAGGCGGCCTCTGCTTCGGTGTCGAGCATGGCCTGTTCAACAAGCGCCTCGGCAAGCTGCCCCTGCAACATACCGAGCACGCCGGTTTCGGTGGTGACATCCGATTTCGGGTCGACCATGCCGGTTTCGGCCCGGAATGCGGCGAGCCGGCTGCGGGCAGTGGCAAGGCGTGCCTGTGCCCTGATCAGTTCCGCCCCGGCAAAGCGCAGGGTTTCGGCTTGTGCCTGATCGGCGAGGTGGTTGATCATTTCTGTGCTGGCCACCTCGACGGCCTGTGCGATGCGCTGGGCATCAATCGCCGAGAAAGCGCGCACCGAGACGGTGAGGATACCGGAGCCGGGATTATCGGAGATATGCACCATGCGCGGCCAGTAGCCGGTAAGGTCTTCGATCGTGCCGGACGGGTGATAGGCAAAGACCGGATCACCGGGGGCGGCGGACCAGAGCGCGGAGATGTGCAGCTCCCGCTCAACCCGTGACACCAGAGCCTGCGAAGTGAGATAGCTGCGCAAAAGGGCGGTTTCAGTGGAACTGCCGCCGCTGAATGCGGTGAGTGCGGACAGCCCTTCAAGCGCGCCAAGCGTGAGCGCGGAACGCTCCGAGCGGACGGTGAAACTGGCTTGTGAGACATATTGATCGGCGGCGCGCACAAAAAGATACCACGCCGAGAAGAGCAATGGAAAAAGCACCAGACTGGCAAAGCTGGCAATGATGGCGCGATGCCGACGGTGCAGCCGGGCGCGCGGTGCGACGCCGGGAAGCGCCGCGCCGGGGCCGGGTGCGCGCGCGGTGGGCATATGTGCGGGCCGGTGCGCGGGCAGCGGGACGGCACGCGCGAGGCGGAGTTGAGTGGGTAGCAGGTTCATCGGCGAAAAGCGGGCTCCTGATCCATGGCTAAGGAAATCTTCACCTCGTCTGCCTACACAACAAGTCTCAAGAAACGACTAAGGGGCGAGGCTGTGCCGCCGGTGACATCTTTTCGTTTTGCGCGTGCGGTGGGGGCTTTGATCCTGCGCGAGATGGCGTCATCGCAGGGCCGTGCTGCGGGGGATACCTTTGGGCGGTGGCCGAACCGGCGGCGGCGCTGGCGCTCTTGACGCTGGTGTTCGGGTTGGCCTTCAGCGCGCCGCCCTTGGGGCGGGATTTCGCGCTGTTCTATGCCAGCGGGTATCTGCCGTTCATGTTCTATAGCGATCTGGCACAGAAGATCGGCGTGGCGCTGCGGTTTTCACGCCCGTTGCTGGCCTATCCGGCGGTGAGCTGGTTTGATGCCTTGGTGGCGCGGTTCGTGTTGGCGGTGCTGACACATGCGGTGGTGATTGCGTTGATGCTGGGCGGGCTATGGGCAATTTCACCGGCCCCGCCGCAGCCCGATATCCCGATGCTGATCTCCGGGCTTTTGCTGGCTGCCGGGCTTGGCTTGAGCCTTGGCGCGCTCAACGCATTTCTGTTCGGGATGTTTCCGGTCTGGGAGCGGCTTTGGGCGATTCTGAACAGACCGCTGTTTATCCTTTCGGGGGTGCTTTTCCTGCCGGAGGCGGTGCCGGACCCATATGGCAGTTGGTTGCGGCTTAACCCGTTGGTGCATGTCATCGGGATCACCCGCGCGGGCATTTTCGGCGGCTATGTGCCGGAAGGGGCATCGGCACTTTATGTCTCGGGTCTGTCGCTTGCAGCACTCGCATTGGCGCTGATTTTCCTGCGCCGCCATGCGCGCAATATTCTGGCCGATGGGTAAGCGATTTTCAGGCTTGTTTAACGCTTGCCCACTATACCCCCGAGGAAACGCAACACGGAGCGCATGGTGAACATGATAAAGACACGGGTGTTCTGCGCGCGGCTCTGGAAAGCAATGCGGTTGTTCGTGTTGCTGCCATCCGAACGCGATTACCTGCGGCAATTGCGGGCAAGCGGGCTGTTTGACGCATCGTTCTATCGCGGGGCGCATGGCGGGCTGCATCCGCTTTATCGCCGCTTTGCCATGCGTCATTTCCTGCGCCATGGGGAGGGTGCGGGATTGCGCCCGAACCCGAATTTCTCGCCGGAGGCGTATCTTCGGCTTAACCCGGATGTGGCGCGCGCAGGATTGCGCCCGTTTCGGCATTTCCTGAGTGTGGGGCGTGCAGAGGGGCGGGTCTTGAGTGCGCCCGACATTGAGGCGCTACCGGCCATTGCCCCGCCGGTGCTGCGCTTCGATCCGACCCGCGAGAAGGCGGCTTTTGCGGTTCATGCGCATGTCTATTACCCTGATCTCTGGCCGGATTTCGCGCAGCGGCTGACGCGGCTTGAAATAGACTTCGACCTTTTTGTAACGCTGACATGGCGCGGGACGGAAACCGCGCTGTTGCAACAGCTGATTGAACAAGCCTTTCCCGGCGCGCGTGTGTTCTGTCTGGCCAATCAGGGGCGCGATATTCTGCCGTTTCTGACGCTGATCAATGCCGGGGCGTTTGACGGGTATGCGGCGGTGGCGAAAATCCACACCAAGAAATCGCCACATCGCACGGATGGCGATATCTGGCGCAACCACCTGATTGACGGAATATTGCCGCAAGAGGGCTTGGCGGCGCATCTGCGGGCATTCCTTGAGGATGAGGATGCCGGGCTTTGGGTCGCCGATGGACAGCATTATCGGGGGAGGAATGGTGGGGCTCTAACCGGCCCGGAACAGAGGCGATCCTGCGCCGGATGGAGCTTGTGCCGGGGGCGTTGAATTTCCCGGCAGGGTCGATCTATTGGCTGAAACCGCTTGTTATCGGGATGATTCGCGCGCTGAAGCTGGACCGGGCGGTGTTTGAAGCAGAGCGGGGGCAGGTCGACGGGACCCTTGCACATGCGTTTGAGCGCGCACTTGGCACGCTGGTGGGGGCGGCTGGAATGGAGTTGCGCGAAACCGCTGAATTGTTGCCGCAGACGCGCAAGGCCAGCCTGATGAAGCCGCGCTATGTGAGTGCGTTTTACCTGCCGCAGTTTCACCCGACGCCGCAGAACGATGCTTGGTGGGGGGCGGGGTATTCCGAATGGCGGGCCTGCACGACGGCGGCGTCGATGTATCCGGGGCATTTGCAGCCGATGCGCCCCGGTGCGTTGGGCTATTACGATTTGCGCGCAACCGAAGTCATGGGCGCGCAGGGGGCATTGGCCAAGGCGGCGGGTGTTGATGGATTTTGCGTTTACCACTACTGGTTCGATCCGGCGCGGCTTCTTGAAACTCCGATGGAGAAGCTGCTGACCCGGCCCGACATCGACTTCCCGTTCTATCTTTGCTGGGCGAATGAGCCGTGGCGGCGAAACTGGGATGGACTTTCCGGTGAGATATTGATGCCGCAGGACTACCGCGACGGGTTCGAAGCGCGGCTGGTTGCGTCGACCCTGCCTTATATGCGCGATCCGCGGTATCAGCGGCCGGACGGGCAGCGGCCGCGTTTCGTGATTTATCGACCGGGGGAGATGCCGGACCCGACGGCAAGCATCAAACGGATGCGTGCGGCGTGGCGAAAGGCGGGGATTGGCGAGGTTGAACTGGGCGCCGTGCATTTTCACGTCAAAGACAGGTCAGAGGTGCCACGGGGCGCGGTGGATTTCTGGGTGGAGATGCCGCCGCACGGATTGGTGAAAGGGGAGGATTATCTGTTTGGCGGGCCGGGCGGAAACCGGATGGGGACGGCCAGCCCGGCCACGGATTTTGGCGGCTTGATCTATGACTATGCGGCGGTTGCCACGCGCGCGGTTTCGCGCGGCTATCGGGCCGGATTGCCGGAGCAGACAATTGCCGGGATTATGCCGGCATGGGACAACACGGCGCGGCGCGGCCCGAAAGGGCATATCGCATATGGTGCCAATCCGGCGCGGTTTCGCCGCTGGTTGCGCGATCTCGCAAGGCTTCGGCTGGCGGGGAGCTATCGCGGGGAATTGATGATCAACGCCTGGAACGAATGGGCGGAGAAAGCTGTGCTTGAGCCGAGCGAGACTTTCGGGCGGATGTATCTTGACGTGTTGGCAGAGCTATGTGCGCCGAAGCCTTCCTTTGGCGTAAGTGAATCTGAACCGGCCTTGTGCACCGTTTTACCGCCGCCGGAGACAGCACCGGGAAGGGAGGCATCATGGCACGGCTAATCCTGCACATCGGGCTTCATAAGACTGGTACGACGACGATTCAGGATATGTTTCACGCCAATCGTCGATTGCTGGCAGAACACGGGCTGATCTATCCGAAACTGGGGCGCCATACCGGGCATCACGGGCTTTTCACCGATTGGCTGGTGCTGCCTGCGGCTTACCGCCTGCCCGGCGGTGGGGTGGTTGGGTTGCGCAAGCTGGCCGAAGCCCATCGCGAGCAGGACGCGACGCTGTTTCTATCCAGCGAGGAAATTTCGCGTGCAGGTGGGCCGGGAGGGGTGGTTGATCTGGCCATGGTGCGGGAGATATTCGCCGGGTTCGAGATTACGGTGTTGTGCGTGTTACGGGTGCAATGGCAATTTCTGCAATCCGTTTATCTTGAACTGGCACGAAACCGAATGCCGCCGCCGCCGCCGATCCTGTTGCAGCAGGCGCTGGAGACCGGGATAGTGGACGGGCTCTGGTGCGATTTTACCGGGCTTTACGACAGGCTTTGCGCGGTGTTCAGCCCTGCCGATATCAGGTTGCTCGATTTCGAGGCGCTGCGGACGGGACCGGGCGGGCTTGTGGGCGGATTGCTGCGGCAGGCAGGCCTTGCTTTGGATGCGAATGAGCTATCACCGGTGAACAACAGCTATTCCAATGCGTCGCCTCGGGCGCTGCCGGTTTGGGCACGGCTGGCAATCGCCGGAGGGCAATCTGCGACTGGCGACTTGCTGGCGCCGGTGGAGACTGCGTTTGATCTTGAGTATGGCACTGGACGCCCGAGCAGCCTGTTCACGCGCGCGGAAATTGCGCGCATCACCGATCACTTCGCACCGCGAAACACGACATTGGCGGCACGCGCCGGAACGCCGGTTTTGCAAACACCCATGCCGGACGCAGATACAGTGCATCGCGAAGACATGGGTGCTGCGTTCTGGTTGCGCGCGGCGCGGCGCATCTGGATGGCCGGGAGCTGCGACGCACGGTGTTTGGCCTGATGCCAGCGTTCAGGGCGATTTGCGGTTAACCCGAGATAGATGGCGTGCAAAATGCCTCATACGCCAACCACAGTGAATGAGGGTGAGGCAAGACTGATCGTGCCGGTTGCAAAATCCGAAACCGGCACCTTGATCGCTTTCGATCCGTTGGAGTTTGCCTGAATTGCAGCAAGTGGCTCTGGCATGACGGAAACGCCGGTGAACCATACCCGGTGCGCAGCGCCAGTATCGGGAAAGGCACCGTAGCCGCCGGAAGAGTTGCTGTAGTTTGGCAACCAGAACGGCACAACGACCGAAGTTCCCGGCGGGAAATTGGATGTATTGTTGGTGCCTGAATGATCGATTCCACCGATGGAATTGGTGATGTGGAACCAGCGATCCACCTCCGGGGCGATATATGCCGAGAGGAAGGCATATTTGTAGCCACTTGCAGAGGTGTTCGCCAGAGAGGTGCCCTCAGGCCAGACGCCGGAAGGGTGCTGAGGATTGGCGAGCGCGGCCGGGAACGGTTGGTTAAGAGTGATGATGTTGGTGGTTTTGTCGATCTGCCCGAGATCGAAGAGATCAAACTGGAACAGGCGACTATAATGCGAATAGAGTTGGCCGGTCCCGCTACGATAGCCGAAGATGATCACCCCACGGTGATAGTTATAGCTGCTGGAGCTGTTCCAGCCGGAGGCGTCGCTGAGCGTTATCGTGGTATCGCCGGGGGTCAACGGGGCGGCGAGTGTTGTGAGACTGTCGATGCCTGCCTCGTGATAGCGCATATGGTTCTGCGAGAGGATATCGTTGCCATCGGTATCGCGGCAGAGCAATCCCATATACTGCTGATGGCGTTCGCCGTTGGCATAAGACGACCAGTCGCCGCTGAGGCCTTCTTGGCGCACATAGCAGCCCAGCCGGAAGACCTTATTCGGGTCAACGGAAATGCTTTCCGTCATACTGAGAAGCGGTGGCCTGTAGCCTGCATAAGAAAAGCTGGCCGGTAGATTGGGCGAGAAGTTCGGATCGAAGGTGAACTCTGCTGGATAGTTGTATGCGGTTCCGAGGTGGCCGGTTGCATTGGTCACGCCACCGGAATTGCGCGAGGCAACGTAATCGGTTGTGGTGAGTTGGCCAGTACCAAAGTCGGGAGGGCTGAGACCGTCGACCCCGGAGGGGAAGCGCACCACGCCGGTTGCGGGATCGGCATGTAGGGCGGTATGGAACGCCGTGCCATCTGCGCTGACCTTGATTTCGAACGCATCCGAGCCGGGCGTGCCCATTTCAGCCCGCCCGGACCAGCCGGTTTGGAACAGCAGGCTAGCGGTGTCGGCGGTCGCGGCTTTGTTGAGTTTGAGCTGATGGCCAGCGCCCGCATGGGTAAAAAGTGTAGCATCCGAGGCGACAGCAAAGCGGTTTACCGTGTTGGCGGTTGTTTGAATGCCGAGATGTTCGAGGTTCTGGAAATCCGGGTTCGGCAGGGCCGGAATCCAGTTGGCACCATCCCAGGCGAGCAGGTCTTCCGCATCTTCGATCCAGATGAGCCAGCCCTTTTGCGGGGCGATAAATGTCCAAGCGTTTTCCTCAAACACAGCAATCATGGCGTCCTGGCCCGACCATGTGCCACTGGCGGAATTGGGCAGCAGAAACCGCGCACCGCTCTCGGGCGCGGCGGGAGGGGTGGTTTCGGTCGCAGAAATTGCGCTGAGTTGAACGACCGCATCCAACCGACGCAGTGCTTCGTTATGGGTGACGTGTTTTTGAGCCTGTGACGGCAGGATGAAAGGCAGTGACAGGTTCGCGGATGTATCGGACATGAATCCTCCAGACGGGCAATGCGTTATTGCCGGGAGGATTTGCGTTTAGGCTTAACAAAAGGCTACCGGAACGCCCGGTAAGGACGGTCAGGTATCGTAATAGGCGCCGTAGGATTGGTAGCCATCTTGATACCCATAACGCCGCATGCCTTTGGGGTCGATCTGACCGAGCACTAGACCGGTTACTTTTACGTTCACGTTTTCAAATGCACGCAGGCCTTCGATCACTTGCCGATGCGTCGTGCTGTCCCATTTCACGGAATAAAGAATAGCATCGACTTTTTGCCCGATGACCCGAGCATCGGGCACCGCAAGGACTGGAGGTGTATCGATCACGATATAATCGTACACCTTGCGCAAATCCTGTAGGAACTGGGTAAACCGGGCGGAGGAGAAAACGTCTGCGGCGTTGATGGTCGACTTTTCACCACAGAGCAGGTCGATGTTCAGCATCTCCTCATGATACACGGCTTCTTCCAAAGTGGCATCGCCCGAAAGGACGGAGAGAATTCCTTTACGCTCGGAAAGATCGAAATACTGACCGAACGTGCGGCGACGGATATCGCCTTCGACCAGCAGCACCTTCTTTCCGAGACCGGCAAGGTTTTGCGAAAGGGCCAGAGACGTGGTCGTTTTCCCTTCGCCGGGGATTGATGAGGTGCTCATGATCACCTGCGGCTCTTTGTCGAGACTAGACAGAAGCAGCGATGTGCGCAGGTCACGTATCGCTTCGACGGCGGCGGAGTTATGCCGCTCTGCGAGGTATTTCAGCACCCGTTTGCGGCGGCGCGCAGGAATGATCGGCAGTTTGCCCAACACCGAATAACCTGTGCGGCTTTCCAGAGTCTCGGGGGCGCGGAATGTGTTTTGCGAGAGTTCACGTAGCACTACGATGGCTACACCAAGAAAGAGCCCAAGCATAAGTGAGAGCGCGAGAATAAGAGCCTTGCGTGGCGCGGTTGGGGCGGTTGGCACAGCGGCGTTGCTCAGAATGCGGCTGTCGGCTTGCTGAATGCCCTGTTGGATCGAGGTTTCCTTCAGGCGGCTAAGAAAGGCCTCGTAAAGGATGCGGTTGGCTTCGGCTTCCCGCTGAAGTTGTTGTAGTTTTACCAACTCCTGCGATTGGGTTTCGATCTGGCGCTCGGCTTCGGCGATGGATCCGTTGAGAGCGGCGACCTGATCTTCGGCGCGCTTACCATCGAATCTGGCCCGGTCGAGCAGTTGTTGGGTACGGCGTTTGAAATTGGCCATGGCATCGGAGCGCCCGGCCTGCAGATCAGCGAATGCAGCGCTCAACGAGGCATTATTCAGGGCGGTGATGAGGGCTTCATCCGGACCATCGGAATTCAGGCGGGCAAGTTGTGCGGCTTTCTCGCGCTGTGCCTGCCTGCCCTTTTCCAGCACTGTGCGTCTGTCGCGCATTTCCTTGAGCTGACGATTCAAGGCGGTAAGCCCTTCGGGGCTTATGAGATTGATATTGCTGGTGTAATCCTTGAGCTTGCCTTCCGCATTTTCCAACTCGATCTGTAGTTCGCTGACGCGTTCGCTGAGCCAGACGGCGGCTTGTTCGGTCTTGTCGAATTTTACAGTGATCTGGTCTTGGATATAGAGTTCGGCAAGGCGGTTGGCGATGTCGGCGGCTTTTTGCGAGCTTTCGGATTTTGCCTGAATTCGGAAGACATAGCTTTGACGGACGTTCGAAATAGCCAAAGTTTCGCTGACGTTGTCGATCACTTTTTCAAGGATCGCACGATCACTTAATTTGGGTTGCACCTCCGGCCCGTGGATGAGCGCGCGGATGTAGCGCACGCCCTTGCCGATCGAGAACTGGGGCTCGGGGCGCAAGGTGGAGTTGAATTCCGGATCATCCAGCAGATCGAGGTCCAACACCAGTTTTTCGATGAGCTTGCGTGATTTCAACACCTCGACCTCGGTGTTGATCGTGGGTTGATCGCCGGAGAGCCCGGTAATCACGCTTGCCATGTCCGTGACATTTTCTTGGCGGCTTTCGAGCGTGACGATAGAAGTGGCCGTATATTCCGGCACCGCGTGAAAGAATGCGTACCAAACGCCAAGAGCGACCGTAATGATGCATGTGGCGATGATCAGAAGCTTTCCACGCCAGATGGTCCGCAGTACTTCAAGCAGATCAATTTCGTCATTCGTCGGGGTGGATTCCTTCACCTGAAGAGGCAAGATCGGCCTGTTTGAAGTTTCAAGCATCTGGTTCCTGACGAAACAAACTAAATAGCGCGTGTCTTTCTCATACCCCAATTCCAAATTCAATGGTGCATTTTTACCTGGTGGAATTTGATGCAACTCGGTCAGTTGCAGAAAGAACCGGGTAGATTGGGTGCTGTTCGGGGAGCGGGCGTGGAGAACTGACCGATACCGGTCCCCTACTGGGCCGGTATGGCGTGTTGCAGGTGATAGCCATCGACGCGTTCCTGCACAATTTTGCGCAGACGCAGCGGGTCTGAATGCGTGATGCAGCTTTCAATATCTCGGATCATCATGGCGATTTCAGTCTGGCTGAGCGTATCTTCCTTGGCGCGCAGAATCTTCGGGTGCGGGGTTGTGCGCAGATTATGGCGGTCAATCAGGAGTTCTTCGTAGAGCTTTTCGCCGGGGCGCAAGCCGGTAATTTCGATGGCGATATCGCCCTGTCCGGTGGCCGGGTCTTTCACTTTACGGCCAGAAAGTTCGATCAGTTTCCGGGCCACATTGATGATCTTCTGTGGCTTACCCATATCGAGCACGAAAACATCGCCGCCTTCCGCATAGGCCCCGGCCAGCAAAACGAGGCGTGCGGCTTCGGGAATAGTCATGAAAAAGCGGGTGACATCGGGATGCGTAACGGTGACAGGGCCGCCGGTTTCGATTTGCTTTTGGAACAGTGGAATCACAGAGCCAGAAGAGCCAAGTACATTGCCAAAACGGACCATAGAAAACTTGGTTTTCTTGCAGCGGGTCTGTTTGTCCTGAATGACAAGCTCGGCCATACGTTTTGTGGCGCCCATGATATTGGTGGGGCGCACGGCCTTGTCTGTTGACACCAGAATGAAGCGTTCCAGTCCGTATTCGTCCGCGATATCGGCCAACACCTTGGTGCCAAGCACATTGTTGCGGGCGCCTTCGAGCTCGTTTTCTTCGACCAGGGGCACATGTTTGTAGGCAGCTGCGTGCAAGATGATATCGACACCTTCTTCGGCGACAACGCCGGCAACGCGTGCACTGTCTGTAACCGAGCCTATCCGGCTAACAATCTTTACCTTTAGATCCAAGCCAGCACGCCGCAATTCCTGATCTATTGAGTAGAGAGCAAATTCGTTTCTTTCGAACAGCACCAGTGCGGCGGGTTTGCAATGTAGCAGCTGCCGACACAATTCAGCGCCAATCGACCCTCCCGCGCCTGAAACCATGACAACGCGTCCGGCATAGGCCTTTCCGACTTCAGGGGTGTCGAGATCGACATTGTCGCGCGCCAGAAGCTGATCAGGGCTGACGGGACGCGGGCTTGCATTAAGCCCTTTGCCAGCCATC